>NZ_BAAGRL010000026.1:0-103530 GCF_054782975.1 Myceligenerans halotolerans
CCGCGAGGCACGACTGCCAGACCAAGCAAAATCACGCCTCCACGGTTTCAAGGGATTGCCACCCTTGCCCCGCCCAGGCCGCCGGCCCGACGAGGTCCGCAGGCTCTTGTTCGCGGGCTTCTTACCCAACCCGTCCAACGACGGTGGCCCACCGCTGTTCGACGAATCCAGACCCACCCGCCGTCGCGGCTCGGCGTTCTCCAACGCCAACGCCGCGTTCGACCGCTCCAGATCCACCAGCCGCGCTTCCAGGCGCACCATCATCGCGAGGGCTTCCTCAAGCGACGGCGCGGACACACACCGAACCTACCCCACACCACCCCATCACCGCAGGTCAGCCACTACGCTGAACAGTCACAGATGCCGGGTGATTTTGTCGCTGGTCGCCTCGGAGATGAGCGGTTCCTGGGATGGGCAGAGGCCTATCGAGCATTGCCGTGAGAACGGTGGCTTGCGTGGGTGTTCTATGTTCCCGGTCGGAGACCTGAGGTAGACGCGATTGCAGTCCGCTTGCCGCCTGCAGTCAGCCCCAGCACAACAACACCGATCGCGGCCGCCAGCGCCAGGAACGCCCCTGCATACCCCGCCCCGGCGATCACGAACCCGAGCGTGAACGCACCCGCGCCGAGTCCGCCGTCGTAGGCGATGTTCCAGATGGTGCTGGCTGCGCCATGGTGGCCGGGCCCGAGGGTGCGCATGACGGAGACGAAGGAGTCGTTCTGTGTCGCGCCGAATCCGATGCCGAGCAGGAACGCTCCGAGGAGGAACCACGGGCCGCCGGCCAGGGACACGGCGATGAGGGCGACGCCTGCGGCGCACGTCAGGCCTGCGGGCAGGAGGAGCTTCCCGGTGCCGATCCGGTCGCCCACGGCTCCGGCGGCCAGGCGTGCCGTGACCAGCGCGACCGATGCGGTCAGCAAGGCGAGAGCGATGTCCCGTTTGCCCGGCCCGGCTACCGGGAGGAAGGTGGTCGCGGCGCCGAAGGCGGCCGCGGCGAGGAGGAAGATCCCGATCGGGCGGACGATGTGCCGTGCTGCGGCCAGTGACGCGAACGTGAAGCTCCCGCGACGACGGCCGGGCAGGCCGACGGCGATGAGTGAGCCGGCCAGGGACGCGGCGCCTGCGAACCAGAAGGTGACGTCGAACCCCCAGGTCTGGGCCGCCCAGACACCACCTGGCAGCGCGACCAGGTTGGGTAGGGCCGCCGACGTTCCGTAGAGGGCGGCGGAGCGAGCGAAGCGGCCGCTCGCCGCCAGCTCGCCGACCAGGGTTCCGCCCGCGACGACGACCAGCGCGAACCCCGCACCCCGCGCCACGGACAGCGCGAGGATCGGTGCCAGGTCGGTGGTCAACAGGTAGAGAGGCGTCGGGATGCCCAGAAGCGCGGCGCCCACGACGACCATCGTGCGCAGGTCGAGCAGGCGGAACAGCCACGGCATCGCCAGTTGTGCGGCGACCGTACCGGTCATCATCACGCCGGTAGTGCTGCCCATGGCCGCACTACCGGCACCGCCCTCGGCGGCCCACAGCGGCACGACCGACAGCAGGGCCGCGTAGTTCGTGAGCGCGAGGAAGGTGACGACCAGGAGCACGGTGAAGCCGCGCGACTTGTGAGTCACGTCGCCTGGGTTCCCTGCCGTCGAGGTCGTGGTCATACGGCGAGTGTGGGGCCGCCACGCCGCACGGGACAAGCGAGTTCCGCTTTACCGGGATTCACGCGGGCTGAACGGTGGAAGCTGCTTCAGGGGACAGGGCGCCGGTGTCGGCGCAGCCCGGGACCACGAGACCATACGCCCCATAGTGCGCGGCCCGCTCGCCCGCTCCAAGCCGCGGGCTCGACCGTCACCCGTCAGGGCGCCGTCTGCGTCCGCTGGTGTTCGGCGCCTGAGATTGGTAGTGGAGGTCCGTTGCGGTTCGTCGCGAACCGCAATCGTGCGTCGGCCGGCGTCGGCGAACCGCAGCCTGCGTCCGCCGATCGCCGTCGAACCGCAGCCTGTGTATGCCGACCGCCGCCGAGCCGCAGGGACACGCCGACAACACCGGGAATTGTCGGCGTGTCACTGCGGCTCGGCGACGGAAACCGTTCTCGAACTGCGGTTCGACCGACACTGGCGCACTCAGGGTGCGGTTCGGCCGACACCGGCGGACTCAGGCTGCGGTTCGCCGACGCCAACGAACTCACGGTGCGGTTCGAGCGCAGGGAACCGTCGCGCGGCTGCGGTTGGACCCGTGGGGTCGGCATGACGTTGCGGTTCGCCGGAAACAGCCGGTATGAGATTGCGGTTCGCGACCAACCGCAGCGGACCTCCACCACGAATCTCCGGCGCAGGACGCCAGCTCGTGTTCGGCGCACCCGCCAGTCGGTTTTCAGCACACCCGCTACCCGGTATTCAGCACACCAGGCGCCAGCGTCCGGCCACCCGATCAGCGCGCCCCGGCCCGCCCCCCTCCTCACCACGTCGTCTTCATCGGGCGGTACTTCTCGTCGCTCGGCGGGACGTCCATCGTCTGCAGGGTGAAGCCCATGACGTCGGCGAACACCGGTGCGGCGACGTCGCCGCCGTAGATGCTGCTCTTCGGGGAGCGGAGGAACACGCCGACGGTGTAACGGGGGTCGTCGGCGGGCGCGACGCCCACGAACGACGCCATGTAGGTCTGCTTCCCGTTCTCCAGCCACATCTGTGCGGTACCGGTCTTGCCGGCCACGCGGTAGCCGGGCACGTTCGCGTTGGCGGCGGTGCCGTCGTCGTCGGTCACGGCCTCCATCATGTGCAGCAGGGTGTCGGCGGTGTCGGTGGAGATGACGCGCTCGCCGTCGGGCCGTTCGGCGGCGGACTCGGCGCCCTCGGCGTCCGTCGTCCCGGCCAGCAGCGTGGGCTGCAGGCGGATGCCGCCGTTGGCGACGGTGGAGAAGACGCCGGTCGCCTGGATGGCGTTCACCGCCACGCCCTGGCCGAACAGGATGGTGTCGCGGGTACGCATGTCCCACGTCTCGACGTCGTCGGACGGCATGAGCCCGGCCGACTCGCCGGGCAGGCCGAGGCCCGTCATCTGCCCGAACCCGAACTTCTTCAGGTAGTCCAGGCGTGTCTGGAGCGGGATCTTCTCGCCCGCCATGACGGTGCCCACGTTCGAGGACTCCGCGAGCACGCCCGCCAGGGTGAGGCGTTCGACGGCGTGCTCGTGCGAGTCGCTGAACGTCTGGCCCGTCGGCGCCGTCCACCGGTACGGCACGGTGAAGCGCGAGTTCGGCTTCCAGGCGTCGGTCTCCAGCGCGGCGGCCATCGTGATCACCTTGCCGGTGGAGCCCGGCTCGAACACCGCCGTCACGGCGTTCGACTGCCGCGCCACGGCGGCCGTCGACCGGTCGTTCGGGTCCGGCGCGTCGGAGTCGGCCAGGGCGACCACCTCGCCGGTCCGCACGTCCTGCACGACCGCGATCCCGTAGGCCGCACCCGTCTCGCGGACGGCTTCGTCGACGGCGTCCTGCGCCTTCCACTGCACGTCGTGCACGAGCGTCAGGCGCACGTCGTCGCCCGGCACGGCCGGAGTGTTCTCCTGCTCCGCCGCAGGGATGCGCAGGCCGTCGCGCGAGCGCTCGTACGTCTCGGAGCCGGGAGTGCCTGCCAGCACGTCGTCGTACGCGGCCTCGACGCCGGCCTGGCCGGCCTGCTCCCCGTCGACGAAACCCAGCAGCCCCGCACCCACCGTGCCGGCCGGGTAGGTGCGCTTGCTGACCAGGTCGGTCCGGATGTACGCACGCAGCCCGAGCTCCGCGATCGCGCGCTGGGCGCGCGGCACCACGTCCTTGGCGAGCACGACGTACCGCGACTCGCCCACCAGCTGGGCGGCGAGCTCGGCGTCGGGGATGTTCAGCACGGGGCCCAGGAGCTGGGCCACGCCCAGCGCGCCGTCCTGGACGGCGTCGCCCCGCGAGTCGACGCGGCCGTGCCCGCGGAAGTCCTTGATGGCGACCGGGTCCGCTACGACGGTGTAGCGGTCCACGGAGGTGGCCAGCACGACGCCGTCGGCGTCGGTGATGTCCCCGCGGTGCGCGGGCGTGACGGCGGTGGCCAGGCGGGCCGCCTGCGCGTCCGCGGCCAGCGCCGGACCCTGGATCACCTGCACCTGCACCAGCCGGGCCACGAACACCAGGATGATCACCGCGGTGACGCCGATCAGCCAGCGCTGCCGCACCTCCGGCCGGCCCGGGGCCGGGCGCGTCGGGGTGAAGCGGCGGCCCTCCAGGGGTGCCGGGCGCCGGGCACCGGCCGCGCCCCGCGTCCTCTCGGAGGACGCCCGCCGCTGCTCCGGCGGCGCCTGGAGGCCGAGACGAGACGTGGCGGCGGGCTTCTTGCGGGCGGGCGGGCGGCCGCCCGCCCGCTTCGCGCCCGACCGTTTCCTGGCGCCGTTCGTGCCGGACGGCTTCGCCGCGCCGTTCGTGCCGGACGGCTTCGCCGCGCCCTTCGTGCCGGACGGCGTTGCTGCGCGCTTCGTGCCCGACGGCCTGGCACGCGGCGTCGCGCCCTTCGTCTCCGGCCGCTTCGCCCCCGACCGTTTCGTGCCCGACGACGCCCGCCCGGCCGCCGCCCCGCGCGACGAGTCACGCGGGGCGGACTTCCGGGCGGACGCGGCCTTCGCGGTGCCCTGCGGTGCCGCCCTGGCCCCGCTCGCCCGCCCGGCCGCACCTTTCGAGCCCTTCGACGGCGCGCCGCGCCCCGACGACGCCGTCCCCCGGGGCGCTGGTGAGCGACCGGGCTCGCGCGGCGTCGTCACTTGTCGTTCCCCTGCACCACCTTGCCGGTCTTCACCGAGAGCATGGTCGGGTTCTCGGCCGGGACCATCCCGTACAAGCGCGCGGTGTCGGCGAGGTCCGCCTCGGCCTGTGCGATGTCCTCCTGGAGGCCCTGCACGTCCTGGGCGGTGCGTCCCACGTCGCTCTGGAGCCGCGCCATCTCGTACGAGCCGCGCGCCAGCGTCGTGTTCAGCACGAGCGCGGTGACGAGCGCGCCGAGCAGGATCGTGGCGCACAGCACGAGGAACGGGACCTTGGACCGGGCATGCAGGGGCGCGCGGACGACGTCGAACCGGCGGCCGGTCCGTCCGGCGCCGCCGGGGATCGCCGTCAGCGAGGGCCGGCGGTTCGCCGGGCGCGACGGCGACCGGGTGGGTGCGGTACTGGTCCGCGCGGCGGTGGCGCGTGCTGCGCTCATCGGCGGTCCTCCTTGCGTGCCTGGTGCTTCCGGGGGGTCTCGTGGTCTGCCCGGGCACGCGTGCCGCGTGCCTCGCGCAGATGGTCCGGGGTGGGGCGCAGACGCCGGGCGGCCCGCAGGCGGACCGACGCCGAGCGCGGGTTGCGCTCCAGCTCCGGCCCGTCGGCGGTCTCCGCTCCGCGGGTCAGCGCCTCCAGGTAGGGCTTGTGGGTCTCGGGCTCGACGGGCAGGCCGGGCGGGGCCGACGACGTCGTCCCGCGCTGCAGGGCCCGCTTGACGATGCGGTCCTCCAGCGAGTGGTACGACTCGACGACGATCCGTCCGTCGGTGGCCAGCGCCTCGATCGCCGCCGGGACGGCCCGCTCGAGCACCTCGATCTCGCCGTTCACCTCGATTCGCAGCGCCTGGAACGCGCGCTTGGCGGGGTGCCCGCCGGTCTTGCGGGTCGCGGCCGGGATCGTGGCGCGCAGCAGGTCGACCAGGTCGCCGGAGCGTTCCCACGGCTCGGACTCGCGCCGCCGGACGATCGCCCGCGCGATCCGGGGGGCGAACCGCTCCTCGCCGTAGTCCCGCAGGATCCGTGCGAGCTCCCGCTCGTCGTAGGTGTTGAGCACGTCGGCCGCCGTGTGCCCGCGGGTCGGGTCCATCCGCATGTCGAGCGGCGCGTCCTGGGCATACGCGAACCCACGGTCGGTCTCGTCGAGCTGCAGCGAGCTGACGCCGAGATCCATGAGCACGCCCTGCACGGCGCCCGGGGTGCGGCCGCCGGCGGCGTGGTCGGCGACGACGTCGCCGATCTCGTCGTAGACCGCGTGCACCGGCGTGAACCGGTCGCCGAAGCGCGCCAGGCGCTCGGACGCGAGCCGGAGGGCCTCCGGGTCGCGGTCGATGCCGATCACGCGGGCCGTGGGCACCTGCTCCAGGACGCCCTCGGTGTGGCCGCCCATGCCGAGCGTGCAGTCGACGAGCACGGAACCCGGCCCGGCGAGAGCCGGGGCGAGCAGGTCGACGCAGCGCTGCAGGAGGACGGGCAGGTGCCGGTCCTCCGCGCCGCCGGCGCGTTCCTGGGTCGCGTTCATCATGTCCCGCCCTCCTTCCATTTTCATGCCGTTATCGTTACTTGCCGGATTCTTTTGTTTTGCCCAGGTGCCGAGGGCCACGCCCCGGCGAGCGGGGCCGCCCGGTCAGGTCTCCCTCCGCGCTTCTGGCGCCGGGGAAGTGCGCCAGACCTCGCGGGAGGAGGCCTCACCGGACGGCCGGGAGTCAGATGCCGAGGTCCGAGATCGCCTCGGCGATCCCGGCGTAACCCGCCTCCTTCTCCTCCGAGTAGGCCGCCCAGGTCTCCGCGTCCCAGACCTCCACGCGGGTGCCGACCCCGATCACGACGACGTCGCGACCCAGGCCCGCGTACTCGCGCAGGGGTGCGGGAATGGATACCCGGCCCTGCTTGTCGGGCACCTCGTCCGAGGCGCTCGACAGGAACATCCGCAGGTAGTCGCGCGCCTGCCGGCTCGTCACGGGCGCGGAACGGACCTGCTCGTAGATCCGGCCGAACTCGTCCATCGGGAGCAGGAACAGGCACCTGTCCTGACCGCGGGTCATGACCAGCCCCCCGGCGAGACGACCCCGGAACTTGGCGGGAAGGATGAGCCGGCCCTTCTCGTCGAGCTTCGGGGTGAACGTGCCGAGAAGAAGGCCCAGGCCGGTGAACGCGCCCGCCGGCAACCCGGATGTCGCAGTGTCCACGGCCCGCACCTCCCCTCGCGCTCCCGCGGCCTCCACGCTACTCCACTTTGCTCCACATAGCCTGAGATTTGATCGCGGCAACTCGTGCAGGTAATGTCAATGTGCAGGTCAAGAACATAAAGACGCGGTGGAGGAGTTGCGGAAATCGCGCGTGTTCCCTTCCGGGCCATCCGGGCGCTCGACGCAAAGCGCCGGGGCGGGCGCCCGGAGGTGCCGGACGCCCGCCCCGGCGGACACATGACACGGGGTGGACGACCGGCCGGAACCGGACGTCCACCCCGTGGTCTACGTCGAAGACCGGTCGACGGTCAGGAAGAACCGCAGACGCTGCCTCCGAGACGGATGTCGTCGGCCGACGGCGTGGTGCCGTCCGGCATCGTCGCCACGAAGCCGACCGTCGCCGACTCCCCGGGGTCGAGGCCGGTGTTCCACGACGGCGCCGCGGCCGTGACCGCCGTGCCGTCCTGGTCGACGTCGGCGCCCCAGCCGCTGGAGATCTGGATACCCGCCGCGAACGACCACTCGATCACCCACGGATCCACGGTCTCCGAACCGGTGCTGGTCACCGTGACCTCACCCTGGAAGCCGCTGCCCCACTCGTTCACGACCTGCCATCCGGCCACACAGTCCGGCGCCGGAGCCGTCCCGGTGGGATCGGGGCTCGGTGTCGTCGTCGGCGTGGGAGTGGGTGTCGGAGTGGGCGTCGTCCCGGTGAACTCGCCCATGACGATGCCGCGGCCGTTCGTACCGACGTAGACGCGGCCGTACACGTCCGGGTCGCCGGTGACGACCTGGCCCGTCCATGCGAACTGGTGCTCGTCGTCGTTGATCCGGACCCAGGACGCTCCGGCGTCGTCGGACCGGAACAGGCCCCGAACACCGTCCACCTGCGCCGAGACATAGACCGCCGGGTGATCGAACCCGGGGGCGGGCGCACCGAAGCCGACGGCGTCGGCCTCGTCGACGCCGGCCAAGGCAGCGAACGTGGCGCCGCCGTCGGTCGAGTGCCACAGCCCGTACGGACCGTCGTCGTCGCTCCCGGCGACGAAGATCTCGCCGGACCGTCCCGGCACCGCCCCGAACCGCACGTCCCCGGTCGGCAGGCCGGCGGCGTCGGAGGCCGTGAACGTGGCGCCGCCGTCGTCGGAGGCGTAGAACGTCCCGCCCGCCATGGCGTAGAAGCGCTGCGGGTCGGAGCGGTCGGCCTCGACCCGTGCGCCGGCGGGCACGCCCGACGACGCCGTCCAGCTCGATCCGAGCGTCGTGGACACGTGCACGTCCGCGCCGTCCGGGCTCCACAGGATCCGGGAACCGTCCGCGTTCAGCGCGACGGTGCCCGGCCCCGACACGCCGCCCGGTTCCTGGGCGGCCCACCACGAGTCGCCGCCGGACGTCGACACGCCCAGGTGCCCGGCGCCGTCCTCGTCCGACTCGCCGACGCGCACCATCGTGTCCGGTGCGTCCTGCGCGAAGTCCACGCCCAGCACGCCCGTCTGGTACGGCTGCGTGTAGTGGAAGCGGTCGGGGACGGTGGCGACGTCGTCGTGCACGAAGCCGCCGATGTCGTACATCCCCGAGATGAGGTCGACGTCGCCGGGCGGTGCGGCGAGGTCCTGGACCGCGGTCTCCTCGATGCCCTGGGCGCGGACGCCGATGCCCACGATGCCGCCCTCGTCCCACGCGGTGAGGTTCTCGCCGCCGTAGACCGTGGCGCCGGTGCCGTACAGGAAACTGTCCGAGTCGAACGGGTCGATCTCGAAGGACTCCGTCATCCAGCCGAGCTTGGGGCTGGGGTCGTCCGGCGCGTCCTGGTTGCCGAAGTCGAGCCACGGCGCCCCGGAGATGTCGAGCGAGTAGCGCAGGGTGCGCTCCGGGTAGGCGGCCCATTCCCAGATCGGGCTCCACGTCTCGCCGCGGTCGGTGCTGCGGTAGACCTGGATGTCCGGCCACCACGAGATCTGGCTGACGACCATGATCGTGTCCGGGTCCTGCCGGTCGATCGTCAGGCCCGAGTAGCCGAAGTAGGCGTCCGGGTCGTCCGACGGCACGGGGCTGATCCGCGTCCACGCGCCGGTGGCGGTGTCCATGCGCCACGCGTCGCCGAGCGCGCCGTCGTAGGGGCCGCCCGTGTCCGAGGTCGCCAGGTAGAACTGGCCGCCCGCGGTGTCGAGCACCGCCTTGTGCGGGACGAAGCCCGTGGGCTGGCCGGGCACGCGCTCCCACGTGGCGCCCGCGTCGGTGGAGCGGTAGACGTTGTTCTCCTTGTCGGCGACGCCGACGTAGACGGTGTTGCTCGGACTGCCCGCCGGCGCGCCGGCGGGGTCGAACTCGGCCCACAGCACGCCCTGGTTGCCGGTGAGGTAGTCGTTCGGATCCGACGGGTCGGCGACGTAGTTGCCCGGGTTCGGGAAGTTGCCGACCTCGGACCAGGTGGCGCCGCTGTCGGTGCTGCGCCACAGCCCGTGGCCGCCCTCCGTGCCGAGGTACAGCACGCTCGGGTCGCTGGGGTCGACGGCGAGCCGCTCGCCCATGCCGCGCCCCGGCATGTTGCCGCCCACCTTGAACGGCAGATCGGTCCTGGCCCAGGTCTCGCCCCGGTCCGAGCTGCGCAGGATCGCGCCGTTGTTCGGGTCCCAGGAGTTCGTGTAGGAGCCGACCATCGCGTAGACGTTGTCGGCGTCCGTCGGGTCCGGGGCGATCGACAGGACGCCGCTGTGGCCCCAGTCGTCCCAGCCGACGTGGTCCAGCAGCGGGATCCAGCGACTGGTCCCCGGGTCCCGGCGGTACGCGCCTCCGACGTCGGTGCGGACGTAGGCCAGGCCCTGCTCGGCCTCGCTGTACACGATGCCGGGGACGAAGCCGCCCCCGACGATCTCGACGTTGCCCCACTCGTAGTCGGTCTGCTGCGCGGTCACACTCCGCGCGGCGGACGCGGGCGTGGTCTCGGCCGCGGTGCTCACCGCGGCGACCCCCAGCCCGGTCGCTCCGAGTCCCAACCCGGCAAGGGCTGCGACGACTGGCCGAAGTCTCATCCGTGCTCACCTCTTCGTGCCGACACCTCAGGGGCCGGCCTGGCCCCCGGCGGGCACGGCTCTGTGCCCGGCACGGGCAACGTAGTTGAAGCGCTTCGACGATCGGAGGAAGCTAAACGGTTAGGCCTGCGGGTCGCGCATCCCTCGAGCGACGAGAAGTACCGCCCGATGAAGACGACGTGGTGAGGCGCGGACCCGCCGGGTCAGGATCGTCACAACACCGCTGCGTACGGCAGCCGCGCCCGCAGACGGTAGGTTCTACCCCGTGACATCCCCGCAAGCTCGGATCCGCCCGGATCACGTGACACCGCATCGGGCGAGCGACCTGGCGGCGGCCCTCGGAGCAGCAGTCCCCGACACGGACGCCGAGGTCACGGGCGTCGTCTCCGACAACCGCGCGGCAGGACCGGGAGATCTCTTCGTGGCCCTGCCCGGTGCGCGCGTGCACGGAGCCCGGTTCGCCGCCGACGCCCTCGCGCGCGGCGCCACGGCCGTCCTCACCGACCCCGCGGGAGCCGCGCTCCTGGCCGGGGAGAGCGCACCCGTCGTCGTCGTCCCCGACCCGCGCTCCGCGGCCGGACCCGCCGCCGCCCGCGTGTACGGCACGCCCGCCGAACGGCTCCTCACCTTCGGTCTCACCGGCACCAACGGCAAGACGACCACCACCTACCAGCTCGACCACCTGCTGCGGGCGCTGGGCCGGACGAGCGGCCTCGTCGGCACCGTGGAGACCCGGTCCGGCGACCGCGTGCTGCCCAGCGTCCTGACCACGCCCGAGGCCGCCGACCTGCAGGCCGTCCTCGCCGCGATGGTGTCCGACGGCGTGGACGCGCTCGCCATGGAGGTGTCCTCGCACGCCATCGCCCAGCACCGGGTGGACGGCGTCGTCTACGACGTGGCCGGGTTCACCAACCTCACGCAGGACCACCTCGACTTCCACGGCGACCTGGACACGTACTTCGCCACGAAGGCCGAGCTGTTCACGCCCGCGCGCTCCCGCCGCGGCGTCGTCGTGGTCGACGACGAGCACGGCGCCGCGATGGCCCGCCGCGCCGAGGTCCCCGTCGCGACCCTGTCCACCGGCACGGGCACCCGGCCGCAGGACGCCGGCGCCGACTGGACGGTGTCCGGCATCGCGCCCGACGGCACCGGGTCCGCCTTCACGGTCACCCACCGCGACGGCCGCACCCTGCGCACGCGGACCGCGCTGCCGGGCGGCTACAACGTCGCCAACGCGGCGCTCGCGGTCGTCATGGTGCTGGAGTCCGGGGCCGGCCTCGACGCGGTCGACGCGGCGCTCCGGTCCTCCGGCGGCCTCACCGCCACCGTGCCCGGCCGCATGGAGGTGCTGGCCACCGCGCCGCGCGTCGTCGTCGACTTCGCGCACAACACCGAGGCGCTCGAGCTCGCGCTCTCGGCGCTGCGCCCCACGACGCGGGGCCGGCTGTCGGTGGTCTTCGGCGCGACCGGCGACCGTGACCCCGGCAAGCGCCCCTTCATGGGGGCGGCCGCCGTGCGCGGCGCCGACGTCGTCGTCGTGACCGACGACGACCCGCACGGCGAGGACCGCGCCGCCGTGCGCGCCGCCGTGCTCGCCGGGGCCCGCGAGGCGCTGGCGGGCGCCGGCCGCGACGTCGGGCTGACCGAGATCGCGGACCGGGCCGACGCGATCGCGCGGGCCGTCGCCGAGGCAGCTGCCGCGGACACCGTCCTGATCGCCGGACGCGGCCACGAGACCATCCAGGAGATCGCGGGCGTGGACCACCACCTGGACGACCGCGAGGAGGCCCGCGCCGCACTGGCGAGGCGGCCGGAGTCCGACGTGGTCGGCGCGATGGCGCGAGATCGGTCGCCCGAGGGACCGATCACGCGACGTCCCGCCGACGACGTCGACCATCACCACGAGAGGACAGACGGAGCATGATCGAGCTGACTGCGGCGGAGGTCGCCGCAGCCACCGGGGGGACGCTGCACGGGGAACCGGACGCACGCGTGACCGGACCGGTGGTCACCGACTCGCGGAAGGCGGAGCCCGGTGCGCTCTTCGTCGCGTGGGAGGGCGAGTCCGCTGACGGGCACGCGTTCGTGCCGGCCGCGGTGGCGGCCGGTGCCGTCGTCGTGCTCGCGGCGCGTGAACTGCCCGGCGCCGGCGTGCCCGTCGTCGTGACGCCGGACCCGCAGCGCGCGCTCGGCGACCTCGCCCGCCACGTGCTGGCGCGGGTCCGCGAGGAGAACCCGGACCTGCGGGTGGTGGCGGTGACCGGCTCGGTCGGCAAGACCACCACGAAGGACCTGCTCGGCGCGCTGCTGCGGCCCGAGGGCGCCACGATCGTGCCCGCCGGCTCACTGAACAACGAGGTCGGGCTGCCGATGACGGTGCTGGAGGTCACGCCCGCCACGCGGTTCCTGGTGCTGGAGATGGGCGCCGACGCGCCGCGCAACATCGAGTACCTCACCTCCGTCGCGCCGCCCGACATCGGCGTCGTGCTCGCCGTCGGCGTCGCGCACGTCGGGAAGTTCGGCGGCGTCGACGCGATCGCGCGGACCAAGGGCGAGATGGCGGAGGGCACGCGGCCGGGCGGCACCGTCGTGCTGAGCGCCGACGACATGCGCGTCGCCGCGATGGCCGAGCGGGTCGACCGCGCGGCCGGGACCGCCGTCGTCACCTTCGGCACGATCCCCACGGCCGACGTCCGCGCGCAGGACGTGACGACCGGGCCGGACGGCCGCGCGTCGTTCACGCTGCGGGTGCGCCCGGAGGTGCTCGGACCGGCCGGCTCCGCCCGGAACGGGGCCGACGACGGCGAGCCGTCCCGCGCGGACGGTGTGCCGGCGCCGGAGCCCGCGGAGACACCCGTGTCCCTCGCCCTGGTGGGCGAGCACCACGTGTCCAACGCGCTCGCGGCGACCACGGTGGCGTTGCGCCTCGGTCTCGACCCGGTGACGATCGCCGGCCGGCTGGCCGACGCCGGACCGGCGAGCCCGCATCGGATGGCCGTCACCGAACGGCCCGACGGCATCACCGTGATCGACGACGCCTACAACGCCAACCCGGACTCGATGCGGGCCGGGCTCAAGGCGCTGGCGATCGTGGCCGGGCGCGAGCGGCGGTCGGTCGCCGTGCTCGGCGAGATGCTCGAACTGGGCGACGACTCGCGCGTCGCGCACCACGACGTCGGCCTGCTGGCCGTCCGGCTCAACATCAAGCTCCTCGTCGTGGTGGGCGAAGGGGCGTACCACATTCATGAGGGAGCTACCCAGGAGGGTTCCTGGGGGGAGGAGACGGTGTTCGTGCCGGACATCGAAGCGGCGGCGCACTATCTGGACGGCGAGCTGCGCTCGCGCGACGTGGTGCTGGTCAAGTCGTCACTGGGGGCCGGGCTCTGGCGCCTGGGCGACCACCTCGCCGGAACCGGCGCGCCGATCGCGGCGCCGACCGGGCAGGAGGCCGCCCGGTGATCGCGATCCTGGTCGGCGCGGCCGTCGCGCTCCTCGTGGCCCTGTTCGGCACGCCGCTGTTCATCCGCTTCCTCATCCACAAGAACTACGGCCAGTTCGTCCGCCAGGACGGGCCCACCGCCCACTTCACCAAGCGCGGCACGCCCCAGATGGGCGGCGTCGTGATCATCGTCGGGACGCTCGTCGGTTTCGCGGTGTCGATGATGGTCAGCCAGCGGCTGCCGAGCGTGTCGGCGCTGCTGTGCCTGTACCTCATGGTGGGCCTCGGCTTCATCGGCTTCCTCGACGACTTCACGAAGATCCGCAAGCAGCGCTCCCTCGGCCTGACGGCGCGCGCCAAGCTGATCGGCCAGGGGTTCATCGGAGTCTCGTTCGCGGTGCTCGCACTCGGCTTCCCGAACGAGAACTCCCGCACCCCGGCGTCCACGAAGATCTCGTTCCTGCGCGACACGAACATCGACCTCGCGTTCTTCGGCGCGACCGTGGGTCTCATCCTCTTCGTGGTCTGGGCGAACCTGCTGGTCGCGGCCTGGTCGAACGCGGTGAACATCACCGACGGTCTCGACGGCCTCGCCACGGGCGCCTCCCTCATCACGTTCGGCGCCTACGTGCTGGTCGGCGTGTGGCAGCTCAACCAGTCCTGCCAGCGCTTCGCCGCCGCCGGGCCGAGCTGTTACGAGGTGCGCGACCCGCAGGACCTCGCGATCATCGCCGCCGCGATCATGGGCGCCTGTTTCGGCTTCCTGTGGTGGAACGCGAACCCCGCGAAGATCTTCATGGGCGACACCGGGTCGCTTGCGCTCGGCGGCGCATTCGCCGGCCTGTCGATCCTGTCGCGCACCGAGCTCCTCGCGGTGATCATCGGGGGCCTGTTCGTCATCATCGTGGCGTCCGTCCCGATCCAGATCGGCTCCCTCAAGCTGACCGGGAAGCGCGCCTTCAAGATGGCGCCGCTGCACCACCACTTCGAGCTGTCCGGGTGGGGCGAGGTGACCATCGTCATCCGGTTCTGGCTCATCGCCGGCCTCTTCGCCGCGCTCGGCATGGGCATCTTCTACGCCGAATGGGTGGTGTCGTGACGCAGGGACCGGCGTCGTCCGGTGGAGGGCGCCCGGCGGCCGGCGGCGCAGATGCGGACCGGCCGGTCATCGAACCGGCGGTGCCGCTGGAGCGCGCCCGCGTCGTCGTCGCCGGATACGGTGTCACCGGCCGTGCGGTGGCGGCGGCACTGCGCAGCCGCGCCGCGAGCGTGACCACGGTCGACGCCCGGTCCGACGACGCCGACATCCGCCTCCCGTCCCCAGCGGCCACCGACGCCGCGGCCACGCTGCCGACCGACGACGCCGCCACGCCGTCGGCGACCACGCCATCTCGCCCGGCGGGAGCGCGACCACCCAGTGAAATGGCGTGGTCGCGCGCCGACGACGTTGTCGTGGCGGACGTCGTCGCCGGGGCCGACCTCGTCGTGGCCTCGCCCGGGTGGGCGCCGTCGTCGCCGCTGCTCGTCGCCGCGGGGGCGGCCGGGGTGCCCGTGTGGAGCGAGATCGAGCTGGCGTGGCGGCTACGGGTGGAGCGGGCGCCGTCGGACGGCGCCGGTCCCGGCCCGGCGCAGGACGGAGCGGGGCGCGGCCCCGCGCCCTGGCTCGCCGTCACCGGGACCAACGGGAAGACCACCACGGTCGAGATGCTCGACTCGATCCTCACGTCCGCCGGGCTGCGGTCCGCGGCGGTCGGGAACGTGGGCCGTCCGCTGATCGAGGCCGCGCTGGACCCGGAGCTCGACGTGCTCGCCGTGGAGCTGTCCAGCTTCCAGCTCCACCACACCCACACGATGGCCGTCCAGGCCGCCGCCGTGCTCAACATCGCCCCCGACCACCTCGACTGGCACGGCTCGCTCGACGCGTACGCCGCGGACAAGGGCCGGATCTACGAGCGGGCCCAGGTCGCGTGCGTGTACAACACGACCGACCGGCGCACCGAGGACCTCGTCCGCGCGGCCGACGTCGGCGAGGGCGCGCGGGCGGTCGGGTTCGTCGCCGGTGTCCCCCGGCCGGGCGACGTCGGCCTCGTGGAGGACGTGCTCGTCGACCGCGCGTTCCACCTCGCCGCCGACGACCCCGCACGCCACGGATCGGCCGCCGAGCTCGGCACGCTCGCCGACCTCGCGCACCTGGCCGGCGGCAGCACCCCGCCCGCGCACCTCGTGGCCAACGCCCTCGCCGCCGCCGCGCTCGCCCGCGCCCACGGGGTCCCGGCCGCCGCGGTCCGCGACGGACTGCGCGCCTTCGCGCCGGGCGACCACCGGATCCAGCGCGTGGCCGAGATCGGCGACGTCGCGTACGTGAACGACTCCAAGGCGACCAACGCGCACGCCGCCGCGGCGTCGCTCGCCGGGTTCCCGCACGGCACCGTCGTCTGGGTGGCCGGCGGACTGGCCAAGGGCGCCGACTTCGACGAGCTCGTCGCCACCCGCGCGGACCGGCTGCGCGCCGCCGTCGTCATCGGGGCCGACGCCGCGCCGATCACCGGCGCGCTCGCGCGACACGCCCCCCAGATCCCCGTGGTCCGGATCGATCCCGGCGACACTGGGACAGTGATGCGGCGGGCCGTGTCCGCCGCCCGCGGCCTGGCCCGGGCGGGCGACACGGTGCTGCTGGCCCCTGCCGGCGCGTCGATGGACCAGTTCGCCTCCTACGCGGCCCGCGGCGAGGCGTTCGCCGCAGCGGTGCGCCAGGAGGCGGACCGGGACGGCGCGCACGACGGCGCCGGGCGCCGTCACTGACGAAGCGAGGGGAGCATGGCGACGACGTCGTCGGCCGGACGCGCGCGCGGCGAGCGCGAGTGGCTCGGCCAGTGGAACAACGCCGTGACGAGCTACTTCCTGCTCATCGGCGCCACCGGACTGCTCACCGTGATCGGGCTGGTCATGGTGCTGTCCAGCTCCGCGGTCACGTCCATCGCCGACGGCGACTCCCCGTACCGGGACTTCCTCACCCAGGCGCAGTACGCGCTCATGGGCCTGCCCGTCATGTTCGTCGCGTCACGCGTGCCCGTGCGCTGGTACAAGCGCCTCGCCCTGCCCGCCCTGCTGGTCGCGGTCGCGCTGCTGATCCTCGTGATCTTCCTCGGAGAGATCCGCAACGGGCAGCAGAACTGGCTCGTCCTCGGGCCGGTCAGCTTCCAGCCGTCCGAGCTCGCCAAGTTCGCGCTCGCGCTCTGGCTCGGCACGGTCCTCGGGCGCAAGCACGCCCTGCTGGGCTCGTGGTCGCACGCGATCATGCCCGCGGTGCCGGGCGCCGTCGTCGTGCTCGGGCTGGTACTGGCCGGGGGCGACCTCGGCACGGCGATCACCGTCGGTCTGCTGGTGGCGGGCGCGTTCATCGTGGCCGGCGTGCCCGCGGGGCTGCTGGGCCTGGGCGCCGCGGTGGCCGCCGTCGTCGGCTACGCGTTCGTCGTGCTGCAGGAGAGCCGGGACCGCCTCGACCGCATCCTGGCCACCTACGGCGCCGACTGCGACGTGACGAGCGAGTGCTACCAGTCGCTGCACGGCAAGTTCGGCCTCGGCACGGGCGGGCTGTGGGGCGTCGGGCTCGGCGCGAGCCGCGAGAAGTGGTCCTACCTGCCCGAGGCGCACAACGACTTCATCTTCGCCGTGATCGGCGAGGAGCTCGGCCTGCTCGGCACACTGCTCGTGCTAGGCCTCTTCGCCGTCCTCGGGCTGGCGATGAGCCGCATCGTGCGGCGGCACGAGGACCCGTTCGTCAAGGTCACGACGGCCGCGGTGGCGTGCTGGATCGTCGGGCAGGGACTGGTGAACATCGGGGTGGTCATCGGCCTCCTGCCGGTGATCGGCGTGCCCCTGCCCCTGGTGTCGGCGGGCGGATCCGCCCTCATCACGACGATGGGGGCCCTGGGAATGGTGATCTCGTTCGCACGGACCGAGCCCGGCGCGTCGGAGGCGCTCGCCGCACGCGGTAGCGTCGTCCGCAGATCGCTGGCCGTGCTCGGCGCGGCGACGAGAAGGAAACGATGACGAGGTGGAACTGAGTTGACCCAGACAGACGTCCGGTCGGTGGTACTCGCCGGAGGCGGGACCGCGGGACATGTGAACCCCCTGCTCGCAGTCGCGGACGAGATCCGCCGCCGCGAGCCCGAGGCCCGGGTGCTCGCCCTGGGGACCGCTACCGGCCTCGAGGCCGAGCTGGTCCCCTCCCGCGGCTACGAGCTGCGGCACGTGCCCCGGGTGCCGCTGCCCCGCAGGCCGTCCGCCGACCTGTTCGCGCTGCCCGGCCGGCTGCGCGAGGCCGTGCACGCCGCCGAGGCCGCGATCGAGGAGATCGACGCGCAGGCCGTCGTCGGGTTCGGCGGCTACGTGTCCACTCCCGCGTACCTCGCCGCGCGGCGCAAGGACGTCCCCGTCGTCATCCACGAGCAGAACGCCCGGCCCGGCCTCGCGAACAAGCTCGGCTCCCGCTGGGCCGCGCGGGTCGGCCTGACGTTCCCCGGCACCGCGCTCAAGGGCGGGGTCCTCACCGGCCTGCCGCTGCGCGCCGAGATCGCCGCCCTCGTCGACCAGCGCGCCGCCGACCCCGCCGGGACCCGCGCCCGGGCGGCCGCCACCCTCGGACTCGACCCCGCCCGGCCCACCCTGGTCGTCACCGGCGGCTCCCTCGGCGCACTCAGCCTCAACCGCGCCGTCGGCGGCGCCGCCCGGGCCGTCACCGCCACCGGCGCCCAGGTGCTGCACCTGACCGGCAAGGAGAAGGACGGCCCGGTCCGCGAGCTGGCCGCAGCTCTGCCCGCCGACGCCGCGGCCCGCTACCAGGTGCGCGACTACCTCGCCGAGATGCAGCTCGCGCTCGCCGTCGCCGACGTCGTCGTGTGCCGCGCAGGCGCGGGCACCGTCAGCGAACTGGCCGCCCTCGGCATCCCCGCCGTGTACGTCCCGCTGCCCATCGGCAACGGCGAGCAGCGGCTCAACGCCGCCCCCGTCGTCCAGGCCGGCGGCGGACTCCTCGTCGACGACGCCGACCTCACGGCCGACTGGGTCGCCGGCACGATCCCCGCCCTCCTCGGCGACCCCGAGCGGCTGGAGGTCATGGCCAAGGGCGCCGCGACCGCCGGCATCCGCGACGGCGCCGCTCGCGTCGTCGACCTCGTCGCGGAGGCGATCGCGTGACCCACGCCGCACCCGACCCGGGGCGGGGCCCCGGTCGCGGACCGGGGGGACGCGGCCGCGACGAGACCGCCGGTCTCGGGCGCGTGCACATGATCGGCATCGGCGGCGCCGGCATGTCCGTCGTCGCCCACCTGCTGCACGCCCGGGGCGTGGCGGTGCAGGGCTCCGACGGCGCCGACTCTGCCGCCGTCGCCCGGCTGCGCGCGGCAGGCGTCCCGGTCTGGGTGGGGCACGACGCCGCGCACGTCACCGGCGACGGGGACGGCACGGGCGACGACGCGGCCGGCGACACCGGCCCGGCCGACACCGTCGTCATCTCCAGCGCCGTGCGCGAGACCAACCCCGAGCTGGCCGCCGCCCGCGCCGCCGGGCTGCGCGTGCTGCACCGCTCGGAGGCGCTCGCGGCGCTGATGGCCGGCGGCCGGGGCGTGGCCGTGGCGGGCGCGGCGGGCAAGACGACGACGTCGGCCATGCTCGCCGCCGTGCTGCGCGAGGCCGGGGCCGACCCGTCCTACGCGATCGGCAGCACGGTCCGCACGGCCGACGGCGAGACGCCCGGCGGGCATCTCGGATCGTCGGACATCCTGGTGGCCGAGGCCGACGAGTCCGACGGCTCGTTCCTCAACTACGAACCCGTGGTCTCGGTCGTGACGAACGTGGAGCCGGACCACCTGGACCACTGGGGCACGGCGGAGGCCATCCACGCCGCGTTCGTGGAGTTCGCCGGGCGCCTGGCGCCCGGCGGGACCCTCGTCGCGTGCGCCGACGACGACGGTTCGCGCGCCGTCGCGCGGGAGGTCGCCGCCGGCGGAGGGCGGGTGATCACCTACGGCGAGTCCGACGACGCCGCCGTGCGGATCGCGGATCTGACCACCGCGGCGGACGGTTCCACGGCGACGCTGGACGGTGCGCTGCTCGGGCCGCAGCCGCTGGCGCTGCGGCTGACGGTGCCCGGCAGGCACAACGTGCTGAACGCCACGGCCGCCGTGGTCGCCGCCGTGCTGCTGGGCGTCCCGCCGGCCGACGCCGTCGCCGCCGCCCGGGCCTTCGTCGGTACCGGCCGGCGGTTCGAGCCGAAAGGTGAGGCCGGCGGCGTGCGCGTGGTCGACGACTACGCGCACCACCCCACGAAGGTGGCGGCCCTCCTGGAGGCCGCCCGGACGGTGGCCGCGCCCGGCCGGGTCCTGGTGCTCTTCCAGCCGCATCTGTACTCGCGCACCCGGGACTTCGCCGCCGACTTCGCGCGGGTCCTCTCCCTCGCGGACGAGGTGGTCGTCACCGGGGTGTACGCGGCACGGGAGGACGCGGACCCGGCGGTCGGCCCGCGTACCATCACGGGGCTGATGCCGCCGGACACGGCGCACGCCGTCGACGACATGCACGACGCCGCGCGCGCGGTGGCGGACCTCGCCCGGCCGGGGGACCTGGTGCTCACCGTCGGGGCGGGGGACGTCACGATCCTCGGGCCGGAGATCCTGGCCCGGCTCGCCGAGCGCGCCACGGCCGGGGAACCGCGGGCTGCGGGGAACGCGAGCGGATGAGACAGCCGTCCACCCCGGCGCGGCGGGGGCAGCCTCCGGCGAAGGACCCGGCGCGGGCCAAGAGCCGCGGCGCGGGCGCCTCGGCCGGGGCGGAGCACGAGGAACGGGCGACTCCGGCGCGGACCCCGGGCGGGACCGCCGCGGCGGCGGACCGGCCCGGGCCCCCGACGGGGCCGGTGAGCATGGTCGACAAGCTCGCCGAGCGGGACGCCGAACGCAGGGCCATGGCGCGCACCCGCCTCTGGCGCCGCGTCGCCTGGGCGACGGGCGGTGCGGCGGCGGCCGTGGCGCTGGGCTGGCTGGCCTTCTTCTCGCCGGTGCTGGCGCTGGACACCGAGCGGGTCACGGTGTCGGGCGAGGGCACCACCATCGACGTCGGCGAGGTCCGCGACGAGATCTTCCCCGAGCGCGGCGTGCCGCTGCCCCGGCTCGACACCATCGCGCTGCGCGAGCGGGTCCTGGGGCTGAACGGGGTCAAGGACGTGCGGATCATGCGCGACTGGCCGCGCGGCCTGACGGTCGAGCTCACCTCGCGCGAGCCCGTGGTCGCCGTGCCCGACGGCGAGGGGTACGCGCTGCTCGACGAGGACGCGGTGCGGGTCGGGACCGCCACGTCGGCGAGGAACGTGCCCGTGGTCAGCGTGCCGCTGTCCGACGACCCCGGCTCGCGCGCCGCCCTCTTCGCCGCGCTGGACGTCATGGCGGCGCTGCCGCCGGGGCTCGCCGGCAAGGTCGCGTCGGTCACTGCCGACACACAGGACGACGTGCGCACCCGCCTCGTCGACGGCACCGCGGTGGTCTGGGGGAGCGGCGACCGGCTGGAGCTGAAGGCGCGCGTGGTCACCACCCTCCGCGCGGCGGAGCCGGACGCGCGCATCATCGACGTCTCGTCCCCGGACCTCCCGGTCACGCGCTGAGATCACCCGTGCCGGGGCCGCGCGGGGAGATCGTGCGGGGGATCTCGCGGGGAGATCGCGCGCGGCGAAATCACACGAGTGTGATTCGAGCGTGCATCGCGGCGCGACACGCGCGACGATGTTCTTGGACCGGCAGTGGTACGCACATACCGTCGGAGTCAGCAGCAACGTGACATAACACTAACCCTCTACCTTAACCTGAGACTTTCTCGCGGGACAGGGGGCGGTCGCAAGGACCCGGATCGAAAGGCGACGACGTGGCAACTCCGCAGAACTACCTGGCAGTGATCAAGGTGGTCGGCATCGGGGGCGGTGGTGTGAACGCCGTCAACCGCATGATCGAGGTCGGCCTCAAGGGCGTCGAGTTCATCGCGATCAACACCGACGCGCAGGCGCTCCTCATGTCGGACGCCGACGTCAAGCTCGATGTCGGTCGCGAGCTCACCCGTGGCCTGGGCGCCGGCGCCGATCCCGAGGTCGGCAAGAAGGCGGCCGAGGACCATGCCGAGGAGATCGAGGACGTGCTGCGTGGCGCGGACATGGTCTTCGTCACGGCCGGCGAGGGCGGTGGCACGGGCACGGGCGGCGCGCCCGTGGTGGCGCGTATCGCGCGGTCCCTGGGCGCCCTGACCGTCGGCGTCGTGACCCGCCCCTTCACCTTCGAGGGCCGCCGCCGGGCCGTCCAGGCGGACCAGGGCATCGAGAACCTGCGCGACGAGGTCGACACTTTGATCGTCATCCCGAACGACCGGCTGCTGTCGATGTCGGACCGCAACGTGTCCGCGATCTCCGCCTTCCACTCGGCCGACCAGGTGCTGCACTCCGGTGTCCAGGGCATCACCGACCTCATCACCACCCCCGGCCTGATCAACCTCGACTTCGCCGACGTGAAGTCCGTGATGCAGGGTGCCGGGTCCGCGCTGATGGGCATCGGCTCGGCCCGTGGCGAGGACCGCGCCGTGCAGGCCGCCGAACTGGCGATCTCCTCGCCGCTGCTGGAGGCGTCGATCGACGGCGCCCACGGCGTGCTGCTCTCGATCCAGGGCGGCAGCGACCTCGGGCTGTTCGAGGTGCACGAGGCCGCGCGCCTGGTGCAGGAGGCCGCGCACCCGGAGGCGAACATCATCTTCGGCACGGTCATCGACGACGCCCTGGGCGACGAGGTGCGGGTCACCGTCATCGCGGCGGGGTTCGACGGCGGCGTCCCGCAGCAGCGCAAGGACTCCGGCGCGCTGGGCACGATCACGGGCGCGCGTTCGTCGTCCCCCGCCACCGCCCAGATGCCCGCCGTCTCGTCGTCGGACGCGGCGCGCCGGGCGCCGGAACCCGTGCCCGCGCCCCCGGGGGACGACCGTCCCGTGTCGTTCCCGCCCGCGGCGGTGACCGCGCTGCCGCACGTCGTGACCGACGACGGCGGGGACGACGTGCCCGAGAGCCTCGACGAGCCCGCGGTGGTGGTCTCGCCCGCGTTCGACCGGCGGGACGCCGACGGCGCCTCGGGGCACGGCACGCGCGTGGAGGTGCCGCCGATGTTCGACGAGGCGTCGCGCCGGGCGAGCGAGGAGCTCGACGTGCCGGACTTCCTGAAGTGATCCGTGCCGGCCTGACCCGGACGACCCCGTAGGCTCCCGGCCCATGACAGCGGCCACCGGCATCGACACGATCCCCGCCGAGCTCGGCGAGGGCGTGCTGGCGTTCTTCACCACGGCGGCAGGCGGCGTCTCCCCGCCGCCCTGGGCGGGGCCGTCCGGCCCCGGCCTGAACCTCGGGCTCAACGTGTCCGACGACGCCGGTCGCGTCCGGGCGAACCGGGCCCGGCTGGGCGCGGCCCTGGACGGCATCCCGGTGGCCTTCGCCACACAGGTGCACTCCGACCGGGTGATCCCGCTCGGCTCCGAGGAACGCGGGCAGTGGCACGCCGAGCCCGCGCCGGATACGGCGGGCGACGGCGACGCGCTCGTGACCACCGAGCGCGGGCTGGGCCTCGGCGTCCTGGTCGCGGACTGCGTGCCCGTTCTGCTCGCCGATGCCGAGGCGCGGGTGGTCGGCGTCGCGCACGCGGGGCGCAAGGGCACGGCCGCCGGAGTGGTGCTGCGTGCGCTGGAGTCCATGACGGCGCGCGGCGCTCGGCCGGACCGGGTGCGCGCCGTGGTGGGCCCGGCGGTGTGCGGACGCTGCTACGAGGTGCCCGGGGAACTGCGCGACGAGGTGGCGTCCGCGGTGCCCGGCGCCTTCGCCGAGACGTCGTGGGGGACGCCGGCCCTAGACCTGCCGGCGGCCGTCGGGGCCCAGCTGTCCGGGGCCGGGGTCGCCGTGACCCGTGTCCCGCACTGCACCCTCGAGGACGAGGCGTTCTTCTCCCACCGCCGGGCGACGGCCCGCGGGACGGCCACCGGCCGGCAGGCGGGCGTCGTCGCGCTGGTCTGATCGGATGTCAGTGCTCGTCGCGCCATCTCCTCGTGTTCCGCTCCGGGCGCATGCCTCGTCCCTCGGCCCGCACCCTGCGCCGCACCCTTCGTCGATGTCAGACACCCCGGCTACCGTTCGAGTCCTGACCTGCGGAAGCACAAAGCTGTAATTTCAGTGGGCGTGAGTTGAACAACTTTGGCAAAGTTGGTCATGGCACGGCGTGTCGCACTTCGGTGTCGGAACGCGCCAGGCTACTTTTGTCAAGCCGCACGGGTTCGTGCGGCCGCACGCAGGCCGACCGGATGGCGGAGAAGGATTCGCAAGAGGGCGACGAACGGAGAGAGCGATGGCCGGAGCGCTTCGAAAGACCATGCTGTATCTGGGCCTCGCCGACGAGCAGGGCGAGCGGGACGCGTACTACGACGAGTACGAGGACGTGGAGGAGACCGTGCAGGACCACCGACACGCCCAGGTGACCCCGCTGCACCCCGACGGCGCGCCCGATGTCGCGCTGTCCACGTCCGAGCTGCGCCGGATCACCACGGTGCACCCGCGCTCGTACAACGACGCGCGGATGATCGGTGAGGCGTTCCGCTCGGGCACGCCGGTGATCATGAACCTCACCGACATGGACGACGCCGACGCCAAGCGCCTGGTCGACTTCTCGGCCGGCCTCATCTTCGGACTGCACGGCTCGATCGACCGCGTGACCAACAAGGTGTTCCTGCTGTCGCCGGAGCACGTGGAGATCGCGGGCGAGGAGCGCGTGGCCGAGCCGCCCGCCACGGGCAAGGGCGGGTTCTACAACCAGAGCTGACGTTTCACGTCCGCGGGGCCGCTTCCTGCCGACCGGTCGGGCGCGCCGGGCATCCTCCGGGGTGCCCGGCGCGCTGTTACCGCGTCCTGGCGCCCGTCGCGTAGGTTTGTCCCGTGGCTCTGTTCTGGGGAATCATCGACTTCGCGTTGTTCGCGTTCCTGCTCCTGCTCATCGGACGGCTGATCTTCGACTGGGTGCAGTACTTCGCCCGTGACTGGCGCCCGTCCGGTGTCGTCCTCGTGATCGCCGAGGCGATCTACACCGTGACGGACCCGCCGCTGCGGGTCCTGCGGCGGGTCATCCCCCCGCTGCGGCTGGGCTCGGTCCAGTTGGACCTTGCTTTCATGGCGCTCTTTTTCCTGGTGGTTATTGCCAGAACGATCGTCGGTAGTCTCGCCATTGCGACGGCATGACTGTGACCTACGTCATGAGATGCCCTCCGGGCATGTGATGAATTCGTGACCGGGTACGGTCCTGGTGTCCAGCTCGGTAACAATCCGCTAACGTGGGAACCCGGCGGGCGCGCCGGCCGCCACCATCACCGGTGAGCGCAGGTGTCCACCGAGCAATTCCGGCTTCAAGGCATTGAGGTGACATGCATGGCACTGTTGACAGCTGAGGACATCCTGAACAAGAAGTTCTCTGCAACAAAGTTCCGTGAAGGGTACGACGTCGAGGAAGTTGACGACTTCCTCGACGAGGTCGTGCGGACCCTCACGTCCGTCCAGGAGGAGAACGAGGGGCTGCACTCCAAGCTGGCAGCTGCCGAGCGGCGTATTGCGGAGCTCTCCCGGGGCGACGGTGCCGTGCAGCGCCAGGCCGCGCCCGTGCCGGCGCCGGCTCCCGTCGCCGCGCCGATGGGCGGCCCGCAGGGCGCGCCCGAGCCGGAGAACGCCACGGGCATGCTCCAGCTGGCCCAGAAGCTGCACGACGACTACGTGCGCTCCGGCCAGGAGGAGGGTGACCGGCTGATCAGCGAGGCGAAGGCCGAGGGTGCCCGGATCGTGCGCGATGCCGAGGAGACGAGCCACCGGACCCTGTCGCAGCTCGAGCAGGAGCGTTCGCTGCTGGAGCGCAAGATCGACGAGCTCCGTCTCTTCGAGCGCGACTACCGCACTCGTCTCAAGAGCTTCCTGCAGAACCTGCTCGGTGACCTCGACGCCCGGGGCTCCGCCCTCCCGCAGGGGCGCGCGAACCAGCCGCAGGGTCGTCCCGCGGAGATGGCACAGGGAATCTGACGCCTGAGCGGGCGGGATGGGTCACCGGCCCCCTGCCCGCGGTCGCGAGGGCGCCGAGCGCCGGCCCCGGAGAACGACCTCATTGCCACCGGCGCGCGGCGGCACCGACAGTGGCCCGTGCAGCGAGATTCGTCGTCAGTTCGGCGAGTCCCGTTGTGCGGGCCGCTTCTTGTGCCTACGCTACTCGGACTTGACTCGGGGCGGCCGTGAAGGGGATCCCATGACCAAGCTTTCGACGACTACGCGCACCGCGCTGAAGCAGTCGTTTCCTCGACTTGCCAAAGATGTGAAGAAGTTCCCGGTGCGTGATGGTGAGGACCCGTGGACGTTGCGCGAGGTCGAGGAGCTCGCGGCCCTGCTCCTGGAGGACAAGGAGCGTCTGGAGGGTGAGTTGCGGGCCGCGGATGCCGAGTTGAGCGACCTCCTGCGCAACTCGGGCGACGGCGCGGGGGACGACCAGGCGGACTACGGCTCCAGCGCGCTCGAGCGCGAGCAGGAGCTGACGCTCGTGAACAACATGCGCGACCTGCTGGACCAGACGTCGCATGCCATCGAGCGGATCGCGGCGGGTACGTACGGGGTCTGCGAGGTCACGGGCATGCCCATCGGCAAGGCGCGTCTCCAGGCGTTCCCGCGGGCCACTCTGTCGGTGGAGGCCAAGGCTCGCGAAGAACGCCGCTAAGGGCGGGCGGAAGGCGAGGCGAAAGCCTCCGCCGCGCGGATTTTCGGTCGAATATCAATGTGGTGATGTCTGGGTTGTGGGAGTTGCAGGCACATTGTCCGGGGTTTCCATCCTGGAATGTCGTAATCCTTCTCGATGCCGCGCATGGCGTTCCGATTGACAAGGTGAATTTCTCGGAAGATGCTCATCGCGATGAATCACACGCGTGTCATTCATGCGGGTGATTCATCGATATTCATTCGACGCTATTTCGAGGAGACACAATGATGCGAGGATTCCGCGTGGCAGGTCGCGCAGCGGCGGCCGTGGTGATGGCGGCCGGTCTGATCGGCGCTGCCGCGACGGGCGCGAACGCGTCGGTCGTGACGACCGACGGTCCGGGCGACGGCAGCCTCAACGTGCTGAACAACGTCTGCGTCGCGCCCTGGTACTGGGAGGGCCCGCTCAACGTCAGCAACACCGGCAACCTGACCGAGTACATCGCGTGCAACGGCCAGCCGGCGGAGCTCGGTGGCGACGGCTCGATCAACGTGCTCAACAACGTCTGCGCCCTGCCGTGGCACTGGGACGGCCCGCTCAACGTGCTCAGCAGCGGGAACATGACCAAGTACGTGGCCTGCAACTCGCACTCCGCCTCGTGACCGAGTGCATGGCCCGCAGCTGACGTCCCACATCGCTTTGCGCGTCCTCCCAGCAATCGCATGGTGAGCGGAAGTCGCTGCATCTGGTGAGGCTCTTTCCCGGAGTTCCGGGAAAGAGCCTCACCTTTTTCCGTGCCTGGCCTTCCGCCGGCCGAGCGGGGCGTGGCCGGTCCAGCGCCCGCTGCATGGGAGACTTTGCCTGATGTCTACTCCCGCAGAACCCTCCGCCGCGGCCGGCGGCGAGACGGATGCCCCGGCCACGCCCCCGCCGTCGGGCAGTCGCGTACTGGTCACCTGGACCGTCGTGCTCGCGGCCGTCGTCCTCGTCGCGGACCAGATCACCAAGTGGTGGGCCGAGTTCGCACTGGTCGAGGGCGGGGATCCGATCCCCGTGATCGGCGAGCTCCTCCAGTTCCGCCTGGTGTACAACCCGGGCGCCGCACTGTCCATCGCCACCGGGATGACCTGGGTCCTGACGATCATCGTGGTGGGCGTGGTGATCGCGATCCTGCGGCTGATGCGCAGGATCGGCTCGCGCGGCTGGGCCGTGTCGCTCGGCCTGCTGCTCGGGGGCGCCGTCGGCAACCTCGTGGACCGCCTGCTGCGGGACCCCGGTTTCGCCCGCGGGCACGTGGTCGACTTCATCGACTACGCCGGGTTCTTCGTGGGCAACGTGGCGGACATCGCGATCGTGGTCGCGGCGGTCTGGATAGCGGTCCTGTCCCTGCTGGGGATCGGCGTGGACGGCCGGCGGGAGAACGACTCGCGGCACGCGGCGCAGGCGCCGGACAAGAACGGTACGCCACCGCCCCGCGGCGCGGACGACGTCGCCGGGCCTGCCTGATGCCGCTGCGGACGCTGCCCGTTCCCGACGGGCTCGACGGCGATCGGGTCGACGCCGCCCTCGCGCGGATGCTCGGCCTCTCCCGGACGCGCGCGGCCGATCTCGCCGCATCGGGCGCGGTGCGCCTGGACGGCCGCGAGGTCGGCAAGTCGGACCGGGTCCTGGCGGGCGCGAACCTCGAGGTCGACGTGCCCGACGAGCGGCCGGCGGCCGAGCTCGTCGCCGAGCCCGTCGAGGGCATGGACATCGTGCACGACGACGACGACATCGTCGTGATCGACAAGCCCGTCGGCGTGGCCGCCCATCCGTCACCGGGGTGGAACGGGCCGACCGTCGTCGGGGCGCTGGCCGCGGCCGGCTACCGGATCTCCACCTCGGGCGCACCGGAACGGCAGGGGATCGTGCACCGGCTCGATGTCGGGACGTCGGGACTGATGGTGGTCGCGAAGTCGGAGGCGGCGTACTCGGCGCTGAAGCGGGCGTTCAAGGAGCGCGCGGTGGAGAAGGTCTACCACGCGCTCGCGCAGGGCCACCCGGACCCGACGTCGGGCACCATCGACGCCCCGATCGGGCGGCACCCGAGCGCGGACTGGAAGTTCGCGGTGACGGCCGCCGGCAAGCCGTCGGTGACCCACTACGAGACGCTCGAGATGCTGCCGGCCGCCTCCCTGGTCGAGATCCACCTGGAGACCGGGCGGACGCACCAGATCCGGGTGCACTTCGCCGCGGTGCGGCACCCGCTCGTCGGGGATCTCACCTACGGCGCCGACCCGGTGCTGGCGGGCAGGGCGGGCATCGCGCGCCAGTGGCTGCACGCGGTGCGCCTCGGGTTCGAGCATCCCGCCACAGGGGAGTGGTTCGAGGTCGCCTCGGACTACCCGGAGGACCTCGCGGCGGCCCTGGACGTCGTCGGCGGAGAGTACCGCTGAAGCGGTGATCTGGCAGGTCGTGGCCGTGGCGGCGGGTGTACCGCGGGTATCGTGCGCGTCGTCCTTCGTCGGTGTCGGTGACCCCGCATAGGATCGCCCCATGCCCACCGCGACTGCCCCTTCCCCGGCCTCGAAGAGCGAGGACTTCGTCCATCTCCACGTCCACACGGAGTTCTCGATGCTGGACGGCGCGGCGCGCATCGGTGACCTCATGGACGAGGTCGGGCGGCAGGGCCAGAAGGCCATCGCGACCACCGACCACGGGTACCTGTTCGGCGCGCACGAGTTCTGGGCGCAGGCCCAGAAGAAGGGCATCAAGCCGATCATCGGCGTCGAGGCGTACGTGACGCCGGGCACCAGCCGGTTCGACCAGACGCGGGTGCGGTACGGCGAGGCGGGGCAGGAGTCCGACGACGTGTCGGCGCGCGGTGCCTACACTCACATGACGCTGCTGAGCAAGAACAACACCGGCATGCACAATCTGTTCCGTGCCTCGTCGCTGGCCTCGATCGAGGGCCAGATGGGCAAGTGGCCCCGGATGGACCGGGAACTGCTGGAGCGGTACTCCGAGGGGCTCATCGCCACGACCGGCTGCCCGTCGAGCGAGATCCAGGTGCGGTTGCGACTGGGCCAGTGGGACGAGGCGGTGCGGCAGGCCGGCGAACTGCAGGAGATCTTCGGCAAGGAGAACTACTTCGTCGAGCTGATGGACCACGGGCTCGACATCGAGACCCGCGTGACCAAGCAGCTCATCGAGCTGAGCAAGACGATCGGCGCGCCGCTGGTGGCCACCAACGACCTGCACTACGTGCGCGAGGAGGACGCGACCAGCCAGGAGGCGCTGCTCGCGATCAACTCCGGGTCCACCCTGGACGACCCGAACCGGTTCCGGTTCGGCGGCACGGGCTACTACGTGAAGTCGGCCGCCGAGATGCGGCAGATCTTCAAGGAGTTCCCCGAGGCGTGCGACAACACGCTGCTCATCGCCGAGCAGTGCGAGGTCTCGTTCAACGACCAGGCCAACTACATGCCACGCTTCCCCGTGCCCGAGGGGGAGGACGAGATCTCGTGGTTCATCAAGGAGGTCGAGGCGGGGCTGCTGCGCCGGTATCCGGACGGGTACTCGGACGCGGTGCGCAAGCAGGCGGACTACGAGGTCGAGGTCATCATCCAGATGGGCTTCCCGGGGTACTTCCTCGTGGTCGCCGACTTCATCAACTGGTCCAAGGCGCAGGGCATCCGCGTGGGACCGGGGCGCGGATCGGCGGCCGGGTCGATGGTGTCCTACCTGATGGGAATCACCGAGCTGGACCCGTTGGTGCACGGCCTGATCTTCGAGCGTTTCCTCAACCCGGAGCGCGTGTCCATGCCCGACGTCGACGTGGACTTCGACGAGCGCCGGCGCGGTGAGGCCATCCGGTACGTCACGGAGAAGTACGGCGACGACCGCGTGGCGATGATCGTCACCTACGGCACCATCAAGGCCAAGCAGGCCGTCAAGGACTCGGCCCGGCTGCTCGGCTTCCCCTTCGCCATGGGGGAGAAGCTCACCAAGGCGATGCCGCCCGCCGTGATGGGTAAGGACATCCCGCTGTCGGGCATCTTCGACCCCAAGCACGAGCGGTACTCGGAGGCGTCGGAGTTCCGCCAGGTGCACGACACCGACCCTGAGGCCCAGCGCGTCGTCGAGCTCGCGCGCGGCATCGAGGGCCTGAAGCGGCAGTGGGGCGTCCACGCGGCCGGTGTCATCATGTCGAGCGACCCGCTGATCGACATCATCCCGATCATGAAGCGCCCGCAGGACGGCGCGATCATCACGCAGTTCGACTACCCGACGTCCGAGGGCCTCGGCCTCATCAAGATGGACTTCCTGGGTCTGCGCAACCTCACGATCCTCGACGACGCGCTCGAGAACATCGTGATGAACGGCAAGGACCCCGTCGACATCGAGAACGTCGGACTCGGCGACAAGCGCACCTACGAGCTCCTCGCCAGCGGCAACACGCTCGGCGTGTTCCAGCTCGACGGCGGCGCGATGCGCTCCCTGCTGCGGCAGATGCGGCCCGACAACTTCGAGGACGTCTCCGCCGTCATCGCCCTGTACCGGCCCGGGCCGATGGGCATGAACTCGCACATCAACTACGCGCTGCGCAAGAACGGGCAGCAGAAGATCGAGGCGATCCACCCGGAGGTCGTCGAGCCCTTCGCGGAGATCCTCGACGAGACCTACGGCCTGATCGTCTACCAGGAGCAGGTGCAGCGCGCCGCCCAGATCATGGCCGGCTATTCCCTCGGACAGGCCGACCTGCTGCGTCGCGCCATGGGCAAGAAGAAGCCCGAGGTGCTGGCCAAGGAGTTCGTGAACTTCGAGAAGGGCGCCAAGGACAAGGGGTACAGCGACGGGGCGATCAAGGCCGTCTGGGACACGCTGGTCCCGTTCGCCGGCTACGCGTTCAACAAGGCGCACTCCGCCGGCTACGGCCTCGTCGCGTACTGGACCGCGTACCTCAAGGCGAACTACCCGGCCGAGTACATGGCCGCCCTCCTGCAGTCCGTGGGGGACAACAAGGACAAGATGGCGCTCTACCTCAACGAGTGCCGCCGCATGGGCATCACCGTGCTCCCGCCGGACGTCAACGACTCCGCCGTGAAGTTCACCGCCGTCGGGGGCGACATCCGCTTCGGCCTCACGGGCGTGCGCAACGTCGGCAAGAACGTGGTCGACGCGATCGTGGCCGCCCGCGAGGAGCGCGGCGCCTACACCTCGTTCACCGACTTCCTGGACAAGGTGCCGGCCGTGGTCTGCAACAAGCGCACCATCGAATCGCTCGTCAAGGCCGGCGCCTTCGACTCCCTCGGGCACACGCGGCGCTCGCTGCTCGTGGTGCACGAGCAGGCGGTCGACTCGGTGATCAGCGTCAAGCGCAAGGAGGCGGAGGGCCAGTTCGACCTGTTCGCGGACATGGGCGGCGGTGACGCGGGCGACGACGGCGGGATGAGCTTCGCGGTGGAGGTGCCCGAGCTGCCCGACTGGGAGAAGAAGCAGAAGCTCGCCTTCGAGCGGGAGATGCTCGGGCTGTACGTCAGCGACCACCCGCTGTCCGGACTGGACCACGTGCTGTCCCGGGCGTCGGACACGTCGGTGGCCTCCCTGCTCGGCGACGGTGAGCGGCCGGAGAACTCCGTGGTCACGGTCGCGGGCCTGCTCACCTCCGTGCAGCGCAAGATGAGCAAGAACGGCAACCCCTGGGCCGCGGTCACCCTCGAGGATCTCGAGGGCGCGGTCGAGGTGATGTTCTTCGGGGAGACGTACCTGGCCTACTCGACGGTGCTGGCCGAGGACCAGGTGGTGGTGCTGCGCGGGAAGGTGCGCAAGCGTGACGACCAGGTCTCGCTCCAGGCGATGGAGGTCGCGCTGCCGGACATCACGGTGGGTGCGGACTCCCCGCTCGGCGTCACCGTGCCGCACACGCGGGCGGTCGAACCGGTGATGGTGCGGCTGCGCGAGGTGCTCGCCGAACACCCCGGATCGGCCGAGGTGCACGTGGCCGTGGACGAGCCGGGAAAGCGGACCGTCGTGCGGGCCGCCGACTCGCTCCGTGTCGAGAAGACGCCCGCGCTGTTCGGCGACCTCAAGGCCCTGCTCGGGCAGAACTGCCTGTCATGAGCGATCCGGCGACAGTGCGAGAGGACGAGGACGGGATGACCGACGACGTGGTGACCGGGGAGGACATCGCCGGGGACGAGGCAGCCGGAGCGGAGATCGCCGGAGACGAGATCGCCGGGGACGAGGCCGCCGAGGGCCGGCCCGCCGCGGAGACGGAGCCTGCCGACCGTTACGACGAGCGCGACCACGAACGGTTCGCCCTGGTCCCCGCGGCGTACGTCCTGCTGCGGCGCGAGGTCCCGCCGGAACCCTGGACGGGCGGCACGGGGCGCAGGGGCCTGCCTCCCGGACCGGGCGCACCCGGCTCCGCCGAGGTGCTGCTCCAGTTGCGGCAGAACACCGGGTACCGCGACGGCTTCTGGGCGTGCGCCGCGGCGGGGCACGTCGAGGAGGGCGAGTCCGTCGTCGAGGCTGCCGTGCGAGAGGCCGCGGAGGAACTCGGCGTGACGGTGGACCTGGCGGATCTGCGGCCGCTCACCGTGCTGCACCGGGGCGAGCCGGGCGGGCCCGCGATCGAGCAGCGCGTGGACTTCTTCTTCGAGACCACGCGCTGGGAGGGCACGCCCCGCATCCTGGAGCCGGAGAAGACGGCGGACCTCGCCTGGGTGCCGCTCGCGGAGCCGCCCGTCTCGCTCGTGCCGCACGAGGCCGTCGTGCTGGACGCGGTCCGCGTCCGTGAGTCGGGTGGTCCTGCTGTGCCGTGCCTCATGACGTTCGGGTTCGGCGCCGCGGCGGGGCGTGCCGAGTGATCCGGCTGAACCCGGAACAGCTCGTGTTCGTCACCGAGCGACACCTGGCCACGCTCACCACGCTGCGGGCGGACGGCACGCCGCACGTGGTGCCCGTGGCGTTCACCTGGGACGCCGCCGCCGGCGTCCTGCGCATCACCGCGAACCGCGGTTCGGTCAAGGCGCGGAACGCGCGCGGGTACCCGCGCGGCGGCGGGACGGCACCCCGGGCCGCGGTCTGCCAGGTCGACGGCGGCCGCTGGATCACCCTGGAGGGCCCGATCGAGGTGAGCGAGGACCCGGAGGAGATCGCGTCCGCCGTGGAACGCTACGCGAAGCGGTACCGCACCTTGGGGCCGAACCCGGAGCGCATCGTGCTGCGGCTGACCCCGGACAAGGTCATGGCGAGCACGTACATGGCGTGACCTCCGCGGGACGGCACCCGGCGGACACGACCCTCAGCCGACGACGGCGCTCTCGTCGCCGCCCGGGCCCCGCACCGTCACGCGGTCGCCGCGGGTGAGCTGCCGGCCCCGGCGGGTCTCCGCCTGGCCGTTCACCAGGACGTCCCCCGCGGTGACGAGCTCACGAGCCTGCACGCCGTCCTCGGCGAGGTTCGCCAGCTTGAGGAACTGCCCGAGCCGGATCGACTCGTCCCGGATCGGGACACGGTCGGGTTCGGGCAGGGCGCCGGGCTGCGGGTCACGGATCTTCACGCCTCCATCATCGCGCACCGCGGCGCCCGTCGTCGGCCGGGCTGTGCACGGCAAGGCATGGCCGTTGCCCGTAGGGCATCCCTACCCTACGATGTAGGGCATGAACAAGACGAGCATCTATCTTGACGATGAGATGCGTGCTGGTCTCGCCCGAGTGGCAGACGTTACCGGGCGTTCCCAGTCGGAACTCGTCCGGGATGCGATCGATCAGCTTATCCACGATCACCTGCGTACCCGTCCGAGGATGAAGGGGCGCCTGCGGCAGCACGGGCTCGCCAGGCGCGTGGACGACCTTCTCGAGGGGTACGGCGAGTGATCGTCATCGCCGACACAGGAGGGATCGTGGCGGCGATGGATCCCGGTGAGCCGCATCACGAGGAGTACCTTGCCGCGCTGGAGTCCGCTCGGACGGCTGTCATCACTCCGCTCGTGATCGGCGAAGTGCACTATCTGCTGAGCGCCGCGGGAGAGCACCTCGCCGCGCGCGACTTCCTGGAGAACGTCACCGATGGCTTCTTCGACCTCTGGAACCCGAGCGCGGAAGACTACGGAGTCGCGCGCGGCCTGATCAAGAAGTGTGAAGGCAAGATGGAGCGCAAGCGCCGCAAGCCCGGATCGCTCGACCTGGCCGACGCCATGAACGTCGTTGCCGCGGAGCGCTGCGGGACGAACCTCGTCGTCGCCACGGATCACGACTACCGCGTGGTGACCCCGCTGAGCGGTCACACCCATCTCACGATCGTCCCGCTGGACGATCGGGCGACGTGAGAGCGGTGCGGCGGGCCGCGGTCGCGGCCCGTCCAGGACCCGGCCACCACCGCCGTCGTCCACGCACGGAAACTAGACTGAGCGCCGTGATCCAGCGCATCGACCTGACCGGGCGCGACCTGACGTCCCCGGCCGCACGCCGCGACCTGCTCGCCACCCTGCCCCGCGCCGAGCTGCGCGTGGACGACGCCGTGCGCGCCGTCGAGCCGATACTGCATCAGGTGCGCGACGGCGGCGCGGGCGTGCTGCGCGACCTCGCCGAGCGGTTCGACGGCGTCCGCCCCGAGCACCTGCGCGTCCCGCCCGAGGCGCTCACGACCGCCCTCGGCACCCTCGCCCCGGACGTCCGCGCAGGGCTGGACGAGGCGATCCGCCGCGTGCGCGAGGTGCACGCCGCCCAGGTCCCGGCCGAGAGGGTCACGGAGACCGCCCCGGGCGCCGTCGTGCGGCAGCGGTACGTGCCCGTGCAGCGCGTCGGCCTCTACGTGCCGGGCGGCCTGGCCGTCTACCCGTCGAGCGTCGTGATGAACGTCGTCGCGGCACAGACCGCCGGCGTGCCCGGCATCGCCCTGGCATCGCCGCCGCAGAAGGACCATGGCGGGCTCCCGCACCCCACGATCCTGGCCGCGTGCGCACTGCTCGGCGTCGACGAGGTGTACGCCGTCGGCGGCGCGCAGGCCGTGGCGATGTTCGCCTACGGGGCAGCGGGCACCGCGCCGCAGGACGGCGAGACGCTGTGCGAGCCGGTCGACGTCGTCACCGGGCCCGGCAACGTCTACGTCGCGACGGCCAAGCGCCTGGTGCGCGGCATCGTGGGGATCGACGCCGAGGCGGGACCCACCGAGATCGCAGTCCTCGCCGACGGCACGGCCGACGCCACGCACGTCGCCCTCGACCTCATCAGCCAGGCCGAGCACGACCCGATGGCCGCCTCCGTGCTGGTCACGGACTCGACCGAGCTCGCCGACGCCGTCACCGAACGCCTGGCCCGCCTCGCCGAAGCCACGAAGCACGGCCTGCGGGTGGCCAAGGCCCTGGACGGCCCGCAGTCGGCGATCGTGCTCGTGGACGACGTCGTCGACGCCGGGCTCGCCGTCGTCGACGCCTACGGCGCGGAGCACCTGGAGATCCAGACCGCCGGCGCCGCGGAGCTCGCCGGCCGGGTGCACAACGCGGGCGCGATCTTCGTGGGACCGTGGTCGCCGGTGTCGCTGGGCGACTACCTGGCGGGGTCCAACCACGTGCTGCCCACCGGGGGGACCGCGCGGTTCGCGAGCGCGCTCGGCGTGCACTCGTTCCTCAAGCCCGTCCAGGTGATCGAGTACACACGGGACGCGCTGGAGCAGGTGGCCGGGCACATCACGGCGATCGCGAACGACGAGGACCTCCCGGCGCACGGCGAGGCGGTGCGGGGCCGGTTCGCCTGAGCCTGTGGATGACGGGGCGCGGCACCGGGATCCGGTGGGAGACTGGTCGCCGTGCCCTCGACGCCCTCGACCTCGCCGCCTGACATCGGTACCGCAGCGATCAAGCATCTCGTCGGCGGGGGTGCCTTCGAACGGGGGCGGCGATACCAGGCCGACGGGCGGGTGCTGCGCCGCAGATGGGATCCCGCGGCGCGGATCCTGACCGGGAGGGTCGACGGCAGCACGAGCCGCCCCTACGAGTGCGACATCCAGTTCACCGTGAACTCCGTCGGCCGGTACACGGTGGCCGGGACCGAGTGCTCGTGCCCCGTCGGCGCGTACTGCAAGCACGTGGTCGCGGTGCTGCTGGACGTCCAGCAGAACGCGGCGCCGGGCGCCCCGTCCGCGCCGGTGGCGTCGCGCGCGCCGTGGCGCGGCTGGATGCAGCAGGTCATGTCGGCCCCGGCAAGGACGCCACGCGTGCCGGGTCCCGAGGACGCCGAGCCGGAACTGGCCCTCGGCATCCAGGTGCGCGAGCGTGCGGAGGGCGCGGTCCTGCAGGCGAAGCCCGTGCGCCGGACCCGGAAGGGCACGTGGAGCAAGAGCAACGACGTCACGTGGGACTCGCTGCGCTACGGGTACGGCTACGGTCCCGGTCACGTGGTGGGCCGCACCGACCGGCGCGTGCAGGGCTGGTTCGCCGAACTGGGTGAGCTCGCCGGAATGCGCTACGGGACGGGCGCCTGGCGCGACCTCGGTGACTTCGGCCGCCTGCTGTGGCCGCTGCTCGCCGAGGCCGGGACGCTCGGCGTGCCCGTGGTGGGTGTCCGGCGCGGCGACGAGGTACGCATCGCGTCGTCGTCGGGCATGGCGGTCGACGTCCGGCGGGCCGACGGCGTGCCGGGGGTGCGCCTGGGGACGTCGGTCATGTTCGACGGCGAGGAACCGGCTCGGGACTCGGCGTCCGGCGCCCTGAACGAGCACGGCCTGTTCGCGGTGACCCCGCTGGGCGCCACGCGCCGCCTGATCACGATCGGGCCGACGGCGGACCCGCTGACCGACGCGCAGCTGCATGCGCTGGCCATGCCGGAGCTGGACGTCCCGGAGCGGGACGTGCCGGAGTTCCTCGCCGACTACTACCCGCGACTGCGCAACCGCGTGAAGGTCCGGGCGGCGGACGACATCGAGCTCCCGGAGACGTCCGGGCCGGTCCTCGTCTGCACGGTGGTCTTCTCGGGACCGGAGCGGGCGACGGTCAGCTGGTCCTGGGAGTACGGCACGGGCCCCCTCGCGCGGCGCTACGCCGTCGGCGACGGCGGCGGGATCGACCTGCGCGACATCGACGCGGAGGCGCGGATCGCCGCCGAGGCCTCGGCGGCGGTGCGGCGCAGCACGAAGTTCGCTGGCTTCCGGCTGGTGGACCGGCACGAGGTCGGCGGCCTGGCGGTGCTGGAGCTCGGCACCGAGGTGCTGCCCGCGCTCGAGGCGGTGGCCGACGTCCGCGTCGAGACGCACGACCGCCCCGACTACACCGAGCTGAGCGACGCGCCGGTGGTGTCGGTCTCCGCGGGCGAGTCCGGCGACATGGACTGGTTCGACCTCGGGGTCGCGGTGAGCGTGGACGGCCGCGAGGTGCCGCTGCCGGTGCTGCTGGGAGCGCTGACCCGCGGCGACGACCGTGTCGTCCTGCCCGACGGCGCCTGGCTGCGGACCGGCCACCCGTCCCTGGACCGTCTGCGGGTGCTGGTCGCCGAGGCGGTCCGGCTCAGCGACCGGCCCGGGAAGCTGCGGCTGTCCCGGTACAACGCGAGCCTGTGGAGCGACCTCGCCGAGGTGGCCGACGTCGTCGAGCAGAGCGAGTCGTGGCGACGCTCCGCCGACGGTCTGCTCGCCCTGGCCACCGGGTCCGGCCACCTGCCTGATCCGGAGGCCGACGTGCCGCTGCCGGCCGGGCTCAAGGCGGAGCTGCGGCCCTACCAGCGGCACGGGTACGCGTGGCTGACCTTCCTCGCGGAGCACGGGCTCGGCGGGATCCTCGCCGACGACATGGGCCTCGGCAAGACGGTGCAGACCCTGGCGTTCCTCGCGCGGGCGCGCGAGGGACTCGGGGGCGGGCCGCGCCGGGAACCGGGCGACAAGCCGTTCCTCGTCGTGGCGCCGGCCTCGGTGGTGGGCAACTGGGTGGCCGAGGCCGAGCGGTTCACGCCGGACCTGCGCGTCGTCGCGCTGTCGTCGACGCCGGGGAAGCTCCGCACGACGGCGCAGGAGGTCGCCGGTGACGCCGATGTCGTCGTCACCAGCTACGCGATCTTCCGCCTGGCCCACGAGGGCTTCCGCGAGGTCGACTGGGGCGGTCTCATCCTCGACGAGGCGCAGTTCGCGAAGAACCCCGCGACCCGGGCCAACGAGACGGCGAGACTGCTGCGCGCTCCCTTCAAGCTGGCGATCACCGGCACGCCCATGGAGAACAACCTCATGGAGCTGTGGGCCATGCTCGCGATCGTGGCGCCGGGGCTGTACGGGTCGGCCGGACGGTTCCGCGAGGACTACGTGCGCGTGGTCGAGGCGGGAGCGAAGGATCCGGAACTGGCCGAGGAGGCGGATCGGGCGGTGGCACGGCTGCGCCGCCGGATCCGGCCGCTCATGCTGCGTCGCACCAAGGGGCAGGTCGCGCCGGAGCTGCCCGAACGTCAGGAACAGGTGCTGGGTGTGGACCTGCACGCCAGGCACCGCGTCGTCTACGACCGTCATCTCCAGCGCGAGCGGTCGCGCATGCTGGGGCTGCTGGACGACTTCGACTCCAACAGGATCGCGATCTTCCGGTCCCTGACGATCCTGCGCCGCCTCGCGCTGGACGCGTCGCTCGTGGATCCCGGCTACGAGGGCATCCCGTCGGCGAAGCTGGACATGCTGGCGGAGCACCTGACGGAGGTCGCCGCCGAGGGCCACCGCGCCCTGGTGTTCAGCCAGTTCACGTCGTTCCTGGGGCGGGCGCGGGAACGGCTGGCGGGGGAGGGCGTCGCCACTGAGTACCTCGACGGGTCCACGACCCGGCGCGCCGAGGTGATCCGGCGGTTCAAGGACGGCGACGCGCCCGTGTTCCTCATCTCGCTCAAGGCGGGCGGGGTCGGGCTGAACCTCACGGAAGCCGACTACGTCTACCTCCTGGACCCGTGGTGGAACCCGGCGACCGAGGCGCAGGCGGTGGACCGGACCCACCGCATCGGGCAGACCCGCAACGTCATGGTGTTCCGCATGGTGTCGGCGGGCACGATCGAGGAGAAGGTCATGGCGCTCAAGGAGCGCAAGGCCAAGCTGTTCGACGCCGTCATGAACGACGACGGCGGCGCCTTCGCCGGAGGCCTGAGCGCCGATGACATCCACGGGCTGTTCGAGGAGGGCTGACGACGGAGTTCGGCCGGCCGGGCTCCGGCTCCGGGGAGACGGCGGCGCTCGCAGGCCGGAACCAGGTGACCGCTCAGCGTGATGGTACGCGCGCGGCGGGCAGGCTCCGGAAGCACGAGCATTCTGATCCTGCGCTGAGCTCGATAGGGTGTCGCGGGTGAGTGAAACCGCACGCCCGATGTTGTTTCTCGACGTCGACGGAGCCGTTCTGCCGCTGGGCGGCGGGGCGGGCGTGGTAGCGGTCGATGATCCGGCAGGGTGGCGTTCGGGGTCCAACCCGCGGCTCGCGACGGTGAGGCGAGGGCTGGGAGCGCGTCTGCTCGGGCTGGGGTGTGAGTTGGTGTGGGCGACGGCGTGGGGCGAGGACGCCAATGAGGTGATCGCTCCGGTTCTCGCGTTGCCGCGGCTTGCGGTGGTGGACTTCGACGAGCCGGACCTCCCGGTTCCGGCGGCGTTGCACTGGAAGGCTCAGCCTCTTGTCCGGTATGCGGAGGGGCGGCCGCTCGTGTGGCTGGACGACGAGATCCGTGACTTTGACCGGCAGTGGATCGAGGCGGCGCATCCTGGTCGTGCTCTGCTGCGCCGGGTGCACCCGACCGCGGGTATCACCGAGGAAGACCTTGAGGTTGTCGCGGCCTGGATCGCGGAAGTGGCCGGCCCTCCGCTGCACGATGATGTTCCGGCGCCGCTGCGCGTGATCATGGACGCGGTCTACGACTACGACGAGGGCCGCGGTGTCGACTTCGAGCCCCTGCGACAGGTGGAGCCGGTGGCGGAGACCGGCTGGTGGTTCCGCCTGTGGACGGGGAATCCCGAGGTGACGGGGCAGGAGGTGCGGCCCTTCGGCATGGATGGGGCCGGCGGGTATGTCGCCTCCTGGATGATCCGCGACGGCGTGGACCTGGCTGGTCAGCCCGTGGTCTACCTGGGTCCTGAGGGTGACGTAGCCGTCCTGGCTGCGGATGCGTGGGACGCTCTGTGGTTCTTCGCGCATGGACTCGGACCTCACGACGTGCAGGGCGAGCACTATGGGGGTGAGCGGTTCGGTAGAACCCTTGATCCGGAGCGCGTCGTCGTGCCTCACCCCGACCTGATGGATGCTGCCATGAGGCTGGCGCCCGGCCGCCGTCGGCCCGTGGACCAGATCACCACCGAGGCCACCGACGGACTACCCGCCTTGCGCATGTGGATCGATGCGCTATGCCGCTGAGCGCGTCGGATGGGCTCCTGTGGCCGGATCCTCCCGCGTTGCTCACACCGAGCGTGACCTGCAGCGGGCCGTTGTTCGCCATGCTGTGCGACCCGAGTCGACGCTCTCAGCAGTCCCGGCCCGCGGATCGAGTGTCGCGCTCGAGAAGGAGCGTTGAGATGGGTGTGGATGCCAGCCTCTACCGGGTTCATCAGGATGGCACTGGTCCGAGACGACGGCGCCTGGAACGAGTCGCAGCGGTCACGGATGCCGGAAATGTCGTGGCGCGGCTACCCGAAACCCACCCGGGCAGATTCTTCTCCCGGATCAAGCCCTACGGCTCACTGGTCCTGCACTCCGACGAACTGGCCGACTTCGCCGACCCCCTGACACTCGTCCAGGCGACCGTCAGGCCACAGGAGAAGAAGGTTGTCGCGACGTTGCTGGAGCTTTCCCGGCAGTACGCGGGCGAGCCGGGGATCGAACTACCTCTCGACGGCGAATGATGGGAATCGCCCTGACGTGCGAACGCCCAGGTAGGTGAACGGATCGTGGAGGCCGTCGGGGTCAGGCGGTACGGAACCGGGCAAGTGTGCGCTCCAGGATTCATCAGCGGTTTGCGCGTACGGCGTCGGTGTAGAGGTCGCGGGTGATGGTGGTCTCGTCGATGCCGAGGTCGGCCAGGACGGTGCGCACGGCGGTGAGGGCGGCGTCCAGGTCGTCGGGCACAGCGAGGGTCTCGACCTCGATCCAGATGCCGTCGATCTCGGGGACGCGTACAAGTGACGCGAGCACCCGGCGCCCGTCGACGCGCAGGTCGTAGTTGCGGCAGCGTTTCTCGAACGTGATGGTCGGGATGTAGCCGAGTCCGCGGATGATCTCGTGGACGGCGGCGGGGTCCTCGGCGCGAGTCTCGTGCTCGGGCTTGGAGCCGGACGCCTCATCGACCACCGGGCCCTTGTAAGTCAGGAGGGTGCGGGTACCGTCAGGGCCGTGGATCGTACGCACCCGCAGTTCGCGGCCGGCTGCTTCGAGCGATCCGTCGGGGCGGTCGTAGTAGGTGTCGGCGTAGACCTCCACGCGCGGCACGGCGCGTTCATCCAGGCGCCGCATGACCGCCTCGGGCTCATGAACTCGCGCCTTGAGTTCTGCCTCGATCATTACTCGCTGTCCTTCCTGCTCACACGGTGCGCTGCGCATCGGTCAGCATCGCATCGAACATGCGCCGGAAGCCGCGGTGCAGGGGTCCGACGTCGGTGGCCATTACCTTATAGGCCGCGGATTCGTGGCCTTCCCACCCCGCGTCGAACGTGCCGATGAACATCGCCGCGTCGCAGCGGATGATGCGCCACGTGGGCAGTGTGGAGTAGCGGTACACCTGGATGTCGACGCCGTCAGCCAGTTCACGCAGCCTCGATTCCGCGAGCCGGATCCCGTCGGCGAACGATGCGGACGACTCTCCGATCTCGGCAGCGCGTTGGTCGACAGCGGCGCACTCGGGGTCCAGGAGCAGCACTCGCACACGCACGCCCCCGGCTTCGATCCGGGCCCGCAACAGCGAGTCGTTCAACCCGAGGAGTCCGAGACCGCGAACGGCCAGGACGTCGATTTCCGCCGACTCTCGCGCAATCTGCCGGATCTCGGTCGCGGCCGAGCGCTGATCCGGGTAGACGCGCACGATCTCGGGGAAAGCCGCCAGGTCGAACGCCGGGCCGCCCTCGCTGCCATCGCGGGACGAGGCCAGCCCGAGCAGATGGCGCGCGTCGGAAGGCATCCGGAGCCCGGTCGCGATCCGCTCGAAGACGTCGAGCTTGTTGATCTCTCGCCGGCCGTTGATCACCTCGTTCACCCGTGCCTGGGTCATCCCGACCGCGGCGGCGATCGTTGCCTGGCTGGCGCCGGTGTGCTGCTGGACGAGACGGAAGACGTCGCCGACTCGGCGGGCCCGGAGCGCCTGCCGCACTTCGGCACGTTCCCAGACCTGGCCGGGGATCTCGATGTCGCCATTCAGGCCGCCCATGGTCATCTCCTACAGATGAGGTATCTCATCGTGAGATTACCGTCTGGGTATTGGGGCGGCGCAAGTCACCATCGCATCGTTCTCGCATGAACTTCACGACCGCAAGCCACGTTCGAGTCGAGAACACGGCCCAACTCGTCGCCTGCGACGTCGACGGCACGCTCATGGAAACCGGCCGTCCGCCGTCGGACGCCGCCGTTACGGCCATGCGCGAGCTCATGAACACCGGCCACCATCCTGTGCTGGCGACGGGCCGCTCGCTGGTCGGGGCGATCCAGGCCGCGCAGTGGCTCGGGCTTCGGGATGCCTTCCTCGTCACGTCCAACGGCGCGATCACTGCCCGCATCGGTGGCGGCAAGGTCACGATCGTCGAGCGCAGCTCAGTTGACGTCGAGAAGGTGGTGCGGTATGTCGCACCGAAGCTACGGCTACGGCTCGCCGCCGAGATTCCCGGGCACGGCTACCGGGTGAGTGCCCGGTTCCAGTCGCACGAACTGTCGGGAGTGTTGCAGCCGTCGAACCTCGAAGGGCTGTGGGCCACGCCGACGCCGCGCCTCTCGTTGGCCGGAGCCGGTGCAGGATGGCTCGCGGACGACCTGCTCAAGATGGGCATGTCCGTGCACTCACCGCACGCGGAGTGGGTGGACGTGATGGCCGGCAAGGTGTCCAAGGCGGCCGCGCTTGAGCGGGTGCGCGTGGCTCTCGGCATCCCTTCGGCGCGCACGGTCGCCGTCGGCGACGGCGGGAACGATGTCGAGATGCTGCGCTGGGCCGCGCGCGGCGTCGCCATGGGGCATGCGAGCGCGTCGGTGCGCGCGGCCGCGAACGAGGTCACCGGATCGATCGCCGAGGATGGCGTGGTGCGCGTGCTGCGGTCGGTGATCGGGAGGTGAGCGTCTTCGAGGGCGAGGAGGACTTCGCGGCAGAGTCGGCGAGTTCGCACCGCGTATGGGCGGTGGGTGACCGCGTGCGGCGCGTGGGTGGCCCGGAGATACTGCTCGGCTCGGTCGGGACCGTCGTCCAGGTCGGCATCCCCGGGAGATGGCCCATCAGGGTGGCGGTCGACGCTCGGATCGGATTCGGGGAAGTCCTCTGCGCCGCCTGGGAGCTCGCGCCGGAGGACGAGACGCCGGCCGACGAGGCAACGCCATGACCTGGCTGATGATCGGCTATCTCCTCCTGCTCGTCGTACTACTGGCCGTGCTGCGTGCCTCACGGGTACGGCGGTAAGCCCGGCTGCCTGCCCCTCGCCAGAGACCCCGACACACCCGCAGGGTCACCGAGATCAGCGGATTCCCAGCACGAACGGCAGCACCCGCGCGGCGCCCGCCTGACGCAGCAGCCGGGCTGCGACCGTGAGGGTCCAGCCCGAGTCGGTGTAGTCGTCGACCAGGAGCACCGTCCGGCCCGGCAGCCCGCGCAGGGCAGCCTCACCGAGCTGCAACTCGAGGCGACGGACGACTCCGGCGAGCCGCATCGCCGAGTTCACGTCGTGCCGCCCGGACCCTTCCTGCCCCGCCACCGGGCCGACCGCGCCGATCATGGGCACCCCCAGGTATGCGGCCAGGCCGGTGGCCAGGTGATAGGAGAGTTGCGGACGCGCCATCGAGCGCACACCGACGACGCCCTCCACCAGGAGGCGGCCCTGCCCCGCATCGACCGCGCCGGGTGAGCCGTCGGCGGGCCCGGCCTCCTCGTCGTCGCCCTGCCCGGCGGTCTCCCGCAGCGCGGGCCACTCGTCCAGGACGCGGGCGGCCGCACGCCGGAGCGACACCGGCAGCTCACCGTCGGGCGTGCCGGGAGAGAACAGGTCCCGCAGCGGCCCGGACCAGCCGAGCCCGTCCAGCCGGGCGATCGCACGCCCCGGCTCGGACTGTTCCTCGGCGGGGATCTTCCCGCGGAGGTCCAGCCCGAGGGTCGACAGGCCACTCGGCCACATCCGGCGCGCCTCGATCGACGCGCCCGGCCGGTCCATCTCGGCGCGCGCCTCGGTGATGGCCTCCGGGTCCGGCGGATCGGGCAGGTCGACGCCGCCGCACCGGTCGCAGCGCCCGCAGATCCAGTCCCCGGCAAGGTCCGGGTCGTCGAGCTGGGCTCGCAGGTATGCCATGCGGCAGCCGGGCGAGGCGACGTAGTCCACCATCGCCTGCTGCTCGGCGGACCGGGTCGCGGCGACCCGCTCGTAGCGCTCGCGGTCGTAGGCCCACTCCCTCCCGGTCGACTCCCAGCCGCCCTTGACCCGGCGCACCGCGCCGTCGACGTCGAGCACCTTGAGCATGGTCTCCAGCCGGGACCGCTTGAGGTCGACGTGCGTCTCCAGCGCGGCCGTCGACAGCGGCGCCCCGTTGCGGCGCAGTGCGTCCAGGGTGGCGCGCACCTGTGGCTCCGCGGGGAACGCCTGGGCGCCGAACCAGTCCCAGATCGCCTTGTCCTCGTGACCGGGGAGCAGGACCACCACCGCCTGGTCGACGCCACGCCCGGCACGGCCGACCTGCTGGTAGTACGCGATGGGGGAGGAGGGGGCACCGAGGTGCACGACGAACGCGAGGTCCGGCTTGTCGAAGCCCATGCCCAGGGCGGACGTGGCGACGAGTGCCTTGACGCGGTTCTCCTTGAGGTCGGCCTCGAGCTGCTCGCGCTGCGCGGGCTCCGTGCGCCCGGTGTACGCGGCGACGCCCAGGCCGGCAGCACGGAGCTGGTCGGCGACCTGCTCCGCCGCCGACACGGTCAGGCAGTAGACGATGCCCGAGCCCTCGACGTCCTGCAATGTCTGCGCGAGCCATGCCACCCGGGTCGGCTGGTCGCCCAGTTCCAGGACCGCCAGGTGCAGCGACTCACGGTCCAGGGCCCCTCGCAGCACGAGCACGTCCTCCCGCGGACCGGCGTTCCCGGGTCCGTGCTCACCATCGGCCGTGCCGGAGCCCCCGGTCACACCGAGCTGCTCGGCGACATCATCCGTGACGCGCTGGTTCGCGGTGGCCGTGGTGGCGAGCACCGGGATGCCGGGCGGCAGGTCCGCCAGGAGCGTCCGGATGCGCCGGTAGTCCGGGCGGAAGTCGTGTCCCCAGTCGGAAATGCAGTGCGCCTCGTCGATGACGACGAGGCCGGCGTCGGCGGCCAGCCGGGGCAGCACGTCGTCGCGGAACGCCGGGTTGTTCAGCCGCTCGGGCGAGCACAACAGCACGTCCACCGTGCCGGCCGCGATGTCGGCGTGGACCTGGCCCCACTCGGTGACGTTGGAGGAGTTGATCGTCACCGCGCGGATCCCGGCGCGCTCGGCCGCGGCGACCTGGTCGCGCATGAGCGCCAGCAGCGGGGACACGATCACGGTGGGTCCCGCGCCACGGGCCCGCAGCAGCTTCGTCGCCACGAAGTACACGGCCGACTTGCCCCATCCGGTGCGCTGTACCACCAGGGCACGACGATGGAACGCGGCCAGCGCCTCGATCGCGCGCCACTGGTCCTCCCGCAGCGCGGCGTCCTCCCGCCCGACGAGAGCCCGCAGCGCCACCTCTGCCTCTCCCCGCAGCCCGGCACCCGGAGCGGCGGAGACCGGCTTCGGGCGCGGCTCCGTATCCCGGCGTGGCTCCTGCTCCGCGGCCGCCGGTGGCTCCCCGGCCGGTTCGCCGGACGGCGCGTCGTGCGCACCGGGCGCCCCGCCGTCGTCGGCCCTGGTCCTGGGGGTGGAACCGCTCGACCCGGCCGCCTCGTCGAGCAGCCCGCGCAGCATCTGCAGCCTGGCCGCCTGCGCTTCGGGGGTGTTCCTGGCCGAGGGCGGCAGCGCGGGTTCGCCGAGCTCGACGAGGACGGCATCCTCGTCCGGCGGCTCCTCCACGGCGAACGGAAGGTCTGCAAAGGGATCGTTGGTCACGCTGTCGATCGTAGGGGCGACCACTGACACGCGTGCGGTCCGGCGCCGAGGCTGTGGAAAAGTCCCTACGAGGCCGTCCGCTCGCGCCGGAGCGCCATGCCCGAGCCGACAACCGCCGTGATGTCCGCCATCGCGGCGACGATCTCCGCCGTTCCCGCGAACTCGAACGGCGTCAGCACGCCGAAGAACCCGACGGTCGCCGACAGCAGGTACGCCGTCAGGGTGAGCAGGCCGAACCCGATCCCGCCGAGCAACGGCAGCCAATGGCGCCAGACGAGGATCGCCACGGCCAGGGCCGCTCCGCCCACGGCGTTCAGCAGGAACATCGGGCCGACGATGTCGATGTCCTGGTACCCCTGGATCCACAGGACCAGATGGACCAGCGCGGAGACGAAAACGCCCGCCGCGCCGAACCACCGCCAGACGGTCGCGGGAGGAGGCCGATCCTGATCCATCGCTGGCGTGTCCTGCGGTGACGGGTCCATGATCGACATGTTGCCGAATCCGGCGCCGCTTCGCCAGGGCGCCTCTCCGATCGACGACGACGGACACGAAGGACGACGCCGGAGGCGCTCATGATGCACACCCGACCTGGCCCCTCGGAGGCCACCGCTCCCGCGGCACCACACGACGCCGCCCGCGAGGTGACGCGCCGCGAGATCCTGCGCGGGGCGGGCGCCGCCTCCGGGGCGCTGGCGGGTGGCGTCGCGCTCGCCGCCTGCTCGGGAGGCGGGGAGGGGTCGGCGGGCACGAGCCCGGACGGCCCGGCGGCGGGCGTCGTCGTCGTTCCGCTCGCGGACGTTCCGGTCGGCGGGGCGGTGTCCGCCACGATCGACGGGCAGGAGGTTCTCGTCACGCAGCCCGCCGAGGGTGAGGCCCACGTGTTCAGCGCGATCTGTACCCACCAGGGCTGCACCGTCGCGCCGGGTGACGGCGATCTCGCCTGCCCGTGCCACGGATCGCGCTACGCGCTCGCCGACGCGGCGGTCGTGGCGGGCCCCGCGCCCGAGCCGCTCCCGGAGATCGCGGTCGTGGTGGACGACGGCGGCGACGTGGTGACCTCGTAGCGCGGCAGGAGGGACGCCCGCTGGGCGGACTCCGCGCAGCCGTGTCGGTCCCCTTCCGTAGACTGGCCCGGTGATCGCATCCCGTACCGAGACCCGGCCCGGCGGCGCCGCCGCGCCCGGCGGACCTGCCCCGTTCCGGGGCCTGCCGATCCGGCCCGAGCTCGCGCACGAGCAGCCGTACGGCGCCCCGCAGCTCGACGTCCCGGTGCTGCTCAACGTGAACGAGAACCCGTACGCGCCGGCTCCCGAGGTGATCGCGACGATCGCCCAGGAGGTCGCCGCCGCCGCGGCGTCGCTCAACCGCTACCCGGACCGCGACTTCGCCGCCCTGCGCGAGGAACTCGCGGACTACCTCGCGCTCGAGTCCGGCGTCCCCATGGAGCCCTTCTCGGTCTGGGCGGCCAACGGCTCCAACGAGGTGATGCTGCACCTGCTGCAGGCGTTCGGCGGGCCCGGTCGTACGGCGCTGTCCTTCGCGCCCACCTACTCCATGTACCCGGAGTACGCCCGTGACACCCACACGCGCTGGGTGACCGCGCGTCGCGAGGACGACTTCAGCGTCGACCCGGCGACGGCGGCCGCCGCGATCACCGAGCACCGCCCGTCCGTGATCCTGCTGGCCAGCCCCAACAACCCGACGGGCACGGCACTGCCGCTGAGCACCGTCGAGGCGATCCTGGACGCCGCGTCCGCCGTCGACCCGGCCACGCCCGCCGTGGTGGTCGTGGACGAGGCCTACGCCGAGTTCCGCCGCGCCGGCACACCCAGCGCGGTCAGCCTCCTGGCGAGCCACCCCAACCTGGCGGTCACCCGCACCATGTCCAAGGCGTTCGCGCTCGCCGGTGCCCGCGTCGGCTACCTCGCCGCGCAGCCGCACCTCGTGGACGCGCTCCGCGTGGTCCGCCTGCCCTATCACCTGTCCGCCGTCACGCAGGCGGTCGCGCGCGCGGCGCTCCGGCACCGTGACGCACTGATGGCGCAGGTCGGCAGCCTGCGCGGCGAACGCGACGAGCTCGTCGCCTGGCTCCGCGAGCAGCGTGCCCCGGGCGGCGCCCCGCTCCGGGTCGCCGATTCCGACGCCAACTTCGTCCTGTTCGGCACCTTCGCCGACCGCCACGCCGTCTGGCAGGGCCTGCTCGACCGCGGGGTGCTCATCCGTGAGACCGGCCCGGACGGCTGGCTGCGCGTGTCCGTCGGCACGCCCGACGAGAACGCCGCGTTCCGTGACGCCCTCACCGACGTGGTCGACGCCCTCACGCACGTGACCGAGGAGACCGCATGACGCCCGCCCCGCGCACCGCCCGTATCGAGCGCGCCACCTCCGAGTCCAAGGTCACCGTCGAGCTCGACCTCGACGGCACCGGCCGCACCGACATCGCCACGGGCGTGCCCTTCTACGACCACATGCTGACCGCGCTCGGCAAGCACTCGCTGATGGACCTCACCGTCCACGCCGCCGGCGACACGCACATCGACGCCCACCACACCGTCGAGGACGTCGCGATCTGCCTGGGACAGGCGCTGCGCCAGGCGCTCGGCGACAAGCAGGGCATCACCCGCTACGGCGACGCCACGGTGCCCCTCGACGAGGCGCTCGTGCTCGCCATCGTCGACGTCTCCGGCCGCCCGTACCTCGTGCACGAGGGCGAGCCTGCCGGACAGGAGTACCACCTGATCGGCGGACACTTCACCGGCAGCCTCACCCGGCACGTGCTGGAGTCGGTCGCGCACCACGCCCACGTCACGCTGCACGTGCGCGTGCTCGCGGGCCGCGACCCCCACCACATCGTCGAAGCTCAGTTCAAGGCCCTGGCGCGTGCCCTGCGCGCCGCCGTCGCCCGCGATCCGCGCGTCGAGGGCATCCCGTCCACGAAGGGTGCGCTGTAACGTCCATGACCGACACACCCCGTCCCGCAGGCAGCCCCGGCGAGAACGAGCCGGAGCTCCCCGACATCCCCGACGACCTGAGCTCGCTGGGCGATCTCGGCATCGAGGTCCCGGACGACCTGTCAGAACTCACCCAGCCGTCGTCCGACCCGGACATGGCCGTGCTGATCACCCAGATCGCGGGCGCCGAGCCGCTCGCCGCGGCGGCGTCGCTGGCCGGGCTGGACCTGGACGCGGTACCCACCGAGGTCGGCGCGCTCGCCGTGCTGCGCGACCCGTCCGGCGGCGGTCCCGACGCGGCCGCGGCCGCGCTGTCGCAGGTCGTGCGCGGCGTTCCGCTGGTGCAGGTCACCCGCAAGGGCGAGCAGCTGACGTGCGTGCGCTGGTCCGACGGGGAGCGCGGGGACGAGATCTCCCCGGCACTGCTGCTCGGCGGGGCTCCGCAGACCGTCGAGGACGTGCTGACGGGCTTCGCGAAGCCGGCGGACATCGAAGGCGTCGTGGCCTCCGGCTCGATCGGCAAGATGAAGGCCATGCGCATGCTGAGTTCGGCCGCGCGCAAGGCCCGCAAGGCGAGCCGCGGCAAGCCCGGCCGGAGGGACGACGCCTGATGGGTTCGCGCGTCGTCGTCCTCGACTACGGCTTCGGCAACGTCCGCTCCGCCACGCGCGCCCTGGAACGGGTCGGTGCGGAGGTGACGCTCACCGCCGACCGGGCCGCCGCCCAGGACGCGGACGGCCTCGTGGTGCCCGGCGTCGGAGCGTTCGGCGCCTGCATGGCGGGGCTCCGGAAGGTCCGGGGCCACGAGGTGATCGCGCGCCGCGTCGCGGGCGGCCGCCCGGTGCTCGGCATCTGCGTCGGCATGCAGATCCTGTTCGACGCCGGCGTGGAGCACGGCGAGCGCGCCGAGGGCATGGGGGAGTGGACCGGGACCGTCGAGCGTCTCGACGCCCCGGTGGTGCCGCACATGGGCTGGGCCCCGGTCGAGGCCCCCGAGGGGTCCCGGCTGTTCGACGGCATCGGCCACGAGCGTTTCTACTTCGTCCACTCGTACGCGGCGCAGACCTTCACGCTGGGACACGACGCGTCCGCCGACCCGCGCTTCCACCCGCCCCTGGTGACCTGGGCGCACGCGGGCACGCCCGAGCACGGCACGCGGTTCGTCGCCGCCGTGGAGGACGGGCCGCTCGCCGCGACACAGTTCCACCCCGAGAAGTCCGGCGACGCCGGCGCCCGGCTCCTGGAGAACTGGGTCCGCGGGCTCGGCTGAGCGCGCGTCAACGATCAGACCGGCATCATCGACAGACAGAGGGAATCCATGACCGACCGACTGGTGCTGCTGCCCGCCGTCGACGTCGCGGACGGCCAGGCCGTCCGCCTCGTGCAGGGCGAGGCCGGCTCCGAGACCTCCTACGGCGACCCGCTCTCGGCGGCGCTGGACTGGCAGAGCGGGGGCGCGGAGTGGATCCACCTCGTGGACCTCGACGCGGCCTTCGGCCGTGGCTCGAACGCGGAACTCCTTGCCGACGTCGTCGGCCGCCTGGACGTACAGGTGGAGCTGTCGGGCGGGATCCGCGACGACGACTCGCTCGCCCGGGCGCTCGCGACGGGGGCCCGCCGGGTCAACCTCGGCACGGCCGCGCTGGAGGACCCCGCCTGGACGGCGAAGGTCATCGCGGAGCACGGCGACCGGGTCGCCGTCGGGCTGGACGTGCGTGGCACGACGCTCGCCGCGCGCGGCTGGACGCGCGAGGGCGGCGACCTGTACGAGGTGCTCGAGCGGCTCGACGAGGCGGGGTGCGCACGCTACGTCGTGACGGACGTGACGAAGGACGGCACGCTCCGCGGCCCGAACCTGGACCTCCTGGCCGACGTCGCCGAGCGGACGCCCGCGCACGTCGTGGCCTCGGGCGGGATCTCGTCCCTGGACGACCTGCGGGAGCTGCGTGCCCTTCGGACGCCCGGGGGGAGGCCCGTCGAGGGGGCCGTCGTCGGCAAGGCGCTGTACGCGGGGGCGTTCACGCTGCCCGAGGCGCTGGACGTGGCGGGCCGGCCGTGACCGGGAACCGCTCGATCCAGCCGACCAGCCAGTTCGCCGGCGACGACGGCTCGGCCGACCCGGAGCTCACCCGCCTGCTGGCACTGCACTCCACGGGGGCCGTCCCGCTGGCGGACGTCGTGGCCCGTCTCGGCGTCACCCGCGTGCTCGTGCCGGTGCTGGCCGAGCTCGCGGTCGGGGAGGACGTGGCGGGCCCGGAGGGGCAGACGCTGCACATCGACAAGGAGGCGTCGTCGGGCGTGGTGGCGCTCCGGGCACCGGACGGCCGCCGGGCGCTGCCGGTGTTCACGTCGGTGGCGGCGATTGCCGCCTGGCGCGCGGACGCCCGGCCGGTTCCGGTCGAGACCACCCGCGCCGCGCTCTCGGCGGTGAACGAGGACTGGTCGCTGCTCGTCGTCGACCCCGGCGGGCCGGTGACCGTGCAGGTGCCGCGACCGGCCGTCTGGGCGCTGGCGCAGGGGGAGCAGTGGCGCCCCGCGCTCGAGGCGACCGAGGACGGGCTGCGGGTCGAGCGCGAGGTCGCGCAGGCCGTGACCGTGGCGGCGGCGCCCGTGCAGCACGTGGTCCGCGCGCACGCGGAGCCCGGCCGCAAGGCCGAGGTGGCCGTGGTGCTGGCGCTCGATCCCGGCCTCGACCGGGCGGGGCTGGACACCGTGCTGGGGCAGGTCAACGCCCGGCTCGGCGCGTCCGACGTGATCTCGGGGCGGGTCGACTCGCTGGAACTGCGTATCGGCGCGGCGCGCTAGGGTCGCGCGCGACGCCGCCTGCTCACGACGCCGCGCAGGTCGCGACGTCCTCGAACGCCGCGGCGTCGGCGAGCATGTCCCGCACGGTGGAGATCGGGACGAGCAGGCTGTCGTCGTCGGCGGTCTTCGCGTAGACCACGCCGATCACCCGGCCCTGGCTGTCCAGCGCCGCCGAGCCGGACGAGCCCGGCTCCACCTTCGCGTCCGTGACCAGTACCTCGCCGAGGTTGGCGTTCAGGGGGTCCCGCGTCGAGCCGATCACGAGCCCCGAGGAGATGGTCAGCTCCCCGCCGGAGGGGTAGCCCACGATCGTCACGTCGTCACCCTGCCGCGGATCGGCCTCCGCGAGCACCGGGTAGGAGGGCAGCGAGTCACGGGTGCGCACGATCGCGAGGTCCGCCAGAGTGGCGGTCGCGGCGGTGCCGACGTCGATGTCACTGCCGTCGTACGTGCTGACCTCGAGGTTGTCGCTGTCGGCGACCACGTGCTTGTTGGTGATGAGGGTGTGCGCGTCGATGGCGAAGCCCGACCCGGTGGACAACTCGTCGCACCCGACGTTGCGTACGCGCACGGCCATCCGCTGCACGGCGTCGAACCCGTCCGGCGAGATCGTTTCACTGCCTTCGGCCGGCTCCAGATCGGCCACCCGCGACGGAATGATCTCGCTCGGCACGGGCTCGGGCAGCGGTGGCAGCACCCCGCACCCCGCGGTCGTGGCGGCGATCAGGGTGGCCAGGGCGACGACGCGGCCGCCGCGCCTCACGACCGGAGCTCCTGCTGCAGCGCGTCGTTGGCGTCGTTGGCCTTGTCGCAGAGGTCGCCGACCTGGTTCTTGAAGCGGGTCAGGTCGGTGGGATCGTAGGCGTCGGCGTCCTCCAGGTAGCCGATGAGCTGCTCCTGCGCGTTCACGCACTGACCGAGGGCGACGGCGACCTTCGCCGCGGCCTCGCTGACGCGTGCCTGGTAGTCGAGGTGCTGCTGCGACGCCACGTTCTCGTCGCCGAGCTGCGCCTTCTCGTTGGCGAGCTCGCTGATCCTGCCGGTCGCGGCGGCCAGCTGGTCGCGGGCGGCGGTGAGCTCCGCGTTCGCGCCGTCGAGCTGCTGGTCCAGCGCCGCGGCCTCCGAGGCGTAGCGGTGCGCCTCGCTCTCCCACTCCTCGGCGGTGCGCTGCCACTGCGTCGTGGTCACCCAGAGGTACCCGGCCAGCATGAGCGCCAGGACCAGCAACACCGCGAGCCACGGGGCGGCGCCGGCCCGTGGCCTCCGGCCGGAGGGCGGCGGAGGCGGCGCACCGTACCCGGCAGGTGGTGGCGGGACGGGAGGAGTCGTGGTCATGGTCCTACCTCGGTCGTGGACACGTCGGCCGACGTCGCGGAGTCAGACGACGGAGCCGGTGTACTTCTCGCCGGGGCCGTCGCCCGGCTCGTCGGGGATGACGGAGGCTTCGCGGAACGCGAGCTGGAGCGAGCGCAGGCCGTCGCGCAGCGAGCGGGCGTGCTGGTTGCCGATGTCCGGCGCCGACGCGGTCACGAGCGCGGCCAGCGCCGTGATGAGCTTGCGCGCCTCGTCGAGGTCCAGGTGCTCGCTCGCGTCGTCGCCCTCGGCGAGGCCGCACTTGACGGCGGCGGCGCTCATCAGGTGGACCGCCGCGGTCGTGATGACCTCGACGGCCGCCACGTCGGCGATGTCACGGGCGGCGTCGCCGGCGTCCTTCTCGCTGGTGGTGCTCATGAACCCATCTTTTCATCCGCAGCGCGGTACGCTCACCACTGAAGCGCTTCAGCAGAGCCTTCCTCTCCACGGAATGCACTCCCGGCGGAACGCGCCGCCGAATCGTGATCCGTGAGCCGCGTGTCACAGCGCCGCCGCTGGGACGGCCGACGTCGTGCGTGCTAATCTGGTCGGCGACCAACCCGGTGATTCGTACTCCGGGTGCATCAAGTGGATTTCATCCCACCCGAGTCGCGACCGCGCGCCACGCGCCGACAGTGTCCGGGTCCTGGTCGGGCAGTCGCGTTCGTACAGCGCGCGGCTCGCCCCACCGATGATGGCCTCCGCTGATGCTCAGGGCGGGGGCCCTTCTCGTTCCTGGTGGTCCACCTGCAACCTCCTAGGAGCATCACCATCAGCGAGCCTCGCATCAACGACCGGATCCGTGTTCCCGAGGTCCGGCTCATCGGCCCGGGCGGGGAACAGGTCGGCGTGGTTGCCACGGCAGTCGCCCTGAAGCTTGCCCAGGACGCTGACCTCGACCTCGTCGAGGTCGCCCCGAACAGCCGGCCGCCTGTCGCCAAGCTCATGGACTTCGGTAAGTTCAAGTACGAGTCCGACATGAAGGCGCGTGAGGCGCGGCGGAACCAGACGAACACGATCCTCAAGGAGATCCGTTTCCGTCTGAAGATCGACCCGCACGACTACGCCACCAAGAAGGGCCACGTGGAGCGGTTCCTCTCGGCGGGCGACAAGGTCAAGGTCATGATCATGTTCCGCGGCCGTGAGCAGTCCCGCCCGGAGATGGGCCGGCGCCTGCTCGAGCGGCTGGCCGACGACGTCGCGGACCTCGGCTTCGTCGAGTCCATGCCGAAGCAGGACGGCCGCAACATGACCATGGTCATCGGCCCGGTCAAGAAGAAGGCCGAGGCGGCGAAGGCCGAACGTCCGGCCAAGCAGCGCGGTCACGAGAAGCTGAGCAAGTCCCAGGCGCGCCGTGCGGCGGAGGCCGCGGCGGCAGCGGAGAACGAGCCCGAGGACGAGGGCGTGGCGGAGACCGCGGCACCCCCGGCGCCTCCGGCACCTCCCGTGTCCGCGCCCGAGGCGCCGGCTCCTCCGGCGCCGGACACCAAGAAGTCCGCGCCCAGGCCGCGCACGGAGCCTGAGTCGAAGTCGGCACCGAGGACCGCGGCGGCGAAGCCGGCGACCGCGAGGCCTGCGACCGCGCCGAGGCCGGAGACCGCGCCGAAGCCGGCCACGGCCAGGCCCGCGACCGCGCCGAGGCCTGCGGCCGCCAAGCCTGCATCCGCGCCGAGGCCGGCGGCTGCGCCGAAGCCCGCGTCCGTGCCGAAGCCGGCCGCGAAGCCCTCGGCTCCCAAGCCTGCCGCACCGAAGCCACGCGAGCCGCGCAAGGGCTGAGCGACAACCACAGACCACCCTGACACCGGGACCGCCTCATCGGGCCCGGTACGCAGTGCCGGGCCCGCGGGCCCGGCTGACATGAGGAGAGACGGCAGTCATGCCGAAGAACAAGACGCACTCCGGTGCCAAGAAGCGGTTCCGGATCACCGGCAGCGGCAAGGTCATGCGCGAGCAGGCCAACCGCCGGCACTACGCCGAGCACAAGCCGACCACGCGTACCCGTCGCCTGGCGATGGACCAGCCGGTCTCCCAGGCCGATGTCAAGAAGATCAAAAAGCTGCTCGGTAAGTGACCCGCCTCGCGCCGTGATGTCGACGGCGCTCCGGACCATTTCCAGCCCGAAGTACACAAGGAGCTACACGTGGCACGCGTGAAGCGGGCGGTCAACGCCCAGAAGAAGCGTCGTACGACCCTCGAGCGGGCCAGCGGTTACCGCGGCCAGCGCTCGCGCCTCTACCGTAAGGCGAAGGAGCAGGTCACCCACTCGCTGGTCTACAACTACCGCGACCGGAAGGCGCGCAAGGGTGACTTCCGCAAGCTGTGGATCCAGCGCATCAACGCTGCGTCCCGCGCTCAGGGTCTCACCTACAACCGCCTCATCCAGGGCCTGAAGGCCGCCGGTGTCGAGGTCGACCGCCGCATGCTCGCCGAGCTCGCGGTCAACGACGTGGCCGCGTTCAACGCGCTCGTCCAGGTCGCGAAGGACGCACTCCCGGCGGACGTCAACGCCCCGGCCGCGGCCTGAGGTTGACGAAGGACCACCCGGACGCCCGGACGGGGCCCAGCACCCTCGACGTGACGCTCGCGAATCCGCGGGCGGACCGCGTCAGGCAGGTGCGGGCCCTGTCCGGGCGTTCGGCGCGCTCGCGGCACGGGCTGTTCCTCGTGGAGGGGCCGCAGGGCGTGCGCGAGGCGGTTCGCTGGGCGGCGGACGGGACCGTGCGTGACGTCTACCTGACACCTGCTGCCGTGGAGCGGTATCCCGAGATCGTCGATGCGGCGCGGGACAACGCCGCCGGGCAGGCCGCACGCACCGGGACCGCCGCCGGGACGCTCCGGATCCACGTCGCGACGCCCGAGGTGCTGGAGGCGATGAGCCAGGACGCACAGGGCGTGCTGGCGGTGCTGCGCATCGGGAGTGCCGAGCCCGGCGCCGAGCTGTCGGGAGCGCGGCTGGTCGCGGTCCTGGCCAACGTCCGCGACCCGGGCAACGCCGGGACGGTGATCCGGGCCGCCGACGCCGCCGGGGCCGGCGCGGTCGTCCTCGCGGGCGAGAGCGTCGACATGCACAACCCCAAGGTCGTGCGTGCGACGGCGGGCTCGCTCTTCCACCTGCCCGTCGTGACCGGGCGCGCGCTGGCCGACGTCGTCGCGCGTCTCCACGAGGCCGGATTCCAGGTGCTCGCCGCCGACGGCGACGGGGAGCACGACCTCGACGACCTGCAGGACACCGCCGGGCAGGGCCGGGCGCCCGACCTGGCCGCGCCGACCGCCTGGGTGTTCGGCAACGAGGCGTGGGGCCTGCCGGCACAGGACCGCGCGCTGGCGGACGCCGTCGTGCGCGTGCCGATCCGCGGCAGGGCGGAGTCCCTCAACCTGGCGACGGCCGCGGCGGTCTGCCTCTACGCGAGCAGCCGCGCGCAGCGCTGACACGACGCGTTCGCGGCGGTGGCCGTCCCTCCCTCCTCCCGCCACCGCGAACCCCTGGCACCGGATGCCGCCCGCCACTAGCGTGGCGGCATGAGATATGTGCCGGACCTCACTCGCCTCGTCGACGCCGCCGCCGAGCAGTTCGGCGTCCGGCAGGTCTACGGCGAGGCGTACGAGCGTGACGGGAAGCTCGTGATCCCCGTCGCGCGCGTCTGGAACAGCGCGGGCGCCGGCGGCGGGGGCGGTGCCGAGGACTCCGACGGCGGGCCCGAGGGCGGCGGCGGGGGCGTCGGGTTCGGCCGCCACGCCATGCCCGCGGGCGTCTTCGAGCTGGACGACGACGGAGCTCGCTGGATCCCCGCCGTGGACGTGGGCCGGATCGTCCTGGGCGGCCAGATCGCCGCGGTCGCGATCGCCGCCGCGGTCTGCTGGGCCGTGTCACGGCGCAGGTCTCGCGAGCGGTGAAACCGTTACCGCTTCCGGTCCGCGCCCGCCTAGGATCGATGGGTGCGCTTGTTCACGGCGGTCTTCCCGCCCGAGAGTGTCCTTGACCATCTCGATCTCGCCATCCATGGCGTGACCAGCACCGGCGCGTCTCTACGGTGGGTGCCGCGCGAGAACCGGCACATCACGCTGTCGTTCTACGCGGACGTGCCGGAGGGCGCCGTGGACGACGTCGCGGAGGAACTCGCCGTCGTGGCCGGCAAGCACGGACCCCTCGACCTCCGCCTGCGCGGCGCCGGATCGTTCGGCAGCCGGGTGCTGTGGATCGGGGTCGACGGCGACGTGGGCCCGCTGCGGGTCCTCGCGGCCGACTGCCTCACCGCGTCCCCGCGCGAGGTGCCCGACGAGGTCAAGCCGCATCGCCCGCACCTGACGATCGCGCGGGCGCGGGCCGGGCAGGTGCGGCCGCCGCGAGGCCGCGACCGCTGGGGCAAACGACGGGGTGCGTACGACGCCGGCCGTGGCGGCGGGCGGGGGAGCGCCGGCCGGGCGGGCGCCGGTCGGGTCACCGTGCCTCGTGACGTCGTGCGGGATCCTTTTGCCGATGCCCGGTCGGAACTGGAGCCCGCCGCGCACGCCCTGTCGGTGTACGGAGGACCGTCGTGGCCGGTCGAGTCGTTCGCGCTCGTGGAGTCGCGGCCCGGTGAGGGCGCGCAGGGCGGGCCCCGGTACACGATCCTGGAGACGTTCGAGCTGCGGGGCTGACATCGTCGCGGCATCGCGGGCGCCCACCGTCAGTAATAGTGTGCCAAGCGCGGAGCGCCGGACCGCGGCGTGACGAGGGCGGGCGGATTGTGCCAGGATGAGCGGCATGCAGGCGCGTGATCACCGATTTACCAGGCCCGTCACGGGCCCGGTGGTGCGCGCGTGCTGATCGTCGCGCGATTTCTCCCTGTGGATGGAGCGACCGGGGCCCTGGCGGGCATCTAGACTGCACATGCCGCGTGCGGCGCCGCCCGATCCGGGTCGGTGCCCCCGGCTCCCGACCCCGCCAGGAAGGCAAGCATGTCCACGCCCGACGTTCAGGCCGCTGTCGATCCGCTCGACGAGGCGGCGCTCGACGCCGCCGTCGAGGAGGCCCTCGCCGAGATCGCGAAGGCCGCCGATCTCGACGAGCTCAAGACCGTCCGTACCACCCACACCGGAGACCGCAGCACCCTCGCGCTCGCGAACCGCGCGATCGGTGCGTTGCCCGGACCCGACAAGGCGCGGGCCGGCAAGCTGATCGGCCCGCGCCGCGGCCGCGTCAACAAGGCCATCGCCGCACGCCAGGCCGAACTCCAGGCCGAGCGGGACGAGCGCGTGCTCGTGGAGGAGGCCGTCGACGTCACCCTCCCGACCGCCCGCACCGCGACCGGTGCCCGCCATCCGATCGAGCTGATCCAGGAGCGCATCGCCGACTTCTTCACCGGCCTGGGCTGGGAGATCGCCGACGGCCCCGAGCTCGAGTCCGAGTGGTTCAACTTCGACGCGCTGAACTTCGGTCCGGACCACCCCGCGCGCCAGATGCAGGACACGTTCTACGTCGGCGGGACCGAGACGGCCGGTGCCGCGTCCGGTCGGGGCGGTGCGGCGGACGCCGGGACGTCGTCGAACCTCGTGCTGCGTACCCACACCTCGCCGGTGCAGGCCCACAGCCTGCTCGAGCGCGGCGTGCCGCTGTACGTCGCCTGTCCCGGCAAGGTCTTCCGCACCGACGCGCTCGACCAGACGCACACGCCCGTGTTCCACCAGGTCGAGGGGATCGCGGTGGACAGGGGCCTGACGATGGCCCATCTCGTGGGCACGCTCGACGCCTTCGCGCGGGCGATGTTCGGCCCCGAGGCCAGGACGCGGCTGCGCCCGAGCTTCTTCCCGTTCACCGAGCCCAGCGCCGAGATGGACCTGTGGTTCCCGCAGAAGAAGGGCGGCGCGGGCTGGATCGAGTGGGGCGGCTGCGGCATGGTCAACCCCAACGTGCTCCGGTCGACGGGCATCGATCCGGAGGAGTACTCCGGGTTCGCCTTCGGCATGGGCATCGAGCGGACGCTCATGCTGCGCCACGGCATCGCTGACATGCACGACATCGTGGAGGGCGACGTCCGCTTCTCCACCCAGTTCGGGACGGAGATCTGACGTGCCCCGCATCGTGAAGGACTGGCTCGCCGACCACGTGGAGCTGCCGGCCGGCCTGACGGCCGAGCGGCTCGCCGAGGCCCTGGTGAAGGTAGGCCTGGAGGAAGAGGAGATCCATCCCGCGGCCGTGACCGGGCCGCTGGTGGTGGGCCGCGTGCTGGAGCAGCACCCGGAGCCGCAGAAGAACGGCAAGACGATCAACTGGTGCCAGGTCGACGTCGGCCCGCACAACGAGGACGGGAAGCCCGTCGCCGACGGTGGTACGCCGCGCGGCATCGTCTGCGGCGCGCACAACTTCGGCGTGGGCGACCTCGTGGTCGTCTCGCTGCCCGGCACCACGCTGCCCGGCGGCTTCGAGATCGCCGCGCGCAAGACGTACGGCCACGTGTCCGACGGCATGATCTGCTCCCCGGCCGAACTCGGCCTGGACGGGGACGCCGGCGGGATCATCGTGCTGCCGCGCGACATGGGCTTCGCCGAGGCGGACCTGACCCCGGGCCAGGACGCGATCGCGCTGCTCGGCCTCGGCGAGGAGGTCCTGGAGATCAACGTGACGCCGGACCGCGGGTATGCGTTCAGCTATCGCGGTGTGGCGCGCGAGTACGCGCACTCCACGGGCGCGACGTTCACCGACCGCGGCGCGCTGACCGGCAAGGAGCCGGCCGCGACGCCCGACGGGTTCGAGGTGCGCCTCGAGGACGCGTCCCCGATCGGCGGGCGGGTCGGCTGCGACAGGTTCGTCACGCGCATCGTGCGCGGCATCGATCCGGCCGCGCCGTCGCCGGAGTGGATGCGCAGCCGCCTGGAGAACTCCGGGATGCGCTCGATCTCACTCGCCGTGGACGTCACCAACTACGTGATGCTCGACCTCGGCCAGCCGCTGCACGCCTACGATCTCACCCAGGTCGCGGCGCCCCTCGTGGTGCGCCGGGCGACGGCGGGAGAGAAGCTCACCACGCTGGACGACGTCGAGCGCACGCTGCACACCGAGGACCTGCTCATCACCGACTCGCCGGGCGGCGCCGCGGGATCCCGCGTCCTGAGCCTGGCGGGCGTGATGGGCGGTGCGTCGTCGGAGATCTCCGGGACCACCACGGACGTGCTGGTCGAGGCCGCGCACTTCGAACCGATCACGGTGGCGCGGATGGCACGGCGGCACAAGCTCCCGACGGAGGGCGCCAAGCGCTGGGAGCGCGGCGTCGACCCGCTGCTCCCGGCGGTGGCGGCTCAGCGCGTCGTCGACCTGCTGGTCGAGCATGGCGGCGGCACGGCGGACCCGGCGGTGGGCGACGTCTCCGCCACCGGCGGAGCCGCCGCGCGGACCCCGATCACGCTGAAGGCCACCGAGCCGACACGGCTGTCGGGCGTGGAGTACACGCCCGAGCAGGTGCGGTCGACGCTCGAGGAGGTCGGGTGCGAGGTGGTGCCGACCGCCGCATCGGGGGCCGAGCCCGTCCGGACCTACGCCGTCACGCCGCCGTCCTGGCGCCCTGACCTGACGAACCCGGCCGACCTGGTCGAGGAGGTCGTGCGCATCCGGGGATACGACCAGATCCCGTCGGTGCTGCCGCAGGCGCCGGGCGGGCGCGGCCTGACCGCCGAGCAGCGCACCCGCCGCTCCGTCGCGCGGGCACTGGCCGAGTCCGGGTTCGTGGAGGTGCTCAGCTACCCCTTCGTCGGCAGCGCCGACTACGACGCCCTCGGCCTGCCTGACGACGACGCCCGCCGTACCTCGGTCCGGCTCGCGAACCCGCTGGCCGAGGACCGCCCGTACATGCGCACGAACCTGCTGGTCACGCTGCTGGAGACGGCGCGTCGCAACGTGTCGCGCGGTCTGCCGGACCTCGCGGTGTTCGAGACCGGCCTCGTGACACGCCCGGCGACGGATGCACCGGCGGCTCTCACCCTTCCGGGCGGCGCGCGTCCGTCCGACGCCGACCTGGAAGCACTCGCCGCAGCGACGCCGGACCAGCCGCGCCGGGTCGCCGGCGTGCTCACGGGCAACCGCGAGGCCGCGGGCTGGTGGGGCAAGGGCCGCGCCGCCGACTGGGCCGACGCGCTCGACGCGGCGCGCCTCGTCGCCGCACGCGCGGGCGTCGAGGTCACCGCCACGGCCGATGCCGGGCACATGCCGTGGCACCCCGGCCGCTGCGCGAAGCTGGAGGCCATCGACGCCGCGGGCCGGACCCACCTCGTCGGCCACGCCGGCGAACTGCACCCCAAGGTGGTCGAGGCGTTCGGGCTGCCCGCCCGGGCCGCGGCCTTCGAGGTCAGTCTGTCGACGCTCGTCGCCGTGGCGCCGGGCGAGCCGGTGACCGCTGCACCGGTCTCCGCGTTCCCGGCGGCCAAGGAGGACTTCGCGTTCGTGGTCGACGCCGGACTGCCGGCCGCCGCGCTGCGGGACGCGATCATGTCCGGCGGCGGCGAGCTGCTGGAGGACGTGAGCCTGTTCGACATCTTCACCGGCGAGCAGATCGGCGAGGGCCGCAAGTCCCTCGCCTACGCGGTACGGCTGCGCGCGGCCGACCGCACGCTGTCCGCCGACGAGGTGCGCGGCGCCCGCGAGGCGATCGTCGCCGCCGCCGAGGAGGTCGGAGCGGTGCTGCGTGCCTGACACCGTCCCTCCCGCCCGGACCGCGCTCGTCACCGGCGCGTCACGGGGAATCGGGCGCGAGATCGCCCTCGGCCTAGCGCGCGCGGGGCTCGACGTGGCCCTGCTCGCGCGGGACGAGCAGCGCCTGGCCGAGGTCACGGAGCAGATCCGGGGCCTCGGCCGGGCGGCCGTCGTCCTCGCCGCCGACGTCACGTCGGAGGTCGAGGTACGCGCCGCCGTCGCGCGGGCGGAGGCTCCGGCGGCCGACGGCGGCCTCGGGTCCATCGACCTGCTGGTGAACAACGCCGGCCGGCTCGAGTCCGAGGCGCCGCTCTGGGAGGCCGACCCCGACGACTGGTGGGCCACCTTCGAGGCCAACGTACGCGGCGTCTTCCTGCTGAACCGTCACGTGGTGCCCGGCATGCTCGCGCGCGGCGGCGGCCGGATCGTCGATCTCGCCTCCGGGGCGAGCACGCACGAGAGCCCGCTCAGGCACTCCGCCTACAACGCCAGCAAGACCGCCCTCGTCCGGATGGGCGCCGCCCTGCACGCCGAGGGGCACGAACGCGGGCTGCGTGTCTTCGAACTCGCCCCCGGCACGGTGAAGACCGAGATGTCGACCGCTCTGGCCATTCATGCCAATCGCACCGAGTGGACGCCGCCCGCGCGCGTGACCGACCTGGTGAACGCCATCGCGGCCGGACAGCTGGACGCCTGCTCGGGCTGGCTCGTCCGCGCCACGCACGACACGCCGGAATCGCTCCGGTCGCTCGCCGCAGCGGCCGAGGACGGACCCGCGCCCGCGACGGCCCGTCGGCGGCTCCGCGTCCTGCCTGCCGGGCCGGGGGATCCCCTGGAGGAACTCTTCACGGGACGCTGACCGGCCGCCCGCACCCCTCAGGGTGCCTCCGACTCGGCGCGGCTCTTCAGCCCCGCGAGTTCGGTGTCGACCAGCCGGCGCGTGCGCTTCCTGGTCACCAGGCCGAGCAGACCCGCGAACGAACCGATCTGGGTGATCGTGAGCGTCACGCGCGCCCGGCCCTGGCCGGCCTGCTCGACGACGTGCTCCGCCTGGGTCCGCATGCCCGGCACGGCACTGGTCCAGCCGAACTTGCGGGGCGGGTCCCACTCGTCGATCGTCCAGATCGCGAGCGGCAGGCCGGGCTGCTCGATGCGTACGGCCGTGCCGACACCCGGTGGCCGCGGGCCGTCGACGATCCGGACGGACGTCATCGAGGGCGTCCAGCCGGGCATGCCCTCGACGTCGGACAGGACCTGCCAGACGGCCTCGGGCGGAGCGGCGACCTCGGCGGACACCGAGTAGGAGGACATCAGCCGGCGGCGCTCGCGTCGCGCCAGTCGATCCAGGCCTTGACCTTCGACAGGTCGTAGTCCGGGCCGTTCACCCCGATCGTGAGCAGGGTGACGCCGGCATCCAGCATGGCGGGACCCTGCTCCGCCGGGTCGCCGTCGACGCCCGCGGACCGCTCCACCAGGGCGGCGGTGTCACGCCCGATGGCGGCCCCGTGCTCGTCGAGGATCGCCGACTTGGCGGTGATCGTCGCGGCGTCGCCGAAGCCGTGCCAGATGTTCGCGTGCTCGGCGACGATCCGGAGCGTCTTCTTCGGCCCGCTGCCGCCGATCATGATCGGGATGTCGCGCGTCGGCGCCGGGTTGCCGGCGGCCAGGCGGCTCGTGATGCGCGGCAGGTCCTCGCCGAGCTTCTTGATGCGGGAACCGGCGGTGCCGAACTCGTAGCCGAACTGGTCGTAGTCCTTCTCGAACCAGCCGGCGCCGATACCGAGGATCAGGCGACCGCCCGACATGTGGTCGACGGTGCGGGCCATGTCGGCCAGCAGGTCCGGGTTGCGATACGAGTTGCAGGTGACCAGCGCGCCGATCTCCACGCGTTCGGTCTGCTCGGCCCAGGCGCCGAGCATGGTCCAGCACTCGAAGTGCTTGCCCTCCGGGTCGCCGTAGAGCGGATAGAAGTGATCCCAGTTGAAGATGACGTCGACACCCATGTCCTCGGCGCGCAGGACGGCGTCGCGGATCTGGGAGTAGTCGGCGTGCTGCGGCTGGATCTGGACTGCGATGCGAACAGGGCGATCGGTCATGGCGTCAGGCTACGCCGGAGGGCCGTGGAAGTTCGCGGGATCGGCTTTCGGCGAACGCGGGAATACAGGCCGTGCGGGCAGGTCAGGAGTGTGCCCTCGCCGACGCGGTCCTGCCGGCGGGGGCGGGGGCGTCAGGTGCGCGACGCGACGACGAACACCCTGCGGAACTCCAGCGGGGTCTCGTAGGGCCGCTCGGGGTAGGCCTCGCGCAACGCGGCGCCGTAGTCCTTCTCGAACCGCTCGCGGAGTGCGGGGTCCGCGTCCTGGAGCGCGTGGAGCGTCGGCTGGGCGCCGGTCGCGCTGATCCAGCGCAGCACCGGATCCGGCCCCTGGAGGACGTGGGTGTACGTGGTCTCCCACGCGTCGACGGTCCAGCCCGGGACCGCGAGCAGGCCGAGATATCCCACGGGGTCCTCCGTGGCCCGGCGGGGCACCGGCGCGCCGAGCGCGGAGGCGTACGGCTCGCGCGCGGCGACCTCGCGCAGCAGCAGGTGCGACGGCGCGTCGTGGTTGCCGGGAACCTGGAACGCGAACACCTGCCGCGCCGTGTCGCGCAGGGCGGGCAGGAGGGCCCGGTGCTCCGGCACCCACTGCAGCGCCGCGTTGCTCACCACGACATCCGCGCCCGTCACCGCCACGCGCCCGGCCGCGTAGTCGCCGATGTCGCCCTCGAGGTAGGCGGTCCCGGGGTCGAGCTCCCGTGCCCGCTCGATCATCGCGGGCGAGGAGTCGATGCCCGTCACGGTGGCATCCGGCCAGCGCGACCGCAGCACGCCGGCCAGGTGTCCTGGTCCGCACCCCAGGTCAACGATGTCGGACGGCGTCGCGTCACGGGCGGCCAGCAGCTCCGCGACGCGGGCGACCAGGTCACGGAACGAGCGCGACCGCTCGTCGGTGAACTGCAGGTACCGGGTGGGGGACCAGTCGGCCATGAGAACCCTCTCGCTCGATGTCAACTATCTTGACATCAAGATATACCGTGCTCGTACGCCCAGCGGGCCACCTCGACGCGGTTGCGTGTGCCGGTCTTCGTCATGATCGCCGCCAGGTGCGTCTTGATCGTGCTGAGCCCGAGATGCAGCTCGCCACAGATCTCGCCGTTGGTCCGGCCCGCGGCGACAAGGCGTAGCACCGACGTCTCGCGGCCGGTGAGCGGCGCCGCCGGCGGGCGCGGGGGCTCGCCGGGCGCGGACCCGGCGAAGTGCGCGAGCAGCCGCACCGTGACCGCCGGGTCGATGAGCGCGTCACCGTCGGCGGCGGCATGCACCGCTTGCGAGAGCAGGGCGGGCCCGCCGTCCTTGAGCAGGAACCCGCGGGCCCCCGCGCGCAGGGCGGCGTGCACGTTCTCGTCCAGGTCGAACGTCGTGATGACGACGACCGCCATGGGGTCGGCCACGTCCGGTCCCGCGAGCAGTCGTGTGGCCGAGACCCCGTCGAGCACCGGCATGCGGATGTCGAGGAGGCAGACGTCGGGGAGCAGCCGGCGTGCCTCGCTCACGGCCCGCGCCCCGTCCGCCACGTCCGCGACGACCTCGATGTCCGGCTGCGCGTTCAGGATCGTGCACAGGCCGGTACGCACGATCTCCTGATCGTCGGCCACCAGGACGCGGATCGTCATCGGGCCTCCTCGCCTCGCTGCCGGTGCTGGTTCTGCCCGGCCGGGACCGGCAGCACCGCGTGCACGGTCCAGCCGCGATCGTCGCCCGGCCCGGCCGTGAGCGTGCCGCCGAGCGCGCGAGCCCGCTCGTTCATCCCGGTCAGCCCGAATCCCGTGTCCGACGACGACTCGTGGCCGGGTGCGTGCCGGGCGTGCGGCGCGCCCATGCCGTCGTCGTGCACGGTCAGGTCCAGCAGGCCGTCGCGCCGCGACAGCGTGACGGTGATGCGCGTGGCCCCGCGCGCGTGGCGGCGGGCGTTGGCGACGGCCTCCTGGGCGATGCGGACGACGGCCGTGCTGGTGGCCGCGGGGAGTGGTTCGACATCGTCGGCGAGGCTCAGGCGTACGGGTGGCGGGCCCGGATCGGCCAGGTCCTGGAGGCGGTCCAGCCCGCGTGTCAGCTCCCGCGGCGTCTCGCTGCGCAGCACTCCGACCAGGGATCGCATCTCCGCCAGGGCGCGGCGTGCCTCGGCCTCGACCAGGCGGAGGGCGTCGACGGCCGCGGCCTGGCCTCCGGACCCCGCCGCCGCGCTGACCTGGCCCGCCTGCGCCCGGACGGCGACGGCGGACAGATGGTGGGCGACGGTGTCGTGCAGGTCGCGGGCGACGGCCTCACGCTCGCGCGCCCGGACGCGGTCCAGCTCGCGGGCCCGCGCCGTCGATCGCTGACGTGCCACCTCGCCGACGAGCGCGACGAGGACGACGAAGGTGGCGCCGCCGATCGCGTCGTCGACCCCGCCCACACCCGCGACGACGGACAGCGCGACGCCGGCGGCGATCAGGGGCGCGCCCGCCAGGATCGCGCGGCCGGAGCCCCAGCGGAAGAGCGCGTACGGCGCGAGGATCATGACCACCGCGGAGTACATCGTGGTGGATCCGTGTCCCGCGACGATGTCGGCGAGGTCGTGCGCCCCGCCGATCCCGAACGTCCAGGCGACGACCGCGAACGGGCGCACACGCCGCCACGGGAGCGCGGCGAGGGCCGCGAGCGTGGCCAGCGCGGACGCCACCGGCCACGCGAGGTCCGGGCGGACCACCGCCTCGACGACGGCACCGGCCGCCGCGACGCCCACGACGATCCAGTCGGGCCGTCCCGGTGGTGCGGCACCCGGTGCGGCGGGTCGACGGCGGGCGGCGCCGAGCGGGCGCCGGAGCGCCTGCCCGTCCGCGGTCCGCATACCGGTGATGGTAGTCATCGGACGATGCGCTCAGGGTGCCGGCGGCGGATGACCCGTTCCGCCACCAGGGCGTTGATCGCCCAGGCGAGGACCATGAGGAAGGTGAAGACGACCGGCATCTCCGGGTCGTCGGGCTGCGGTCGCGCGATGGCGAGCCACGGCCCGAGCAGCACCGCCTGCGTTCCGGCGCCCGTCGCCAGCGCGTAGGCGCGGGTCATCCAGGCGCCGTGCGTCACGTAGTCGTGCCGCAGCAGTGCGCGGACGGCCAGGACGATGCCGGCCACCATGACCGTCCCGACCACGTAGCGGGCGCCGTTCACCACCACGGTGTCCTTGTCGGGCAGGTCGTAGAACGCCGTCATCCACAGGCCGGTCAGCGCGGTCACCAGTCCCGCCGGGATCAGGACGGTACCGGCGGCCCGGTGCCAGCCGTTGTGCCGCCGCCGGAAGCCGGGGGAGAACTGCAGGGCCCCCAGCAGGGAGTAGATCGTGACGGCCACGATGTGCATGAGGACGGGCACCGGGGCCTCGACGAACCGGGCGTTCTCCTCGGTGACCGCCGGGTCGCCGGCGAGCTCGGCCATGCGGGAGGCGCCGCCGAGGGCCGGGACGAGGGACAGCAGTACCAGACCGGACGGGATGAGCCAGTCGGCGGGACGCGATCGGGGACGGGCGGCCGGGCGGGTGGTCGTGGGGGACATGCCCCGAGTCTTCGCCGGTGACGCCCGGCCCGGTATCGGCCATCCGGCCGGACCTGGCCGACCGGATGGCCGGTCCGAGAGGCGGCCGGCGCCGGGCCGCGGGAGCCCTGCCCCAGGGCGCCCGGCCGTCTCGTCACGGCAGCAGCAGGACCTTGCCCGTCGTCGCGCGGCCCTCGAGCGCCCGGTGTGCCTCGGCGGCGTCCGCGAGCGGGAACCGCGCCCCGATCCGGACATCGAGGCGGCCCGCGGCGGCCGCGCCCAGCACCTCCGCCGCCCGCCATTCGAGCTCGCCGCGCGTCGCGAGGTAGTGCTGGAGCTTCGGCCGGGTCAGGTAGAGCGAGCCCTTGCGGTTCAGGAGCTGGGCGTCGAACGGCGGGACAGGTCCGGAAGCGCCGCCGAACAGCACGAGCATGCCGCGCCGCCGGAGCGAGTCCAGCGAGGCGTCGAAGGTCGCCCGGCCGACGCCGTCGTACACGACGTGCACGCCCGCGCCGTCCGTCAGGTCGCGGACGACCGCGGGCAGCTCGGTCGTGAGGTCGGACATCGCGGCGTAGTCGATCGTGTGCGCGGCGCCCGCCCCCGCCGACAGGGCCGCCTTCTCGGGCGTCGAGACCGTCGTGATGACGCGCCCGCCCCGTGCCGTGGCGAGCTGCGTCGCCAGGAGCCCGACGCCGCCCGCGCCGGCGTGCAGCAGCACGTCGTGCCCCGGGCCGACCTCGAACGTCGAGGCGACCAGGTAGTGCGCCGTCATGCCCTGCAGGGGCAGCGCCGCCGCGGTCTCGAGGTCGAGGCCGGCGGGCACCCCGATCGCCTGTGCGGCGTCGACGACGGCGAGCTCCGCGTAGGATCCCGGGCCCTCCGCCCACGCGACCCGGTCGCCGACGGCGAACCCGTCGACGTCGTCCCCGACCGCCTCGACCGTACCGGCTCCCTCCGAGCCGACGACGTGCGGGAACTCCATGGGATACAGGCCGGACCTGCGGTAGGTGTCGATGAAGTTCACGCCGGCCGCCGCGACGCGGACCAGGATCTGCCGCGGACCGGGTACGGGGTCGGCAACCTCGTCGTAGGACAGGACCTCTGGCTCGCCCGCCGCGCGGGCCACGACTGCATGCATGCTGCGACCCTACGACGCCGGCCGCCGCGCGCTCGACGGCGCCACTCGACGTACCCGCCGGCGGACGGCGGTGGACGACGGCGGTCCGGGCGCCGCCGGCGGGTACCGTGTGGTCCGTGACCCGCACCATACGACCGCTGACGGACGCCGACTGGCCACTGGTCTGGCCGATCGTCGAGGCCGTGTGCCGCGAGGGCGAGACGTACGTCTACCCGACGGACATCACGGAGGAGCAGGCTCGCGGCTACTGGCTGGAGCCGCCACCCGGCGCGGTCGTCGTGCTCGAGGACGACGGCGAGATCCTCGGCACCGCCAAGATGGGCCCGAACCGCCCCGGCCACGGCGACCACATCGGGACCGCCTCGTTCATGGTCGCCGAGGCGGCCCGCGGTCGCGGAGTGGCACGCGCGCTGGGCGAGCACGTCATCGCGTGGCACCGCGAGCACGGTTTCCGCGGCATCCAGTTCAACGCGGTGGTCGAGTCCAACGCGGCGGCGGTGCACCTGTGGCGGAAGCTCGGGTTCGAGATCGTGGGGACCGTGCCCGGCGCGTTCCGCTCACCTGCGCACGGCGAGGTCGGCCTGCACGTGATGTTCCTGCCGCTGGCCTGATCCGGGGCGGCCGCGACCTGCGGCTACGCGTGCCGGGAGTTCTCGTGCCCGAGGTGCCCGGCGGGCTCGAGCTGGAACGTCGAGTGCTCGACGCTCACCGCGAACTCGGTGGCGACGCACTGCTGCAGCGCGTCCAGCACCTGGGGCGCGCAGCCGTCCCGGAAACAGGCGTCGTGCACGACCACGTGGGCCGACAAGGTCGGCAGGCCCGTGGCGACGAGCGAGGCGTGCAGGTCGTGCACCTCGGCGACGTGGTCCTGCGCGAGCAGGCGGGTCCGCACCGCCTCCAGGTCGAGCCCGGGCGGCGCGGACTCCAGGAGCACCGAGGCGGTCTCGAGGAGGAGCTTCACGGCGCGCGGCACGATGAGCGTGGCGATCGCCAGAGCCGCCACGGCATCGGCCCGCTGCCAGCCGGTGGTCGCGATCACCACGGCCGCGACGATGACGCCGACGGAGCCCAGCGCGTCGTTCAGCACCTCCAGGAACGCGGCGCGCAGGTTGAACGACGCCGAACGCGCGCCGGCCAGCACCGCCAGCCCCGCGAGGTTCCCGGTGAGCCCGACGACGCCGAAGACCAGCAGCTCGACGCCGGGTACCTCGGCGGGCTCGAACAGCCGCAGCACGCCTTCGACCAGCGCGTAGACGCCGACCGCGAGCAGCACGGCGGCCTGGGCGAGGGCGGCGAGCACCTCGGCGCGGCGGAAGCCCCAGGTGCGTTGCGGGGTGGGCGGGCGGAGCGCGAGCGTGGCGGCGACGAGCGCGATGCCGAGACCCGCGACATCGGTCAGCACGTGCGCCGTGTCGACCAGCAGCGCGAGGCTGCCGGTGAGCCAGGCGCCGACGGCCTGGGCGACGAGAACGGCGGCGCCGATGCCGAAGGCGACGGCGAGGCGCCGCCGGTGGCCCGGAGTGGCGGGATCGCCGGCGTGCGCGTGATCGTGTGCGTGCTCAGTCATCGTGGTCATCCTCGGACAGCGCGCCCTCCCCTGGCTACCGGGAGGCACGTTGTCCACAGGAGGGTTGAGCCCTGCCGAATAACTATGTAGACTCCCGAATATGTCTTCCACGATCCGTGTCGCCGTCGCGGGTGCCTCCGGGTACGCGGGCGGCGAGATGCTGCGGCTGCTCGCCGCCCACCCCCGGGTGGAGGTGGGCGCGGTGACCGCGCACACGTCGGCCGGCTCGGCCCTCGGCGAGCACCAGCCGCACCTGCGCTCGCTCGCGCACCGCGTCATCGAGCCCACCACGCCCGAGGCGCTCGCCGGGCACGACGTCGTGGTGCTCGCCCTGCCGCACGGCGCGTCGGGCGAGATCGCGGCCCAGCTGCCCGGCGACACGCTCGTCCTGGACCTCGGCGCGGACCACCGCCTCACCGACGCCGATGCGTGGCGGACGTTCTACGGCAGCGAGCACGCCGGCGCGTGGCCGTACGGCCTGCCCGAACTCATCCTCGCGCCGGGGACGGGCGGGGACCCGGCCGCCAGGCAGCGCGACCGTCTCGCGGGCGCGACCCGTATCGCCGTCCCCGGCTGCAACGTCACGGCCGTCACGCTCGGCCTGCAGCCCGGTGTCGCGGCCGGGCTGATCGACCCGTCGGACGTCGTCGCCGTCCTGGCCAACGGGTACTCCGGCGCCGGCCGGAGCCTCAAGCCGCATCTCCTGGCGAGCGAGGGGCTCGGCTCGGCCCAGCCGTACGCCGTCGGCGGCACGCACCGGCACATCCCGGAGATCGTGCAGAACCTGCGCGCCGCGGGCGCGCCCGGCGTGCGCCTCAGCTTCACTCCCGTCCTCGTCCCGATGGCGCGCGGCATCCTCGCCACGGCCACCGCCCCGCTGGCCGGCGACGTCGGCCCCGCCACCGCGGCGCACGCGGTCCGCCAGGCGTGGGCCGAGGCGTACGACGACGAGCCCTTCGTCCACCTCCTGCCCGAGGGCCAGTGGCCCGGCACCGGCATGGCGCAGGGGGCCAACACGGCCCTGATCCAGGTCGCCGTCGACGAGGCCGCGGGCCGCGTGGTCACCGTCACCGCCATCGACAACCTGGTCAAGGGCACCGCCGGGCAGGCGGTCCAGGCCATGAACATCGCGCTCGGCCTGCCGGAGACCAGCGGCCTCGACACCGAGGGCGTCGCGCCGTGAACGCCCGGCGCGGGCCCGCTGCCCGCCCGAGCGCCGTCGCCGGCCCGATCGCCACCCCCAGTACCGCCACCCCGAGCACCACCCCCAGTACCGCCACGACAGGAGGAGCACAGTGAGCGTCACCGCCGCCCAGGGGTTCCGGGCTGCCGGCATCACGGCCGGGCTCAAGGCGTCCGGCAGGCCGGACCTCGCGCTGGTCGTCAACGACGGCCCGCAGTTCGCCGCCGCCGCAGTCTTCACGTCCAACCGCGTGGTCGGCGCCCCGGTCACGTGGTCACGCCAGGCGGTCAAGGACGGGGCGGCGCGCGCCGTCGTGCTCAACTCGGGCTCGGCCAACGTCTGCACCGGGCCTGGCGGCTTCCAGGACGCGCACGCGACCGCCGAGGCGGTCGCCGACGGCCTCGGCATCGGCGCGATCGACGTGCTCGTCGCCTCGACCGGCGTCATCGGCGTGCGCCTGGCCCGCGAGAAGCTGCTCGCCGGCATCCCCGTCGCGACGGACGCCCTGTCGGACGACTCGGCCGCGGGCCAGGCCGCCGCCGCCGCGATCATGACCACCGACACGGTGTCCAAGACCGCGACCCGCACCGTCGTGACGCCGGACGGCGTGGTCACGGTGGGCGGCATGGCCAAGGGTGCCGGCATGCTCGCGCCAGCGCTGGCCACGATGCTGTGCGTGATCACCACGGACGCCGTCGTCCCGCACGAGGAGGCCGACGCGGCGCTCCGGGCGGCCACCCGCGTCACCTTCGACCGCGTGGACTCCGACGGCTGCCAGTCGACGTCGGACACCGTGGTGCTCATGGCCTCCGGGGCCTCCGGCATCGCGCCGGACCGTGACGCGTTCGCGGCCGCCGTCCGGGAGGTCTGCGCGGACCTCGCCCGGCAGCTCCTGTCCGACGCCGAGGGCGCCGCCCACGACATCGCCATCACGGTGCGGAACGCGACCACCGAGGACGCGGCGCTCGCAGTCGCGCGGGCGGTGTCGCGGTCCAACCTGGTCAAGACGGCGATCTTCGGCAACGACCCCAACTGGGGCCGCATCCTGGCGCAGGTCGGCACGGTGCCCGAGGAGGTCGCGCCCTTCGACCCCGAGGCGCTCGACATCTCCGTCAACTCCGTCAAGGTGTGCCAGGCGGGTGGCGCTCACGAGTCGCCGGACAAGGTCGACCTGGCCTCGTCCCGCGAGGCGGCGATCGACATCGACCTGCACGCGGGCGACGCCGAGGTCACCCTGTGGACCAACGACCTCACGCACGCCTACGTCGAAGAGAACAGCGCGTACACCTCATGACCAGTGACATCGTCGCCGCGCTCACGCCCGACCAGAAGGCCGAGGTCCTGGTAGAGGCGTTGCCGTGGCTGCAGGAGTTCGCGGGCGCGCTCGTCGTGATCAAGTACGGCGGCAACGCCATGGTGCGCGACGACCTCAAGGTGGCGTTCGCGCAGGACATGGTGTTCCTGCGGCAGGTGGGGCTGAAGCCCGTCGTCGTGCACGGCGGTGGCCCGCAGATCAACGCGATGCTCGAACGTCTCGGCATCGAGTCCGAGTTCCAGGGCGGGCTGCGCGTCACCACCCCGGAGACCATGGAGGTGGTGCGCATGGTGCTCACCGGCCAGGTCTCGCGCGAGCTCGTCGGCCTCATCAACGCCCACGGCCCGAACGCCGTCGGCCTGAGCGGCGAGGACGGCGGCCTGCTCGGCGCCGCGCGGCGGCACGCCACCGTCGACGGCGAGCCGGTCGACGTCGGCCTCGTGGGCGACGTCGTGCAGGTGGACCCGCGGGCCGTGCAGGACCTGCTGGATGCGGGCCGCATCCCCGTGGTGTCCACCATCGCGCCCGATGTCACCGACCCGACCCAGGTGCTCAACGTCAACGCCGACACCGCCGCGAGCGCCCTCGCGGTGGCGCTGGGTGCGAAGAAGCTGATCGTGCTGACGGACGTGGAGGGCTTGTACACGGCGTGGCCGGACAGGAGCTCGCTGGTGGAGCAGATCACGGCTCTGGAGCTGCGGGCGCTGCTGCCGAGTCTGGCGTCGGGGATGATCCCGAAGATGGAGGCGTGCCTGCGGGCGGTCGACGGTGGTGTGCCGCGTGCGACGGTGATCGACGGCAGGCAGCCGCACAGCGTGCTGCTGGAGGTCTTCACGGCGCGCGGGAACGGGACGATGGTGGTGCCGGTGCCGTCCGGCGGGGCCGGGTGGGGGACGGATCGCGAGGAGATGCCGAAGGTGGTGCCGGAATGAATGATCTGACGACGGCGGGTGTTGCCGCGGGGCCGGTGCGTGGCTCGCGGGGAGCGATGGAGCCGGGCGAGGCCACGGGTGCTGCCTGGACGGAGCGTTACGCGGGCGCGGTGATGGACACGTTCGGTCCGCCGCAGCGTGTGCTGGTGCGTGGTGAGGGCGCGTACGTGTGGGACGCGGACGGGAAGCGGTACCTGGACCTGCTGGCGGGGATCGCGGTGAACGCGCTGGGGCATGCGCATCCGACGCTGACCGCGGCGATCAGCGCGCAGCTGGGCACGCTGGGGCACACGTCGAACTTCTTCGGGACGCCGACGCAGATCGCGCTGGCCGAGCGGTTGCTGGCGCTGGCCGGTGCGCCCGCGGGGTCGCGGGTGTTCTTCACGAACTCGGGGACGGAGGCGCTGGAGGCGGCGTTCAAGATGACGCGGCGGGTGCCGGTGTCGTCGGACGACGCATCGTCGGGCAAGGCGTCGTCGGGGGCGGGCCCGGCCGGCCGCTGCCGCACGCGGGTTCTCGCGCTGGAGGGCGCGTTCCACGGCCGGTCGATGGGCGCTCTGGCGCTCACGTACAAGCCCGCCTACCGGGAGCCCTTCGAGCCGCTTCCCGGTGGTGTCGAGCATCTGCCGTTCGGGGACGCGGCGGCGCTGGAGGAGGCATTCTCCCCGGAGGTCGTCGCGCAGCGCGGTGAGGTGGCGGCGTTCGTCGCCGAGCCGGTGCAGGGTGAGGCCGGTGTGCGTCCGCTGCCGCCGGGGTACCTGGCGCTGGCGCGCCGGCTCACGCGGGAGCACGGGGCGCTGCTGGTGCTGGACGAGGTGCAGACGGGGATCGGCCGGACCGGTGAGTGGTTCGCGTTCCAGCACCCGGACGTCCTGGGCCCGGCGGGCACCGCCGGATCCGCCGGCGCGGACGTCCTGCCCGATGTCGTGACGCTCGCGAAGGGACTGGGCGGCGGTTTCCCCGTGGGCGCGGTGATCGCGTTCGGCGAGGGACCCGCCCGGCTGCTCGGCCGGGGACAGCACGGCTCGACATTCGGCGGGAACCCGGTCGCCTCGGCGGCGGGGCTGGCGACGCTCGGCGTGATCGAGCGGGACGGACTGCTCGCGCAGGTGCGGGCGACCGGTGAGCTGCTGCGCCGTGAGATCGAGGGCAGCGGCAACCCCCTGATCTCGGGGGTGCGGGGGCGGGGGCTGCTCCTCGCGGTGCGGCTCGCCGAGCCCGTGGCCCCGCAGGTCGTCGCACTGGCGCTGGAGGCGGGGTTCATCGTGAACGCCGTCGCGCCCGACGCCGTCCGTCTCGCCCCGCCGCTCATCCTGACCGCCGACCAGGCCCGCGAGGCCGCCGCGTTCTTCGCCGGCCTGCCCGCCGCACTCGCCGAGCACACCGAGGAGACCTCATGACCGCCCGTCACTTCCTGGCCGACGACGACCTCACGCCCGCGGAGCAGCGCGAGGTCCTCGATCTCGCCATGGCACTGCGCGCCGACCGGCTCGCCCGTCGTCCCCTGGAGGGACGTCGTGACGCGCCCGGCGCGATCGCGTTCATCACGGACAAGCCCACGCTGCGCACGCAGCTCTCGTTCGCGGGCGCGATCGCGGACCTCGGCGGGCAGCCGATCGTGGTGGACGGCAACCTGGCGCAGATCGGCAAGCGGGAGTCGGTGGAGGACACGGCGCGCGTGCTGGGCCGGCAGGTCGCCGCGATCGTGTGGCGCACCTACGCGCAGGACCGCCTCGAGACGATGGCGGCGCACGCGGGCGTCCCCGTCGTCAACGCCCTCACCGACGCCTACCACCCCTGCCAGATCCTGGCAGACCTGGTCACGATCGCGCAGCACTGCGGGGGAGTGGCCGCGCTCCCGGGCACCACGCTCGCGTACGTGGGCGATGCCGGGAACAACATGGCCGCCTCCTACCTGCTCGGTGGCGCCACGGCCGGCCTCCACGTGCGCGTCGGCGGACCCGAGGGCTTCCAGCCCGATCCCGAGGTGCTCGCCCGCGCCTCCCGCATCGCGGGGACCACGGGCGGCTCGGTCACGTCCGTCACGCACGCCGAGGCGGCGGTGGCCGGGGCGGACGTCGTCGCCACGGACACCTGGGTGTCCATGGGCGACGACGGCGCCGGGCGCGAGACCGTCTTCGAGCCCTACCAGGTGAACGCCGACCTGCTCGCCGGGGCCGCCCCGGACGCGATCGTGCTCCACTGCCTTCCCGCCTACCGCGGCAAGGAGATCACCGAGGAGGTCCTGGAGGGCCCCCGGAGCGTCGTCTGGGACGAGGCCGAGAACCGGCTGCACGCCCAGAAGGCGCTGCTCGCCTGGCTCCTGGAGGAAGGCGCGCGCTCATGACCGGCGCACCACGACCGCCGTCGGACGTCCGGCCGGTCGCCGACCAGACGTGGGGCGGTGACACGCCCACCGGCACGGTCACCGTCCCGACCACGAAGGCCGCGCGGCACGCGCGCATCCTGGACATCATCACGCACACCGCGATCCGCTCCCAGGCCGACCTGGCCAGGGCGCTCGCGGCCCACGGCGTGAAGGTCACCCAGGGCACGCTGTCCCGCGACCTCATCGAGCTGCGGGCCGAGAAGGTGCGCGGCGCCGACGGCTCCCTCGTCTACGCCGTGCCCGGCGAGGGCGGGGACCGCAGCGTGCAGGCCGACCAGGACGCCGAGTACCTGGCGGCCCGGCTCGCGCGGCTGGCCATCGAGCTCCTGGTCTCGGCGGAGGCGTCGGGCAACCAGGTGGTGCTGCGCACCCCGCCCGGGGCCGCGCAGTACCTGGCCTCCGCGATCGACCACTCCCTGTTCCCGGGAGTGCTCGGCACCATCGCCGGGGACGACACCATCCTCGTGATCGCCCGCGACGCCGACGGCGGCACCGAGCTGGCCCAGCGCCTGCTCGCCCTGTCCGCCTGAACGCGCCGGCTGACACACCCTGCTTGAATCGAAACCAACGAACCACGGAAGAGAAGAACCAATGACCGAACGCGTCGTGCTCGCCTACTCGGGAGGCCTGGACACCTCCGTCGCCATCGGCTGGATCGGTGAGGCCACCGGGGCCGAGGTCGTCGCCATGGCCGTCGACGTCGGCCAGGGTGGCGAGGACCTCAACGTCATCCGCAAGCGCGCGCTGGACTGCGGCGCCGTGGAGGCCTACGTCGCCGACGCGCGCGACGAGTTCGCGGACGAGTACTGCATGCCGTCCCTGCAGGCCAACGGCCTGTACCTGGACAAGTACCCGCTCGTGTCCGCGATCTCGCGCCCGCTGATCGTCAAGCACCTCGCCCGCGCCGCCCGCAAGTTCGGCGCCACCACCGTGGCGCACGGCTGCACCGGCAAGGGCAACGACCAGGTGCGCTTCGAGGTCGCCACGACCTCCCTCGCCCCGGACCTGAAGACGATCGCACCCGTGCGCGACCTCGCCCTCACCCGCGAGAAGGCCATCGAGTACGCCGAGAAGAACGACCTGCCGATCGCGACCACGAAGAACAACCCGTTCTCCATCGACCAGAACGTGTGGGGCCGCGCCGTCGAGACCGGCTTCCTCGAGGACATCTGGAACGAGCCCACCAAGGACGTGTACTCCTACACGGACGACCCGACCTTCCCGCCCGTCGCCGACGAGGTCGTCATCACGTTCGAGCAGGGCATCCCGGTGGCGATCGACGGCATCGCCGTCACCCCGCTGCAGGCGATCCAGGAGATGAACCGCCGCGCCGGCGCGCACGGCATCGGCCGCATCGACATCGTCGAGGACCGCCTCGTGGGCATCAAGTCCCGCGAGATCTACGAGGCCCCCGGCGCCATGGCGCTCATCGCCGCCCACCAGGAGCTGGAGAACGTCACCGTCGAGCGCGAGCAGATGCGCTTCAAGCGGCAGGTCGAGCAGCGCTGGACCGAGCTCGTGTACGACGGCATGTGGTTCAGCCCCCTGAAGAAGTCCCTCGACGCGTTCATCCTCGACACGCAGAAGTACGTGTCCGGCGACATCCGCATGCTGCTGCACGGCGGCCGCGCCACCGTCACCGGGCGCCGGTCCGACTCGTCCCTGTACGACTTCGGCCTGGCCACCTACGACGAGGGCGACACGTTCGACCAGTCGCACGCCAAGGGCTTCATCGAGATCTACGGCCTCGCCGCCAAGCAGGCCGCCGCCCGCGACGCGAAGTTCGGCCACGCGGAGGACCTCGGATGAGCGACGCCGTCCCGCCGCCCGGCGGTGGTTCCGGGCCTGGCGGCCCCGGCCCGGCGCGCGACGTCGTGCCGGGCGCCGGGCCGGGTGCCGCGGCCGCCGCGGGCGGCCCGGCACGCGGCACCCAGGTCGCCTCCGGCAAACCGGTCGCCCTGTGGGGCGGCCGGTTCTCCGGCGGCCCCGCGCCGGAGCTCGCCGCCCTGTCGCAGTCGACCCACTTCGACTGGAAGCTCGCCGGCTACGACATCGCCGGCTCCCGCGCGCACGCGCGCGTCCTGCACGTGGCCGGGCTGCTGACCGACGACGAGCTCGCCGGCATGAACGACGCGCTCGACGTCCTGCTCGCAGACGTCGAGTCCGGCGCCTTCCTCCCCGTCCTCGGTGACGAGGACGTGCACACCGCGCTCGAACGCGGCCTCATCGAACGCGCCGGCGACGACCTCGGCGGCAAGCTCCGCGCCGGACGGTCCCGCAACGACCAGATCGCCACCCAGGTACGCATGTACCTGCGCGACCACGCCCGCGTGATCGCCGCCCAGGTGCTCGACCTCGTCGACGCGCTCATCGAGCAGGCCGACGCGGCCGGCGACGCGCCCATGCCCGGCCGCACCCACCTGCAGCACGCCCAGCCCGTGCTGCTCGCCCACCACCTTCTCGCGCATGCCTGGCCGCTGCTGCGCGACGTCGACCGGATCATCGACTGGGACGTGCGCGCCGCCCGCTCCCCGTACGGGTCCGGGGCGCTCGCGGGCTCCTCGCTCGGGCTCGACCCGGCCGCGGTGGCCGGGGACCTCGGCTTCGACGGCCCGGTGGAGAACTCGATCGACGGGACCGCCGCGCGCGACGTCGTCGCCGAGTTCGCTTTCGTGGCCGCGATGATCGCCGTCGACCTGTCCCGGCTGTCGGAGGAGATCATCCTCTGGAACACGAAGGAGTTCGGGTTCGTCACCCTTGACGACGCGTGGTCCACCGGGTCGAGCATCATGCCGCAGAAGAAGAACCCGGACATCGCCGAGCTCGCCCGCGGCAAGGCGGGCCGCGTCATCGGCGACCTGACCGGCCTGCTGGCCACGCTCAAGGGCCTCCCGCTCGCGTACAACCGCGACCTGCAGGAGGACAAGGAGCCGGTCTTCGACCAGGTGGAGGCCCTCACCGTCCTGCTGCCCGCCTTCACCGGCATGGTCTCCACGCTCACCTTCCACACCGGCCGGATGGCCGAGCTCGCCCCGCAGGGATTCGCGCTGGCCACCGACATCGCCGAGTGGCTCGTGCGGCAGGGCGTGCCCTTCCGCGTCGCGCACGAGGTCGCCGGCACGTGCGTGCGCGAGTGCGAGCAGCGCGGCATCGAGCTGTGGGACCTGACCGACGGCGACCTGGCCCGGATCTCGGAGCACCTCACCCCCGAGGTGCGGGCCGTGCTCACCGTCGAGGGCTCCCTCGCCTCGCGCGACGCCGTCGGCGGCACCGCGCCGGCCCGTGTCACGGAACAGATCGAGCAGGCCAAGGAACGCTCCACCGAGTACCGCCTCTGGGCCCAGCCCCTGGACGACTTCCCTGCCCCGGAGCAGCTCCCGGACGACGAATGACCGTCACGCCCGAGGTCCTGGGCGGCCTCCTGGACCGGGTCCGGTCCGTCGACGCACGTCTGATCTGCGTCGACGGACCGGCCGGCTCCGGCAAGACGACGCTCGCCGCCCAGCTCGCCGACGCGCTCGAAGCACCCGTGGTGCACATGGACGACCTCTACGAGGGCTGGGAGCCGGGACCTGGGGGCGGTGCCACGAACCTCCGCGTCTGGGTGCTCGACCCCCTCGCCGCGGGGGAGCAGGCCCGGTACCGGCGCTACGACTGGGTCGATCGGCGCTGGGCCGAGTGGCACGAGCTCCCGCCGTCGGCCCACGTGATCGTCGAGGGCTGCGGCTCCGCCGCCCGCCAGGTCGACACCTTCCCCGGTGGTGTCCTGCGGATCTGGGTCGAGGCCGACGACGAGGAACGCCTCCGCCGAGGCATCGCTCGCGACGGCGAGGAAGCCCGCGACCACTGGATCCGCTGGATGCAGGACGAGACGGAGCACTTCGCGAGCGAGAACACCCGCGCTCGCGCCGACGTGCGCCTGGACGGTTTCGGCAGCCTCGCGCCGTAGTCGGCGCCTGACATCTTCCGCGGCTAGGGCCTTGGGGAGCGACGGCAACGGGCGACCCGCGCAGCCGGTGACGATCACGAGCATCGAACTGCGGTAGCCCGATCGGCAGAACCGGACCCGCGGTCAGCCCACACCTAGATCAACAATGCCTTGCTCTGCTAGGGTTCCAATCCCTAGCAGACCTAGGCATTGGAGAACCTGAGTGCACATCGACAAGGACCTGGTCGCGGCGTCGGCCACCCCGCTCGTCCTCGGCATCCTCGCCGACGGCGAGTCCTACGGGTACGCCATCCTCAAACGCGTCACCGAACTGTCCGGCGGCCGCATGCAGTGGACCGACGGCATGCTCTACCCCCTGCTCCACCGCCTGGAACGACAGGAACTCATCGCAGCCTCCTGGGGCACCGCCGACAACGGCCGCCGCCGCAAGCACTACGCCATCACCCCGGCCGGGCGCGAGGCCCTCGCCGAGCGCCAGGAGCAGTGGAGCGTCGTGGCCGACGCGCTCAAGCAGGTCTGGCGGGACCTGTCCGACGGCCTCCCCGCCCCCGGGTTCCCCGGCCCCCGGACCGCGGAGGGCTGGGCATGAGGAACGACACCGGCGGCCGGCCCGGCCTCGAAGCCCAGATCGACCAGTGGCGCGGCTTCGTGCGTCGCCGCCGCGCCATCGCATCACCGGACGTCGAGGAAATGGAGGACCACCTGCGCGAACAGGTCGCGGACCTGAACGCGGGCGGCCTCGACGACGACGAGGCGTTCCTCGTCGCCGTCAAGCGCATGGGCAACCTCGACGACGTCTCCCGCGAGTTCGCCCGCGAGCACTCCGACAGGCTCTGGAAGCAGCTCGTGCTCTTCCCGCCCGAAGGAGCCGACGCCGGCCCCCCGCGCGGCCTCCGCAGGTTCCGCGACCTCGGCGTACTCCTGGCGCTGGCGATCGGCGCCGGCATCGCCCTCAAGATCCTCCTCGCGACCGTCACCGACGAGACGACCCTGCTGCTCAACGGACCGTTCCTCGTCCTGCCCTTCCTCGCCGGGTACTTCGCCTGGAAGCGCACGCTGCCACTCCGCACAGCAGTGGTGCTCGTCGCCGCAGCCGCCGCACTCGCCCTGATCGTCAACCTCTACCCGTTCGACCTCGGCGATCCGGCCGACCCCTACCCGGAACCCGGCATGACCGTCATCCTCGCCGGCCTGCACGCCCCCATCGTGCTGTGGCTGCTCGTCGGCGTCGTCTACGCCGCCGGATCCTGGCGCTCCGACGCCCGCCGCATGGACTACGTCCGCTTCACCGGGGAACTCCTCGTCTACCTCGCCCTCATCCAGCTCGGCGGGATGGTCCTCGTCGGCCTCACCTTCGGCGTGCTGGGCCTGGTCGGCGTCGACTTCGAACCCTTCGTCGAGGACTGGCTCCTGCCGTTCGCCCTCCCCGGCGCCCTTCTGGTGGCCGCCTGGCTCGTCGAGGCCAAGAAGAGCACGATCGAGAACATCGCCCCGGTCCTGGCGCGCGTGTTCACCCCGCTCGCGGCCTTGATGCTGCTCGCCATGTTCGTCGCGATGCTCGCCGGCGAACCCCTGAGCGCCGTCGACCGCGAGCTCCTCATCCTCATGGACGCGGTGCTGCTGCTCGTCCTGTTCCTCCTGCTGTACTCGATCTCCGCCCGCGACCCGCTCGCCCCGCCCGGGATCTTCGACTGGCTCCAGCTCGTGCTCGTCGGCACGGCGCTCGCGGTCGACGCCGTCGGCCTCACGGCGATGCTGATCCGCATCGCGGAGTTCGGCTTCACGGCCAACAAGGTCGCCGCGCTCGGCCTGAACCTCATCCTGCTCGTCCACCTCGCCTGGGCGGGCCGCCTCACCCTCGGACTCGTCCGCGGCACCCGCACCTTCGCGGCCACGGAACGCTGGCAGACCCGCTATCTCCCGGTCTACGGCGCCTGGGCGGCGATCGTCGTGCTCGCCTTCCCGCCGGTCTTCGGCTTCGCGTAGAGGTCGCGACGGCGCCGTCCGCCACGTGGCCGTATTCACGCCCGGGGACCGTCCTGACCAGCGATGTCGCATGTTACGGTCAACCAAATCCGACAAGTCGTAGGGGGAACGATGAGTAAACGTCTGCGTGTGACGGTCGCGGCGGGGGCCGTCGCCGCCTGCCTGGCCATGACGGCCGCGGCCACGGCGGGCGCCGCCCCGGCCGCCGAGGTGCAGGCGGTTCGGGCGGCGGACACACAGGCCGCGCTCGACATGGCGAACTTCGAGCTCCGGCCCAACTCCAACGGAGACCTCCTGCAGGAGCGGGTGAACCGGCTCGATGCGGAACTGCCGAACGTCGGCGTCGGTGCCGTCATCGCGGAGGCGAACCGCACCGGGCGGCTGGAGCCGGGCATCGCCTGCAATTCCAAGGCGTCCGACGAGGTCCAGCGGGTCGCGCAGAGCTTCTGCTTCAACGGCCCCGACAACGCGACCGAGAAGTGGTACCCGCAGGGGGTCACGACGATCGCCGATGCCCAGGACGACAAGTTCTGGGGCGAGACGAACCAGCCGATCCTGGTGAGCTGGTACGACAAGGAGAAGAACGGTACGCCGGAGAAGGGCGTCCGCGTGACGTTCATCGACGGGACCACCGGGAAGTACCGTCACGTCCTGCTGGTGTACCCGCGGCGCGACACGAGCTTCGGCAACCCCACGTACGAGAGCGTGAAGACGGAGCAGACCGCCGACGGGACATCGCTGCACGCCGGGGGCATCGTCTGGTACGGCAACTTCCTGTACGTCGCCGACACGGGCCGCGGCTTCCGCGTGTTCGACATGCGCCACATCTACGATCTCAAGGCCGCGGACAACGGGTCCGTCGAGGACTCCGACCGGGTCGGCCGGCACTCCAACGTCTACTACGGGCACGGGTACCGCTACGTGATGCCGCAGGTGGCGTCCTGGACCGGCACGGCGCCCAAGGACGACACGCGTTGCCCGGCGAACCCGGACCGGATGCGGTTCTCCTACGTGGGTCTCGACCGCAGCGGGCTGGACCACATCGTCGCCGGTGAATACTGCAAGAGCAGCGACGCGCACGACGGACGGGTCGCCGCGTGGCCCATCGCGGAGTCGATCACGGCGGACGGCAAACACCAGATCACCGACACGGGGTACCGGTGGCAGGCCGACGCCGCGCACCAGCTCCCACATCCTCACATCCAGGGTGCGGTTCGCTTCGACTCCCGCTGGTATCTCAGCCGGAGCCGCGGCGACGACGAGAGCGGAACGCTGTACCAGACCACCCCGACCAGTACCGGCGCGACGACGCTGACGGTGGACAAGGAGCAGCACACCGGCGTCGGTCCGGAGGACCTGTCGCACTGGGAGGTCGGAACCGGCGGCACCCAGCGCGGGACGATCTGGACGGTCACGGAGCACCCGGACATGCGGATGGTCTACGCGGCGTATCCCCCGGAGATCGACGGCTGACAATGGGCGGCATGCGCGCCTTCTTCGACCGCCCCGTTCTCGACGTCGCCCGGGACCTGCTCGGTGCCCGCCTCACGGTTCGTTCCGTGGCGGGCGCCGTCACGGTCCGGCTCACCGAGGTCGAGGCGTACGACGGCGAGACCGACCCCGGCTCGCACGCCTACCGCGGCCGCACCGCCCGCAACGCCACGATGTTCGGCGCGGGCGGCCACCTGTACGTGTACCGGCACCTGGGCCTGCACCACTGCGCCAACATCGTGTGCGGGCCCGAGGGGAAGGCCTCGGGCATCCTGCTGCGCGCGGCCGAGGTGACCGACGGCGTCGAGCTCGCCCGCGAGCGCCGCGTCGCCGCCGGCGTGGTCCGCGCCGACCGGGACCTGGCGCGCGGCCCCGCCCGCCTGACGGTCGCCCTGGGGATCGACGCGTCCGACGACGGCGCGGACGTCACGGCCCTGGAGGGCCGCATCACGCTGGAGCCGCGTCCTGGGCCGCCGTTCTCACCGGCGGCCTCGCCGGTCCTGGCGACCGAGCCTGCCGAGCCTGCCACGGCGAGCGGCCGGGGACCGGGCGATATCCGGACCGGTCCTCGCGTGGGCGTGTCGGGCGACGGCGGCCGTGCGGACCTGTTCCCCTGGCGCTTCTGGCTCGCCGGGGAGCCCACGGTCAGCGACTACCGCGCGGCGGCTCTGCGACGTCGTCGCGCGGCGGACGGCATGGCTGCGGACGCGTCCACGACCGCCTGACGCCCGGCCTGCAAGCCGAGCTCGCCCCCGGCCCCGGCGGCGTGCGCGCAGCGCGGCGTCGGGCGAGCCCTGGCGTCCGGGTCCGGTCCGGCGCGACGAGAATTCACGCCGCCGCCGAGGCCTACTGCACGAGCTGCCGCCGGGCCTCGGTCAGCAGCGCGTCCGCGACGGCGTCCAGCGTGGTCGAGCGCAGCCGCCACTGCTGCAGGTACAGGCGCACGTCCACCGACGGCGCGGCGGGATCCAGCGGCACGACGTCGTCGGCGGACAGGACGGGGCCGGTGCGCAGGTCCTGCACCATGCCCCAGCCCAGGCCGAGCCGGATCGCCTCCAGGTACTCGGGCGTGCTGGGCACGTAGGTGCGCGGGGGAGCCGGCAGCGGGGAGCCGGTCCGCGCGGAGTACTCGCGCAGCCACTGGTCCTGCAGGTCGTCGTACCGGTTGAACACGAGCATCGGGGCGTGGGACAGCGCCTCGGCCGTGACACCGGCGGGGAACCAGCGTTCGAGTACCTCCGGCGCGGCCATCGCCCGGTACGGCATCACACCGAGCGGCCGCGACGTGCAGCCCTGCACGGGTTCCGGCTGGGCGGTGATCGCGGCCATGACGATGCCCTGCGGCAGCAGGTCGACCGTCCGCTCCTGGTCCTCGCGGTGGATGTCGAGCACCACCCCCGGCACACGGGCCAGCGCGGGCAGCACCCAGGTGGCGAGCGAGTCGGCGTTGATCGCGATGGGGACGCTGACGGGCCGCGGCGCCGCCGGGCCGTCGCCGGTGTCGTCCAGGCCCGGCCCGAGCCCGGCCGCATGCAGTTCGGCCGCCGCCTCCGCGGCGAGCAGGTCCGACTGCCGGGCCAGGCGCAGGAGCGTCCGCCCCGGCACGGTCGGCGTGACGGGCCGGGTGCGCCGCACGAGGACCCCGCCGGCGACGTTCTCCAGCGCGCGGATGCGCTGGCTCACCGCCGACGGCGTCACGTGCAGCACTCGCGCGGCCCCCTCGAACGAGCCCTCGCCGACGACGGCGGCCAGCGCCTCGAGCTGTGCGGAATCCCAGCGCATGACACCGATCCTAGCCCTGAATGAAGCGCTGCTTCACCAGGTACAGAAACATTCGCTGGACTTCATCGTGCGCGCGGGCTTTCCTGGACGGCATGACCGCTGCACTGCTCGCCGGACTCGGATTCGGCCTCTCGCTCATCGTCGCCGTCGGCCCGCAGAACGCGTACGTGCTGCGCCAGGGTGCGCTGCGCGACCACGTCGGACTGGTGGTGCTGCTGTGCGCGGCGTCCGACACGGTGCTGATCACGGCCGGGGTGGGAGGCATGGGCAGCGCGATCCAGGCCGTCCCGTGGCTGGTCGAGCTGATGCGGTGGCTGGGTTTCGCCGTCGTGCTCGGCTACGGCGTGCTGGCGGCGACCCGCGCGGTGCGCGGGTCGGGGGCGCTGCCCGTGCCGGACGACGGCGGAGCCGCCGCGGCGCGGTCCCGGACCCGTGCGCCCGAGAATCCCGCCGTGGCCGAGGGCACCGCCACGTCCGGCGACGGAACCGGCGTACCCCACACCTCTGCCACGCGGACAGGCGCTACGCGGACGGCGACCGCTCCGGCCGGTGGCTCGGCCGGCCTCGCCGTGCGCGTACCGGCCGGGCGCCGGCTGGCGGTGGCCGGTACGGCGCTCGCCCTGACCTGGCTGAACCCCCATGTGTACCTCGACACGCTCGTGCTCATGGGCGGGATCGGCTCCACCTACGGGGAGTCGCGCTGGTGGTTCGCCGCCGGTGCGGTGTGCGCGAGCTGGGCATGGTTCGCCGGGATCGGGTTCGGCGCGGCCCGCCTGTCCGGTGTGCTCGCGCGGCCCGCCGCCTGGCGAGTACTCGACGGCGTGATCGCCGTCATCATGGTGACGGTCGCGGCCGGTCTGATCCTGGGCGGGTGAGGAGCGGTCAGCCCGCGGCGGGCCGCACCTTCTCGGGGTGGTCCGCGGCCGGACCGGGCACCGGGTGCCCGTCACCACCGTCACCACCGTCAGCCGCGGCTTCCGCGTCGTGCCCCGCACCGTCCGGCGCCACGTCGATCCGGGCGAGCGACCGCCGCGCGGCGGGGACCGCGAGGATCGCCCCGACCACCGCGAACAGCAGCAGCCCGGCCACGACCAGCAGCGACTCCACGGAGAACCGGTCGGCCAACGGCCCGAACACCACCATCGACAGCGGCATCGCGACGGTCATGACGATCCCGACGAACCCGAACACGCGGCCCTGCATCTCGGGCTCCACGCGCTCCTGGATGATCGTCATCGACGGCGTGCTCTGTGCGGCGAACATGATGCCGATCGCCAGGCCGATCACGAAGAACACCCACATGTTCGTGGAGATCCCGAGGCAGAAGACCAGCACGCCCGTGGCGAGCACCGATCCGACGAGGAGCCGCACCCGGCGCTTGATCCGCGGCCCGACCACGGCCATCACCAGGCCGCCCAGCAGCATGCCGGACCCCCAGAACAGCTCGTTGGCGGTCAGCTTCCACACCTCGTCGCCGAAGGTGCGGGTCACCATCAGCGGCGTGAGGTAGCTCGGAGCCCCGACCAGGAACATGGTGAGCGCGAACAGGATCATGAGCCAGCGGATCGGCGAGTGTGCCCGGATGTACCTCACGCCGGCGGTCAGGTCGCCGAAGTAGCTGACGGGCGCGTCGCCGGAGTCCCGCCGCACCAGCCGCGGCACGGCGACCAGCGCCAGCATCCCCACGCCGAGCAGTGCCGTGACGACGTCGAGGAAGAACACCGTGACGATGTCGAAGTTCGCGTAGACGGCGGCCGCCGCGGCGGGCGCCACGAGCATCATCCCGGACTGGACCGACTGGAACATGCCGTTCACCCGCATGAGCTGGTCGGGCGGTGTGATCTGCGGGATCATCGCGCTGACCGCCGGCGTCTGGATGCCCGCGAAGACCGACCGCACGGCCAGCGCCGTGTAGATCACCCACAGCGAGTCGACGCCGGACACCATGAGCAGCGCCAGCCCGAGCGTCGCCAGGGCGATCACCGTGTCCGAGCCCATGATGAGGAACTTGCGGTGATGCCGATCGGCCCACACGCCACCGAAGATCGACACGAACGCCTGCGGCAGCATGCCGAACACGATGCTCAGCATGAGTACCGATCCGGATCGTGTCTCGATCGTCAGGTGCCACATGACCGCGAACATCACGATCATGGATCCCAGCAGGGAGATGGTCTGCCCGACCAGGAACAGGGCGACCTTCTTCTTCCAGCCGGGCAACGCCGCCCCGGCCTGCGGCTCGGCGACAGGCTCCGGCGCCGGGGTCTCGCTCACGTTCACGCTCATGTCCTGTCCGACGCCGCCCGACGCCGAAACTCATCGGCGCGCCATCCTTTCGTGTCCTTCGACCATCGCCCGTCACCGCTCCCACCGCCGCGGGACGAGATCAGAGCGAGGCCAGCCCCGACGTCGGGCAGACTAGGGCCTGTATTCCGGAGGGACGCCCCTGTCGTCCGCTCGAACACCTCTGTGGTCCGCACGGACCACGACGACCCGAACCCGAGGAGCAGAAGTGACCGACGTTCTCGACGAGCTGCACTGGCGAGGCCTGGTGGCGCAGACCACGGTGTGGTGCTCCAAGATGTGCGTGGGGCTGTCGCAAGTCAGTGGAGCGTCGTGACCGCCCGGGATCGCATGGTCCTGGACGCGCGATCGAGCATACAAGTGCAGATGCTCACTCGCTACACTCGGTGGCGTCGAAGTGGTGACTGCTGACGGCGACGATCCGCATGGTGGTGAAGACCTGCCCACGGCGTAGCAGAAGGCCGTCGATCCCTGTACTTCTCGGGCGGCCACATCCAGCCGATGGCGACACTGACACATGATCACAGCGGATCGATCGGAATGTCGGTGGTGTCCGATAGCCTGATCGCGAGCTTCATGCGGCAGCTACGGTCGCGGCTCGAACACGTGAGGAGGGCCGCACATGGCCGAGGAAAAGGTTGTCTTCGTGGCGTTCGCCATGAAGGACGAACGCCAGAGGGACTTCCTGAAGGGCCAGTCACTCAGCCCGCGCGCCCCGTACAAGTTCATCGACATGTCGGTGAAGGAGCGGTACGAGTCCGGCTGGAAGGAGAAGGTCCGCACGCGCATCCGCCGCTCGGATGGCGTGATCGCTCTCGTGAGTGAGAACTCGCTCACCTCAGAGGGTCAGGCGTGGGAGATCCACTGCGCTAAGGACGAGGGCAAGCCGCTCCTCGGAGTCTGGGTGTACTCCAATGATCGCACGAGGCTCGCAGGGGTCCGCACCGTCGCCTGGAGCGACACGAACATCGCCGGCTTCATTGACTCGCTCTGAGGCGCGCCGAGATGCGTAAGGCACTCATCGTCGGGGTAGACCACTACGATCACATCGGCTCACTGAGAGGCGCGGTGAACGATGCTCACAGCGTAAAGAGCGTGCTCGAGCGTAACGGGGACGGGACCCTCAACTTCGCGCAGCCGAGGCTGATGACCGGCACCGGTCCCGGTGCTCCTGTCACGCGCACGGACCTGCGCGCTGCCGTCGAGGAGCTCTTCCAGGACGATGCCGAGATCTCGCTCTTCTACTTCTCTGGGCACGGCTACATCGACGGGGCAGGCGGCTACCTGTGTGCGAGCGATTGCACCACAGGGCACGACGGGCTCTCGCTTGCCGAAATCATGACGTTCGCCAACAGTTCGCCGGCGAAGAACAAGGTCATCATCCTCGACAGCTGCCACAGCGGTGTCGCGGGCGACAACCCGGTTACAACGCAGGTCGCCGAGATCAGGGAAGGCGTCACGATCCTCACCGCGTCGACTGCGGATCAGTACGCCATCGAAACCGGCGGATCGGGCGTATTCACGAGTCTCCTCGTGGACGCGTTGAACGGCGCGGCCGCCAACCTCGTTGGAGAGGTGACGCCTGGCAGCGTGTACGCGCACATCGACCAGTCGCTCGGGAGCTGGGCGCAACGGCCGGTGTTCAAGACGAACGTGAAGAAGTTCGTCTCACTCAGGGAGACAGACGCGCCGATCGAGCTGGCCGACCTCCAGAAGCTCGCCGTTCTGTTCGAGAAGCCCACCACCCAGGTCCGGCTCGACCCCGCCTACGAGCCCGAGCGCTCGGGCAGCGAACCCGAGTCGACGCCGGCCCCAGACGCAGCTAAGAACGCTGACTTCGCTGTGCTGCAAGCGCTCGTAAGAGTCAACCTGGTCCGGCCGGTCGGCGCGCCTCATATGTGGCATGCGGCAATGGAATCGAAGGCGTGTGAGTTGACAGTGCTCGGACAGCACTACTGGACTCTCGTGAAAGAGGGCCTGATCTGATGGAGCGGCATGACCGGATCCGCGAGGTCCTGGAGAACGAGCAGACCATCGAGCGGCTCGCGGAGATCGAGCACGAACGATGGGCGCACTGGCAACAGTACGTCCACGACCAGTGTGAGCGCCAGGAGGATGGGTCCCTGGTCGTGCCTGCCGAGCTCGTGATGCGTTGGGAGGCCCAGATTAGGGCCACATATGGTGAATTGTCCGAGCGAGAGAAGGAAAGCGACCAGGAGCAGGTGCACAGGTATCTGCCCATTATCATTGACGCGCTCACTCGATGAGACTTGCTTGACCACCCTCGGACCGCATAGGCATCCTGGACAAAATTTGAGCGGATGATGGGAGAGCTGCCGAGTCTTTAGCGCTCGCTATCCCTATGAGGGACGCGGCGCCGGACGTGGTGTTGCGCGTTAACAACCAGCTGAATGTGGCTATGAACAGCGAACACTTCAGGCAACACCTCGTCCGTCTCGGCCTCTCGCGAGAGTTGGCACACCGTGGAGGTGCGGCGTCAATAGGTAGTGGTCGTCCGCTGGATTGGCAATGCGGGATTGAGGTCAGACCGAAACTAGGCGGGTCGCGAGATCCGATAGACGTGAGACGAGCGTCTTCCTTGGTCGCACCTGTGTGGGATCAAAGGCTGCAATGTCATCAATGGGCTCGGCGTGATCCACTCGGGCCCACTCAGCTGGATTACTGACACTGCTTGACTGCGGCAGAGCGCCGAGTGCTCCTGCCACTGCGATGACATACGCGTCAGCCGTGCGCCCTTTGGCGATGAAGATTGTGGGCTCTCCCGCATCGTCAAAACTCAACACTAGGGCGTGGCGCCCCGGGCCTGCATCGAGAATCGACGGATCTAGGTCAAGCGCGCGACAAACGACTGAAACTCTCCTACTAGCCTCATTCCGATCAACCGGAGGGAACACAAAAATCGTACTTGCCAGGCGACGTCGCGAGCGCACCTCTCCAATCTCCCAGATCAGACTGGGTGAACGTCCTACGATCAGAACCTGCGCCTGCGCTTCCTGTGAAACTTGACGGATAGCTTCCTGCCAATTCGCGTCGTCGTGATAGTCACGGGCCGCGCCCAAAGGTTGGAGCCGCGTACCCGGCTGGCCGAAAGTACGGAGAGGGCCGCGCTCCCAGGCGGACCAAGCAATCACTTCCTCAAAGCGCACGTGGGACTCACCCGAAAAGGCGTCGACCGCACCTGTGAGCGCGAAGGGTGGGTGTACTTCTAGATTATCATCTTGGAAGGAGCGCAATAAAAGGACTGGGGGGCGGTCGTCCGAGTCGATCTGCTTTCGCACTGCTGGTTGGAGCACACGCTTAGCCAGTCTGCCCGGCTGCCGGCTCCAGTTCAGGACCTCCAGGCCGAGGAGAGCAAGCGCGAGGGCGATGAGCGGATTGCCGAATCCCTCCTGCACGAATTCCTCCGGCGCGATTACACGGACGATAGCCACTGATAGCATCGCGATTCCACAGACCGCAATCACTGCCCCGGCCGCTCTGCTTGCAGTCGTGAGAATTGCCGCCCGGATCCCGCGAGCCAAGTCGGAGCCCGCCCTGCGGTTTCGGATTCGAGTTTCTACACCGAACCACACGAGAATGACTATTGCAATGACAGTGAAAGATTGCCAGACGCGAATTCCGGGCCACGCCGTCGCCACTGCAACAATAGTCGCGAGTGCTAGCCATCTTCCAATCGTAGCTGCGGCTCCAATGAACAGTACGGATTGAGTCGCCAGAGTTAGATCGCGCTGATACCTTCTCGCAAGAGTCGACGCGTTCCGGTTTCGCCACCACTCCTTGAGGCCGGTATCTGTGAGGAAGCTCAATGTGGAGCCCACAAGGAGGCCGAGCAGAATTATGGCGCCCGAAGCTGTGCCCCAGATGATGCCAAAGCGATATCCAACGGCCTGTGCATCACTATTTGTAGTGTCTTTCAACAAGGGTAGCTGTCTGAGCTGAGCGAGAAATAGGTCCTGGGCAAGCGCGTCAGCGCTCGCTCGCGACTCAGCCGACAGGTCTCTTGAGAAGACACCAACATAGGCAACGAGTCTTCCTACTGATCCCGCGTAGCTCAAGTCTATCCCGGCATCGAACTTGCGCACGCCATGAAAAGCATTCGGTGCCACGTCTGAGTGCTCGGTTCCTTGCCCCCCAGCAAATGTCACAGCGGCCTGGTGTGTTGTCGCTTCAAGTATAATTACGCTCACCTGCCACTGGTCCACCTGATAGAGCCAACCGTGACCGTCCACGTAATTGGATCTGTTTATCTCGGCGGCGAAGCTATCTCCGGGAGAAATGTCGACCGCGTCGATGGCTAGGTCCCGTATCAGGGTCGCACCGGGAACCAGGTCGGGAACAGCAATACGCCACGCCTCGAACGGTTGGGCCGGCGTCTCACCTCCACCAGAAGCGACCGCGGTAGGGCTGGCCAAGATGATCGTGAATAGAACGGCGAGAGTCAGTGCCGTGGCTTTTGGCAGGATTGATGCAAGTAGTAGCTTCACCGGCCATGCCCTCCCTTCACTGCGAGGTGGCTGAAGCAACGCATGGTTCACCACGATCGGGCTGGCCCTGTTTGAGCGGCTGAACTGAGGCTCCCAGGGTTACGACTCGCCCAGCGGTCAGGCCCCCGAACGGGCACAAGATCTACGCAGGGTCTACCTACAACGGGCTGGCCACGCAGTTCGTTGCGGATCGCGTATATGTATCCTCCTCTCGGAGGGGGTGCCCGAATGATCGCTGATACACCGAACTCCGTGACCCAGGTCGCGCTGCTCCTCAGCCTGGTGTTACCAGGTGCCGTCTTCCAGTTTGTCAGCGAGACGCAGCTGGGACCGGCCAGACACCACGTCACGTGGAGCGAACGTATCCTGCGTGCGATCGTTGCATCCCTCGTGTTCGACAGCACTTACGTCATGGTTGCCGGCCCGCGGCTCGTCACTGTGTTCGAGGGCTGGGATCACATGGTTCGTCACCACCCGCGCGAGGTCGCCCTGGTCTTCGCGGCGACGGTCATCCTATTCCCGACCGTTGCCGCACTCGCTCTTGCCTGGTGGCGGAATCGGGGCTGGGCGGGGAGGTACTCGGACACTCCGACGGCGTGGGACCACATGTTCCGTCTTGAGTCGCACGTCTACGTGCGAGCGCGCCTCAAGGATGGAACGTGGGCGGGTGGCTGGTTCGGGCGGCGCTCGTTCGTGTCAACGTTCCCCGAGCCGGAGTCGCTCTATCTTGAGCACGCGTACATGATGAGCGGGAGCGGGGAGTTCGTGGGGCCTCTGCCCGGCTCGGCGGGCATGCACCTCCTCCGAGCCGACATCGACTTCGTCGAACTCATCCAACCCGCGCCTCAATCTGACGCAGAGGAGTCCAAGAGTGACAAGTGAGAGCCGCAGGTCGAATGACGCCCCCACACGGCGCACAATCGACCCTCGCGACGATCAGTTCGGCCGGAACCCCCGTGACCCTGATGAAAAGCGAGGGCTGTTGCCCAAGCTCATCCGACCGAACACGCCACCGAGCAACGACCCAGGCCGCCCACCTAAAGGCCCTGCCAGCGTGTCGAATCCGTCCACCGACACCGGCTCGGATGCGAACAAGGACTGATGTCGGATCGAAACCCGTGCCGCATTCAGAACGCGTGAACAGCACCAGTACGGATCGGAAGGCCTCGCGGTCAGGGTGCGAGCTTGTCAACGGTCCCCAACTCTGTTGCGACAGCCACCTCACCTGCCTCGTTGACGACCAGCCCAGGGGTGGACAAGCCAGCCGTCAGGCGCCGCTCGACATCGGCTGCTAGAAAGCGCCTGCCATCCTCCATCAGGCGCTGCTCCTCCTTTCTGGCTGCGAGTATGGTCACCCGCTCATGCCCCTCGACTACGAGGAAGCCACCGGCGCTGGCGAGCTCCGCAGTAGTCGACGGAACATAGACAACAGGACTTCCGTCGGCAATGACTACCCGATGCTCGACAGCACTGAGAACGACCAGTTCTCCCTGCCAAGCTGCGATCTGCGTCGGAGATCTCAGCACTGATGCTCGCTCTCGCACCTTCAGAGACTCGTCGATAGTGACAAGTTCGTTCGTGTCTGCGAGTACTGCCGCAGGACCGTTCGGGCCCGGCGCGAGATCCCATGCTGCGCCGTCGACAGCTATCCGCTTCACTGTCTCACCACGCTTCTTATCCATGGCAATGACGCGAGCATCAGCCGGCGACGCGACGTAGAGCCGGTCTCCCATGACAAGAACGCTTCGGACGCCCTTGCTGAGCGTCCTTGACCAGATCTGCTGACCTTCGGCAAGGTTAAACGCACCGACCTCGCCCTTGCCGGGAGATGCGTAGTAGAGAATTCCCCCGTCGACGGTCACATCGATTGCCGGGACGGGGAGTGTCCCGATGGTGCTGACTTCCCCCTTCTCGAAGTCGGCCCTCGCAACCTGCGTCGCACCCAAAAGCACGATTGCGTGGTTTTCCCTCAGGTTAGCGATATTGGTGACGGGCGGACCTTCGATAACTGGAACTATAGAGCGACGCTCTGCCTCTCCTGGCATGTCGCCACTCAAGTAGGGGATCAATGAGAGGGTGATAGTACTGTTCAAAAAGATCGGGAGAAGCCAGATAGCCGCTGCCCACGAGCGGCGCTTCGGTGCCATCCCGACGGGGATGATCTCAGTGTGCTCCACATGCACCGGGTCGCTGGAAGTGTGCACCGCTCTACGCTCGTTTTGCATTTCTTCTTTATCAACTCTGGTGAGCTCATTGATGCAGTACTCCAGTGCGAAGTCGTAGCTCAGATCGTCGGATGAGCGTCCGACAACCACGATCGGGTGCGACGACGCGAGTGGCAGGCACACCACGAGGGCCGGAGCCCCCTTCCGTGGCCTCAAGAGATCCCACGGGATGCCGAGCGTTGCCGATAGGACACGCAACCGCTTGACACGTTCGCCTAGCGAAACGGGGGGGACCACAAAGAGTGTCTTGTGCAGATGGCCCAGGTCACGAAGCCGCTCGATCTCCCAAACAAGACTGGCCGTCCGGCCCAGCGTCATGACAACAAACGGGGCGCGTTCTGTGAGTTCCTGCACCCGGTCCTTCCACTCGGCATGACTGAGCTGGATACGCGCCGCCCCAAGGTCTGGGGGGAACGCCTCATCCGGAGTCGCAACGGCCAGTACCGGGGCGTACTTCGAAAGGGCCGCAGCCTCAATCTCCTCGAACCGCTCCCACGCTCGCATCGCGAGCTGGTCGATCACCGATGCGCGATCTAGCCGCCGTGAGCGCATCCGGATCCGGTCGTCCACGAATGACCGCAGAAGCAGCACATGCGGCTGATCCTGCCGACCGTCGCCCTGAGCCATCCGAAGGCGGATCCGGGCGACCATGCTGCGCGCGATGGCCAGAGGATAGGGCGCGGTGAGGAGTAGCACTCCCGAAAATATGCCGATTGCGGTCGCCAAGCGATCAACTTGCCATTCTGCCAAACCTGGCAAGATTGATACCCCATCGAACGTGACGCGAAGGTACCAGAAAAAGACAACACCACCGAGAACGAGAGCGGTTCCGAGTGCACCGAGAATCGTGACCGTCACCGCAGCGCCACGAGTGGCACGCGTTTTATGTCGCCGCACCGTCGATGCCACGAAACGCCGCTCCAGAATCACAGACAGCGCCAACGCGGCGAGGACAATTGCAAGTGTTTGATAGCCGTTCCAGCGCAATTCTTCGGTTAGACGCAGGCACCACACCACGAGTGCGAGCCGAGCAATACCAACCGCCCAGATACGCACGGCAGCACCCCGGACCTGCGGTTCGATGTCAACCTGATACTCCGGAACCTTCCGCCGCACGAACAGCGATCCGAACCGCTGCCAAGCGCCCCGGTCGCCCACCAGCGGCGCCAAGGTGACGGGCAGAGCAAAAATGAACACACCTATCATCCACGACCGAAGGAGGACGGCCCGGGTCTGTGGTAATTGAACCGTCTCAGAAGCTGTGAGCGCTACAGATGGTTCGATCGCCTCTTCAACAGCAGTGACTGCCGAGGCGACGCGGTCGACGATCTGATCGACAGATGTGACGCCGACGAAGACGAGCTCAAGCTCGAGCCGGGTTGCCCCTTTGAATATCTCGATACAGGCTGCACCCACCCCATTGGAAACGTGCCGAACCCCTGCAGTGGTCCCTGGGCCTGTCTCGAGTTTCTTTGCCTCAGGTCGACAACTCGGCGTTTCACGATCCATTGACGCCGCATATCGATACTGCGTGACCTGAACCGCCACCTGAGTTGCCTGGTCCGGAGACGTCCACGACCGTGCCCAAGCGCCGACGTGCAGGCTCTGACGGAATTCAGTCGCCAAGATGCTGGTCGACCGATAGAGTCCATTCTCCGGAGGCCCCTCGGCGATCAGAATGAAAGGCGTGTCGAACACCTGCTCAAGATCCTCGGTTGTAATGATCGATTGCGCGACTGAAGGAGCAATGTAAGGCGGTCCAAGAGCCTCAAGATCGTGTGACCGCCAGCCCTGAGAGGTCGCGACTCCGAGCACAAGCAGGCCCAAGCCCAGCAGTCCAACTGACCTCCACACGGTCATGGAACCCTGCAGTGTCACTGACCACACCTCCACGATCGATGCCAACGTAGGGCTGGCAAAGGATGCCGATCTGCTGGCAACCGTCGCAACCATGACGCCGGGCACGCAGCACTCTGGCTTGGGGTCGAAGTAGACCTGCATCGGAATATAGCGGTCAAAGAGCCCACGAGGAACAGCTGCTTGGTCAATTCACCCACGGCGACGAGCGTTGTGACAGCCCATTGAGCCGTGGCAAGGCCAACATTCACCCGCAAACGACACATCAGCGAGTCGACTACAGGTGCGGGTCTGCCAGGGCTCCACCGGACGGGTGGCGGATTGGAGAACAGTGCACAGGAGTCGTCGGGCAGACTATGTACGCGTGGTCCGTCCGGGCCGCGCGGACGCGATCCCAAGGAGCAAGAAGTGACCGACGTGCTCGACGAGCTGCACTGGCGCGGCCTGGTCTCCCATGTGACCGATGAGACCGCGCTGAGGACTGCGTTGTCGCGGGGCCCGGTTGCGTATTACGTGGGCTTCGATCCCACGGCGCCGAGCTTGCACATCGGGAACCTGGTGCAGATCCTGACCGCGCGTCGCCTGCAGGATGCCGGGCACAAGGCGCACCTGCTCGTGGGGGGTGCCACGGGTCTGATCGGTGACCCACGTGACTCGGGTGAGCGGACGTTGAACTCGCCTGAGGTGGTGGCGGGCTGGGTGGAGAAGATCCGCTCGCAGATCGAGCCGTTCCTGGAGTTCGAGGGTGGGAACCCGGCCAGGATGGTGAACAACCTGGACTGGACGCAGTCGATGGGTGCGATCGAGTTCCTGCGGGACGTGGGCAAGTACTTCCGGATGGGCACGATGTTGTCCAAGGAGATCGTTGCGCGGCGCCTGAACTCCGAGGAGGGCATCAGCTACACAGAGTTCTCCTATCAGGTGTTGCAGGGCATGGACTTCCGGGAGCTGTTCGAGCGGCACGGGATCACGTTGCAGCTGGGCGGGAACGACCAGTGGGGCAACCTGCTGGCCGGGGTGGAGCTCATCCGCAAGTCCGAGGGCGTCACCGCGCACGCCCTGACCACCCCGCTCATCACGAAGGCCGACGGCACGAAGTTCGGCAAGTCCGAGGGCGGGTCCGTCTGGCTGGACCCGGAGATGACCAGCCCGTACGCGTTCTACCAGTTCTGGCTCAACCAGGCCGATGCCGACGTCGTGAACTACCTCAAGGTCTTTACCTTCCGCTCCCGGGAGGAGATCGCGGCGCTGGAGGCGGAGGTCGCCGAACGGCCGTTCGCTCGCGAGGCGCAGAAGGCCATCGCCGGCGATGTCACGACGCTGGTGCACGGTCAGGCTGCGACCAGTGCGGTGATCGAGGCCAGTCAGGCGCTGTTCGGGCGTGGGGAACTGGCCGGGCTGGACGAGCGGACACTCGCGGGCGCCGTGGCGGAGCTGCCGCGTGTCACCGCGAAGGCCGGAGACCTGATCACCGACCTGCTCGCGGGTTCGGGGATCGTCGCCTCCAAGGGCGAGGCGCGTCGCGCCATCAAGGAGGGCGGTGCCTACGTGAACAACGTCAAGGTCACCGCCGAGGACGCCGTACTGGCTGCCGAGGACCTGCTGCACGGCAGGTTCGCGGTGCTGCGGCGCGGGAAGAAGACGCTGGCCGTCGCCGCCGCCGAATAGGTCTGGTCGCGGACCCACTCGCCTCACTGCCGTCTCTGGTCTCACTCTTGGGCATGAACGATGGGTTCTGTCTGGCCGGTTGACCCCAAGGGGTCGGGTGGGGTCCGGGCAGTGAGGGGCGTTTGCGCAGGTGGGTGAGACCGACCAGCGGTCTCGGCGTCGCTGCTCGGTGGGGATGTTGTGCACGGTCCCGAGCGGCACCGGCCGTCCGACCGTGCCGGACGGCTGGCCACCCGTCCGGCACGGATCGCGCTCTACACGGAGATGACGCTCAGCGCGTCCAGCTCGGCGAGCGGTTCGAAGTCGGCATCCTGGGTCACGACGGGGAGGTCGTTGGACAGCGCGATCGAGGCGATCCACAGGTCGTTGACATTCATGCGGCGCTTGTTCTCCGCCAGTTTGACGCGGAGTCGTGCCCAGTGCGATGCCGTGGTCGCGTCGACCGGAAGTAGTTCGAGCGATCCGATCGCGTCGAGGGTGGCGAGGCGTCTGGCGCGCGTCTCGGAGTCCTTGGCGGCGAGCACGCCTGCCTGAAGTTCGGCGCGGGTGATGACCGAGACGAACGACTCTTCCGGTAGCGCGGAGCCGTCGAGGCGTCGGCCGGACTCCATGCCGATGAAGACGCTGGTGTCGAGCAGGCCTCGAGGTGCAGGGGTGTTCACAGGATTGGCCCGAGGTCGTCGGTGGTCTCGCCGGCGAGCTCCGCCAGGTCGTCGCGCAGACCGGGGTCGGCCTGGACCGTCCCGAGGATCTTCAGGAGCTCGGCACGACGGAGCGACCGGGGCCGCATCGAGGTCACCGGGCCGATCTCCGCGACGGGAGTGCCGTGTTGGGTCACGGTGACGTGGTCGCCGTCGGCCACGCGGCGCAGGACCTCGGCGGTGTGGTTGCGAAGCTCGCGAGCGGCGATCGTAGTCATGTGCGCAAGCGTAGCACTTTGTGCACAGTTGAAGGGGCAGCCTCGAGCCATGAACGTCCGGGTCACTCGGCTCGTGGTGGTGTCATCGCCATGCGGTCAGCAGGTCGTCGGCGGTCCAGATGAGGTCGAAGTTGGCGTCGTCGTCTGCGCCGGCTGGGCACACTCCCACGGCGGCAGTGTTCTCCGTTGCGCCCGGGACGGACCTGGTGTCGGCAAGCAGTTGCCCGGCATCTCGCGAGGTGAGCGGCTTGTCCGCTCGCCACTTGATGGTGCCTGTGAAGCTGATGCTGTGCGCCGGACGGTCGTCGGCGCCGACAAGGTCGATCTCCGGGCGGTTGGTGCGTGGCCACCAGTTGCCGACGACCTTGACGTCCGGCCAGGGGGTGCTTGGTGCCAGCCGCCAGACTGCCTCCCGAACGATGGGCTCGACAGCGCGTCCTCTCCAGGCCGGGTAGCCGCTGAGTACTCGTGCGTGTGCGATGTCACCGCGGCCGGCGTCGATCTCGTTGAGGTGCGGTTCGACGAAGGCGAGCCAGAACCGCAGGGCAGGGTCGTCGATGCGGTAGCGGCGGTCCTTGGGTGCCTTCTTCATGGAGAGCGGTTCGTCGAAGGCGACGACCCGCTTGGCTCTGAGCATGTGCAGTGTGCGGGACAGGGACGTGGTGGGAATCGGATCGAGGCTTGTGGCTGCCTGCTGCACTGCTGAAAACGTCCTCTCGCCCCGGCCTCCGATGGCGGTGAGTACTCGTCTGGCCAGGGACGTCTCGCTGAATTCTGATTCGAGGATGCGTAGGCCATTGACCACCAGCGCGGTGGACGAGTCGTCGGTCTCGGCACGCAGGAACTCATCGAGGGTCATCCCGTGTTCCCATGCTTCCGCGACGAGGGGCTGACCGCCGGTGATCAGGTGTGCGTCGAAGGCGTCCATCCCCGAGGTTCCGGTGAGTTCTGCGACGTCACGTGGGTCGAGGGTGCGCAGCACCATCTCGGTGGCGCGGCCGTGAAATGGCTGATCGTGTCGCGTGAGGCTCTCCATCATCGACAGGTCGCTGCCGAGCAGCAGGAGGAGGACCGGCTTGCGTGACAGTGTGAGGTCCCATGCGCGCTGCAGTTCCCCGGCGCCGCCCGCGAAGCCTTCGAGCAGCCAGGGGAGTTCGTCGATCACGACGATCGACGGTGAGTCGTCCGGAAGGGCGAGTGCGAGTACCTGGAGTGCTGCCGAGAGGGTCGTGGGTTGGATGCCGTGTGCACTGGCTGAGCCCGGGAGGGAGGACTCGACGACGGCGTCGCGGAGATGCTGAAGGTCCTCGAGCGGCGGAGTGTTGCGCGATGCCTGGAAATGGACGTACGGGAGTGCGGCTCGTCGCACGAACTCGCCGGCAAGGCGGGACTTGCCGACGCGCCTCCGGCCGCGAATCGTCACTGCGGTGCCACGGTCCAGGCGCGCACCGCGCAGGACCTTGTCCAGGTGCTTCTGCAGCACTGCGAGCTCTCGGGTGCGACCGACGAACGCCATGGTGCTCTCTAGGCCTTTCTCTCTTGGAACTTCCAGATCTGGAAGTTCCAAGACTGAAAGTACCAATGTTGGTGAGATCGCGCGAGCCGACTTGGGCCGAGCTGCCGCGGGTCACCGCCAAGGCAGGGGACCTGGTCGCGGCCGCGGAGTGACCGGCGTGGTGCACCGGGTGCCGCCGTCCGCCACGTGCGGACGGTGGCATCGTGCGTTCCACCGGACCGAGCGCCGGTTCTTGCCCGAATTCGGGCAGAAACTGGCACTCGGCGTGTGTCGGGTGCGAGAGTCTCCGCCATGGAGCCGTCATCCGAACTCGTCGACCACCTGGTGGCGACCACCGGGCTGACGCCGGGCGAGGCCCGGCGCCTGATCGGCGACGTCGTCGCGTACTACGCGGAGCCGGTGGAGGACGTCGTGCGACGCCGGCACGCCGAGCTGAAGACGTACGGGGCGAGGAACCCGGAGATCTTCGCGCGGGTCGCCGACGAGCTGTCACGGCGCGTCGTGGCGGCGCCGGAGCTGAGCGAGCGCCAGCTGCGCCGGATGATCTACGGCTGATCCGGAGGCGGCCGGTCCGTCCGTCCCCAAGACTGAGGAAGGACGGTCCTTCCCAGGGAACCGAGGAGCAGAACCATGTGTGGAATCGTCGGATACGTCGGCGGGCAGCAGGCGGCGCCGCTGCTCACCGAAGGGCTCGCGCGCCTCGAGCACCGTGGCTACGACTCGGCGGGGATTGCCGTCGTCGGCTCCGCCGTGCGCGTCGTCAAGCGGGCGGGCCGGGTCAAGGAGCTGGTCGCCGCGATGCCGAAGCGCATCGCCGGTCGTACCGGGATCGGGCACACGCGATGGGCCACCCACGGACCGGCGTCGGACAGGAACGCCCACCCGCACACCGACGCGACCGGAACGGTCGCGGTGGTGCACAACGGGATCCTCGACAACGCCGCCGCCCTGCGCCGGCGCCTCGAGGACAGCGGGGCGGAGCTGACCAGCGACACCGACACGGAGGTGATCGCGCATCTGGTGGGGCGGTCCGAGGCCGGGACGCTCGAGGGCAAGGTGATCGACGCGTTGTCGGCGATCGAGGGGACGTACGGCCTCGCCGTCGTGCACGCGGACTTCCCGGACCGTGTCGTGGTGGCCCGCAACGGCAGCCCGCTGCTGGTCGGCGTGGGGGAGAGGGAGATGTTCGTCGCCTCGGACCTGGCGGCGCTGGTCCGGCACACGACGACGGTCGCGCACCTGGACGACGGCGAGCTGGCGACGATCACGGCATCCGGCTTCACGACGTTCCGGGCGGACCTCACGCGCACGGAGACGGCCGCGCACCAGGTCGACGTCGACCCCAGCGCGTACGAGCACGGGGCGACGGGTGCGGAGCCGCGGATGTACACGGAGATGCTGGAGCAGCCGGCGAGCGTGGAGCGGACCCTGCGCGGGCGGCTCGACGAGCGCTTCGGGACCGCGCACCTCGGCGGGCTCGGGATGGACGCCCGCGAGCTGCGCGCGGTGCAGCGGGTCAAGATCCTGGGCTGCGGGTCGGCCTACTACGCGGGCCAGATGGGCGCGCAGCTGATCGAGGAACTGGCGCGCGTGCCCGCGGACGCCGAGGCGGCCAGCGAGTTCCGGTACCGCGACGCGGTGATCGACCCCGACACGCTGTACGTGGCGGTGAGCCAGTCCGGGGAGACCGTCGACACGCTGCTCGCCGTGGAGGAGATCCGCCGCAAGGGCGGCCGCGTGGTGGGCCTGGTGAACGTGGTGGGCTCTGCGATCGCGCGGGCGTGCGACGGCGGGATCTACCTGCACGCCGGTCCCGAGACCGCGGTGGCGTCCACGAAGGCCGTGACGACGATGTTCGTGGGATTCGCGCTGCTGGCTCTCCAGCTCGGACGCGTGCGGGACCTGTCCGTGGCCGACGGCAAGCGGCTCGTCGCAGGACTGCTGCGGCTACCGGGACAGATCGAGGAGGTGCTGGCCGGCGAGGACCGGCTGGCGGGAATCGCGAAGACGCTGGCGCAGGCGGAGAGCATGTTCTTCGTCGGCCGGGTGCGGGGGTACCCGGTGGCGCGGGAAGGGGCGCAGAAGCTCAAGGAGATCAGCTACCGGCACGCGGAGGCGTACCAGATGTCGGAGCTGAAGCACGGCCCGCTCGCGCTGATCTCCCCGGACGTGCCGACGGTCGCCATCGTGCCCGACGACGAGCTCGCCGACCGCAACATCGGCGCGCTCCACGAGATCGCCGCCCGCGGCGGCCCGCTCGTCGTGGTGACGCACGACGGCGTGGACCTGGGGGGCCTCGCGGCCGAGCGCATCGACGTGCCGCGCAACGAGAAGGAACTGGACCCGCTGCTGCTCACCATTCCCCTCCAGCTCGTGGCATATCACGCCGCCGTGACGCTCGGGCACGACGTCGACCGTCCGCGGAACCTCGCCAAGTCCGTGACGGTCGAGTGACCCAGCGCGGTGTGAGCCGGAACATGACACGCCAAGTTGTGCGCGGGGCGTCGTGTGTGTAATGTTCACGTCGTTCGCCCGGCAGGGAGGCACGGACAGGAACCGCGGAGCACGCGGGCTGGCCGGTCCCGGGGCGGGAACTCACTCAAGATCTACCGAGTGCCTTGTGCGCCTGGAAGTCTGATGGGGGCCCATCGATCTGTGAGTCGTGAGAGCTGCCTGAACAGGGAGCTTGCGCACGACGCAGCGGACTGGTAGGTTACGGAAGTTGTCTCGGGAGGAACGGACGGCGGCGCGGAGATCGCGTAGCCGGCTGAGTCCGAGGACAACACCATCCCACTCCAGAAATCTCAGGACCTAGTGTCCTGCGCTCTCTGGAATTGGGTGCCGGAATGCACGGCGACTTGAACAGATTCTTCCGGATCCAGATGGATCGGAATGATTTGGAAAGGACGCCGGGAATCTGGTAAGTTATTCGAGTCGCCCTGAGCGGGTCAAGCCGAGTGGTTTGGTTCGGATGTGTGCGTCGGTTGTTTGAGAACTCAACA
>NZ_BAAGRL010000027.1:0-29741 GCF_054782975.1 Myceligenerans halotolerans
GGCGCGGCCCGGCGCGGCCCGGCCCGGCGCGGCCCGGTCCGGCGCGGTCCGGCCCGGCGCGCCGCCACCGTCGGCCATGAGCCTGCTGGAGATCGCGCCGGTCGAGGCGATCCAGCCGCTCGCCAGTCCCCCGAGCGCATCGGCACGAGCTTGCTTACGCCACAGGGGCCGGAAACGAAACCATCCTCCTGGTGCGCTGGAAAAGTGTGCCAAGCGGCTTGCCGCACTATCCGGTGTGAGGGGAATGTCGGACACGGCGGGTACGCTGGCGGCGCGATGACTGAGACTTTCCCGGGTGTTCCGATCACAAGCCGCGAGGCGCGTCAGGTCGTGGAGGAGGCGACCGCTCGGCTGGCGGACGCGCGGCTGCTGCTGGCCTCCGACGGGCCCTATCGCGAGAAGGTCCGCGAGGCCTATCTCGCCGCCCGGCAGGTGCGGGTGTACGCCGAACTGCGCACCGTGGGCGTCGAGGAGCTCGAGAAGCGGCGCAAGAAGCTCAGGGTGGCGGTGCTGCGCAAGAAGGGGTTTCGTGACGTGCCCCAGGTGCTGGAGGCCGGCGTCGACGGGCTGGTCGAGGCCGGCATCGGGGAGACGACGGCGCGTCCCGCCGTCGCCGCGGCCACCGAGCTGGCGGACGAGGTCGACGCGGACCTGCGCTTCCGGATCGACGTCGATCCGGACGACCCGTACGCCACCGACCTCGTGCGGTCGCTGCGGATGTTCGGCACCGTGACCGACGCACGGCACCGGCACTACGACGACGCGCGCCGGCTCCACGCGGTCCTTCCGCAGTACATCGCCCCGGCGCAGGCCCTGACGCGCTGGTGGCGGCGCCTGCTTGCGGACACCGGCAGGCGGGCGGAGGCGAACGCCGCGATCGGCGCGCTGCGCAACGCACTCGCGGCGTCGTCCCCGGACCTGGCGGCGGCCGCGGGCCGGGTGCGGACCGTCGTCGGGCGGCGCGGCGCCGGGGATGTGTGGGAGGACTTCGAGCGGCGGTCCGCCGAGTACTACGGCCTGCTCAGCCAGGTCGTGGACCTCGGCGACGACCACGAGGCGGCCGAGGGCTTCCTGCCGGCCGACGTCGTGCGGCGGGTCGAGGCGCAGCCCCTGGACCGGTCCCTCCTGCACGCGAACCTGCGCGCCTACCAGGCGTTCGGCGCGAAGTACGCGCTGGTGCAGCGCCGCACGATCCTCGGCGACGAGATGGGCCTCGGTAAGACGATGCAGTCCCTCGCGACGATGACTCACCTGGCGGCCACGCGGCCCGACGACGACGGCCCGGCGCACTTCCTCGTGGTGTGCCCGGCGAGCGTGGTCACGAACTGGGCCCGCGAGGTGACCACGCACTCCCGCCTGACCGCCGTGGTGATGCACGGCGGGGACCGGGACGACGCGGCGCGCGCGTGGGTCGCGTCCGGCGGCGTCGGGGTCACGACGTTCGAGATGCTCGGGCGCCTCCGCCTGCCCGACGACCTGAGCCCCACGCTCATGGTGGTCGACGAGGCGCACTACGTGAAGAATCCGGAGACGCTGCGCGGGCAGACCGTCCGCACGTGGTCGGACCGGGCGGACCGGGTGCTGTTCCTGTCGGGGACGCCGATGGAGAACAAGGTCGCGGAGTTCAAGGCGATGGTCGGCTATCTGCAGCCGGCCGTGGCCCGGCAGCTCGACCCGAACGCCGACCTGTCCGGCGCGCAGGCGTTCCGGCGTATCGTCGCGCCCGCCTACCTGCGGCGCAATACCGAGGACGTGCTCACCGAACTGCCCGATCTGGTCCAGGTCGAGGAGTGGGAGCAGTTCGGGCACGTCGACGGCGCCGCCTACCGGCGGGCGGTCGCGGACGGCAACTTCATGGCGATGCGGCGGGCCGCGTTCGCCGTCGAGCGGGCCGACGACTCCGCGAAGCTCGTGCGGTTGCGGGCGCTCGTGGACGAGGCCGCGGAGAACGGCCGGCGTGTCATCGTGTTCTCCTACTTCCTCGACGTACTCGACCAGGTGATGGAACTGCTCGGCGACGTCGCGGTGGGGCCGCTCACCGGGAAGGTGAAGGTCGCCGAGCGGCAGGAGATGGTGGACAGCCTGTCCGCGCCGGACGGCCCCCGCGTGCTCGTCAGCCAGATCACCGCCGGGGGCGTGGGGCTGAACGTGCAGGCGGCGTCCGTGGTGATCTTCTGCGAGCCGCAGGTCAAGCCGACCATCGAGGCGCAGGCCGTGGCGCGTGCGCACCGGATGGGGCAGACCCGGACCGTGCAGGTGCACCGCCTGCTCGTGGCCGATTCCGTGGACCAGCGCATGATGGAGATCCTCGACACGAAGGCCGCGCTGTTCGAGCAGTTCGCGCGGCAGTCCGAGATCACCGAGACGTCGGACCTCGCGGTCGCCGTCGGGGAGCCGGCGACGGTCGGGCCGGACGGGGTCGGAGCGGTCGCGCCGCACTCGGAGGCGGAGCTCGGCAAGGCGATCATCGCCGCCGAGCGTGAACGGCTGGCCGCCGCGGACGGCGGGCCCGGGCAGGCCGCCGCCGAGCCCGTGGCGGCGCGACCGTAGGCGGTCACGTCAGATTCCACCAGCAGTTCGTCACTCCGACGCCGGTGATCTCCTGCCGGAGCGAGTCAAACGGTTGCCCGCCGTCCCAGGCGCCGACGAACCAGTAGGTCCCAGCGGGGAGAAGCACCGTCTCCGTGCTGGCGTCGGATGCGGTGTCGCACGCCGCTTGGCCGGCGGCGTCGTCCGGGTACGGCTTGCACGCCTTCTTGCCGGCACATGCCTCGACCACGACGGAACCCGTGGCGGGACCCGCGAAGTCGATGCGGAGGTCGGCGTGCGCGAAGTTCCGGATCGTGATGATTGCCGGTGTCGTCATCGCCTCCTGCGTGCGGGGCGGCAGCGGGATCGATTCGCCGACCTCGGACGCGACACGCGCCGCGGCGAGGACCCGGGCAGCATACGGCCAGCCGCCGTAGCCGGCTTCCTGCAAGGGCTCGATCGTCTTCACCGCCTCCGAGTAGCGATGGTCCCCGAACATGTCCAGTCCGCATTCGAACCGTGCCGTGAGCAGATCGTTCGGGACATCCCTGGCGAGCTGCCGTGTCTCAGGCAACCTCACTTCACGGAGCATCTCGTCGAGGTACTCGGCGGGTTCGAGAACCTTGCAGGCCGAACCTTTGGTGAAGGCGTTCAGGTAGCGCTCACGACGGTCGCGCAACTCACCGACGGTCGCCACCGTCGCGTCGTCGTCGGGGTAGTCGGTCAGGAGAATCCTGAGATTGTCGGCCGCGACGGCGGGCCGTCCGCCGTCGACCATGTCGACGGCGCAGTCGCCGATCAGGCCGGGGGCATCCCGCATGGCTTGCGGAGCCAGAGAGTACTGGCTTGTCCGGTCCTGTGATGCGAACCAGGCGGCGGCGCGGCCGGCGGAGCAGTCGCCGTCCTCTGTCGCTCCTTCGTAGAGTTTCGCGAGTGTGCCGGGGGTGGCCGTGCCGGCGCGGGTGTGGGGGTACCGGTCGGCCAGGTCGACCAGTCCGACGTAGGCCGGGGGATAGTGCTTCTCCGAGAAATGCCGCCAGCTCCCGGTCTGGTCATGGAGACCGTCCAGCACGGTAGCGACATCGGCCTCCAGCTTCTGCTGGAACAGTTCGTACTGGACGACGCCGTAGACAGCGGCCGACAGCGGCACGACGGCGAGGCTTGCCCACGCCGCCCGGCGCAGCGAGGAGAACCGGAGCCCGAGCCGACGTCGCCCCCGGGCGGCACGACGCACCGCGAGCAGCCCCGCGTCGGCGGCGAGCAGGGCGAGAACGCCGGCGTAGGCACCGATCCACGACCAGCCGCGTCCGTCCCAGGTGACCGGCAGCGCCAGGACGACGCCGCCAACGGTGACGAGCAGGGCGACCAGGAACCGGAACCAGGCCCGCAGGTGGAGGTAACCAAGCCCCAGCCCGGAGAGGTTGAGCAGCGCGGCACGCCAGGCGGGACGCCGTATTTCGGAGTTCACGGGGGAAATTGTAGGGTTGCCCGAGATGGCGGCGGGCCGCTTTGCGGCTGAGCGGTGGGTGAAATGGTGACGGCTCGGTTGCGTGGCATCCGCCGCGGTCGACGACCCGTCGCGGTGCGGTGAGGGTGTCCTGGCGAGGATCGCCAGGCCTGGCCCTCGGGTGAAGATGGAAAACCTCTTCCACAGGACTCGGTTCTCGTAGCGTTTCGACTGGACTCGTGATGCCCGGTTGAGTCAGACTTTCCCTGTGAGTGAATTCACACAGCAACCAACATCCGACACCGCGGTCGGCGCCGGCGATTCCGCCTCGCACGGGCAGGACCTGACGGCGGCCGAGGCAGCTCGCCGACTCGGCGTGTCGTCCCTGCACGTCATCGATCTGCTGGAGGCGGGCGCGCTCGACTTCCACATGGTCGGCTCGGACATCTGCTTCGACGCGGCCGACGTGGACACCTACAAGGCGGACCGGGAGTCCCGCGACGAGGAGAGCCTCGTCAGCGCCTGACCCGCTGCCGGGGCGTCCGCGCCCGCGGACGGCCTGCGGCGGCATCCTGGCGCGGGCGACCTGACCTCTACCGGCGGCGGATCTTCCCGTACCGGGACCACTTGCCGATCGCGCGGAAGAGCGCGAAGACGCTGAATGCCCCGCCGAGGACCACCGGGACCCAGGGGAACGGGTCACCGGCGTCGAACCCGCGGAAGTTGTCCTCGTAGCCGCCCGCCTGGGCCGTGGCCCAGCCGCCCCAGGTGAGGGCGATCACGAACAGCCCCACCCCGATGAAGAACGTCCACATGGTCGCGACGCGCCGGGCCCCGTCCGGGCTGTCCGGGTCGACGCGCTTCGCCTGACCCTGCCGGTCCGCGGAGCCGTTCCTGGGGCCGCTCACGCCGCGAGGCCCTTCGCCACCACCTGGAAGGTCGGGTCGGCGTCGATGACGACGGGTTCGGGCATGGCGTCCGGCGTGCCGCTCGTGAACTCCCAGGTGTTCTTCTCGTCGATGCGGATGGCCGCGGCACGCGTCGTCGTACCGGTCGACTCGAGCAGGCGGACGGTTCCGGCGAACGGGCGTTCGGGCACGTCGTTGAAGGCCGCCTTGACGTAGTCCGAGGCCAGCTCCGACAGGGGCCGCTCACCGGGGAGCGGCAGCGCCAGCCAGATCCCGTACGGCCTCGGCTCGAGAAGCGCCGCGCCCGCCGGGCTCTTGAGCAGGACGGCGGCGTGCGCCGAGTTCCCGGCACCGCCGGACGCCTCGACCCACTCGGTGGCCTGGTTGATGATCGCCGTCAGGGCGAGCACCTTCCCCTGCGGGGTCAGCTGCTGCTCGGCCTCGTTCGGCACGGCGAGCTTCCGCACGACGAGCGAGCTCACGCCGGCCGAGAGCAGCGGCGAGTCCTTCGGGATCTCGGGGAGGTGCAGCGCCTTGCGTGTGCCGTCGGCGCCGGAATCGTCGGTACCGAGCGAGAGCAGGGTCAGGATCTCGAACCCGGTGAGTTCGATCGCCAGGTCCTGCCGGCCGGTGATCGGCCCGGGCTTCACGTCGTTCATCGTTCTTCCTCCTCGTACGGCCAGGTTGCGCCGGTGGTTCGTGCTCGGTCAGCGGGCAGCGCCGGAGTCGTCACCACGGGGTGATGTCCGAGATGAAGTCGCCCGCGCCCTCGAGCAGGTCCCCGCCAGCATCGTAGATGTCGCCCGCCACGTCCGTGGCGCCGTCCCAGGCGTCGCCGGCGGTGTCGCCCACCCAGTCGGCGGCGTCGCCCGCGGTGTCCCAGGCCCATTCGCCCGCGTTGGAGATTCCGTTCCACGCCGCTTCGGTGATGTTGCCGTCGATGAAGATGTCGGCCACCGCCCAGGCGGCGCCCGCTCCGAGGATGGCCCAGCCCACGGGGTTCGACAGCAGCGCCGCGCCCGCGAGAACCGCGCCGAGGCCGAGGCCCGCGGTGATCGCGCCGTCGCCCACCTTCCACCAGTCGCCCTCGGCGATGCCCTGGCCGATCGTCCAGCCGCCGAGCGCGATGCCCGCCCAGCCGATCGCCTTCCCGGCCCAGCCGAATCCGGCCGGGATGTCGTCGGCGAGGCCCCAGAGCCCGGCGCCGTACCGGTACGCGGTCTCGGCGGCGAACTCGGTGGCGCCGGCGACGCTGGCCCACCAGCCGGTCTCGCCGACCAGGTCGTTGAGCCAGTCGCCCCAGCCGCCGCCGTCAGCCGTGCCGGTCGCGCCGGCCTCTGCTCCCGCGAACGGGTTGTCGCCCGGGTAGGGGCCGCCGACGATGCCGCCGTCGTCGTTGCTCGTCTCGTCCTGGGCGTCGGCGTTGCGTACGAGCGCGTCCGCCGCGGACACGAGGGCGCTGGCGGCGTCGCGCAGGCCGGGGGCGTGGCTGACCTCCCACTCCTCGCGGAACATCTCCCCGCTGGGTCCGAACCACGGGATCTGATCGACCGAACCGGCGATGACCTGCACGGCGGAGCTGAGCTGGTTCGACTTGTCCTCGAACACGCTTGCCAGGGCGCGGAGCTGCTCGATATCTGCGCCGTACAAGTTTCCGCTCACGCGATTGCTCCTGGTTCGTGTTGGTCCGTTCCCGACGGAGACCATAAGCGTGCTGGTCGGCACTCGGTATGGGGAGTGCTCCCCACGTGTTGTACCTCACGTCAGTTCGTGCTCGGGTCTCCCCGTTCCGGCGCGGCCGTCCGGGCGCGGAGGTGCTCCAGGCCGGTGCGTGTCGCGATGACGATGAGGTGGGTGTTGTGCTGGAGCGGGTTCGTGGCCGCCGGCTGGTACACGTCCGTCACGAAGCCTCTCTCGGGGCGGCGGACCGCGAGCAGGCGCACCTCGCCCGGCACGTCCACGTCCCGCGCGGGGCGGTACTCGAGCTCGCTGCGCGCGTGCATCGGGACTTCGGCGACCAGCAGGACGCGATCCCGGAACGGCACGGTGTCGAGCACGTCCGGGCCCATCACGGAGGCCGCGAACGCGGGAGAGGCGAGCGCGGACGCGCTGCGCGGCGCCGAGCGCGGGATGAGGCCCCGCACGCGCCGCGCGAACTCCTCGTCGAAGAGGCGCAGCACGCGGCGTAGCTTCCGGTCCTCCGGATCGCGGTCGACGGAGCCGGCGGCGATGCTGATGCCGATGTTCGCGACGTCGTCGCTGGTCATGGCCATCACCGCCCGGGCGGTGCCGATCTGGGCGGCCTTGAGCACGTCGGTCCGCCTGCCGTCGCCGATCACCACCGGGACACCGTGCTCCCGGGCGAACGGGATGCCGCGCGAACCGTCGTCGCGCAGGTTGACCGCGACCGCGGGGATGCCGCGCTCCAGGAGGGTGGCGAGCACGCGGGTGCCGACGTCACCCAGGCCGACGACGACGACGTGGCCCGACATCGGGGATCCGGGCCCGGACACGGCCGCGGCGAGCCGCGCGCGGACGACGGCGTCCACCAACGCGGCCGTGAGCAGGGGAATCACCGCGACGCTGATCAGCGTGACGACCACCTGCACGCCCCGGGTCCCGAGCGCGGTGGCCTCGTCGGGGTCGGCGCCGGCGAGCGTGTCGAGGACCACCCGGTAGAGGGCGGTGACCCAGTGCACGGGCTCCGCGAGGGACACGAGTGTCGTGCCGGCGACGATCACGAGGGCCAGGACGGCGAGGGCGTACCAGATGTACCGGTTCAGGTTCTGCCGGACGAAGTACCACACGCGACCGTTCGGCCGGCGTGTGTGCTTCGTGGGTTCCGGATCGGGTGGCGCGAGGCCGATCGTGATCCGCCGCTCGAGCCCGGCCTCGTCACCGGGCAGCATCACCGACTCCTCGCCGCGGAGCGCCGCGAGCGTGAGCATCGGCCGGCCGGGCAGCTGGCTCGGCTTGCCGACCACGAAGTCGATGCCGGGCACCTCCAGGTGCCGGGCCTCCCCGAGGGCGAGCGCCACGAGCGGCGGGGCCGCGATCTTCGACGCGGACAGCACGTCGCAGTTCGGCAGGTGGTCGGCGATCCCGGTGCCGAGCTCGTCGTCGAAGAACCGGACCACGAGCCGCACGCCCGGCTTGAGCTCGTTGACCAGCAGCGCGGTCTCGATGTTCCCCGCGTCGTCCTGGTCGAGCAGGGCGACGGCGTCCGCGTCGGCGAGGCGGGCGCGCCGGAAGGCGTCGGCGTCCGGTCGGAGCGACTCCACCGTCGTCACGTGGTCGAGGGCGGCAATCCGGGCGCCGTACTGCGAGCCGGCGTAGGGCAGGATCACGGTGACGTCGCCCTGATAGCGCGTGCTGAGCGCGAACGAGACCCGGAACGCCAGCGGGCCGTCCCCGCACACGACGAAATGGGGGCGCTGCTGCCGCTTCGCAATCACCATGGGCGGGACGATATACCCAGGTCAGCACCAAAGTGAGAAAAATCCGGCGGGCAGTGGCGTGAGCGACGTCGGCGCCGTCCTGCACGAGGTTGGCGACGCCGGCACGAGGCTGGCGACCGGACGTCCCGGGCGATGCGCGTGAACCTCGTGCCGGCGCGGCCAACCTCGTGCCTGTCACAGCGAACGCGCCCGCGAACCAGCTGGTTCACGGGCGCGTTCTCGAGCCGCCGCCGCGTGCGAGCGCGGTGGTTCGACGCGCCGCGGGCGACGTGCGGGTCAGGCCGGGACGTTCGCCACGCCGTCGGGCAGGAAGCGCCTGCCCAGCACCTTCTCGCTGTAGCCCGTGCGGTCCAGGTACGGCGTGATGCCGCCCGTGTGGAAGCCCCAGCCGGCGCCGAGGATCATGCACAGGTCGATCTGCTGCGGGCCGGCGACGACCTGCTCGTCCAGCATGAGACCGATCTCCGTGGCGGTCGCGGTGAGGACGGCGTCGAGCACGCCCGGCCCGTCGAGCACGGGGGTGCCGTGGCGGCCGGTCGTGCCCGGCTCGAGCGCCTCGCCGAACGACGCCTGCACGGCCGGGTCGACCGGCTTGGGCAGGCCCTTGGCCGGGGCGTCGAGCACGATCCTGGTGCCCTCGGCCACGATCTTCTTCAGGCCGGGCGACGTCGGGATGCGGTCCCCGAGCTCTTCGCGCAGCGAGGTGAGCACGTGGTCCGCGACGGCCGGGCCGACGAGGTCGGTGAGCTCGAACGTCGGCATCGGGAAGCCGAGCGGTGCGAGCGCGCGGTCCGCGATGTCGACCGGCGTGCCGTTCTCGATCGCCTCGAGCACCTTGCCCATGACGAGGATGAGGAGGCGGTTCACGACGAAGCCCGGGCGGTCGCCCGCCAGGACGGCCGTCTTGCGCAGCTTCTTGGTGATGCCGAACGCGGTGGCCAGCGCCTCGTCGGAGGTCTTGTCGGCGTGGATCACCTCGACCAGCGGCATCTGCGCGACCGGGTTGAAGAAGTGGATGCCCACCACGCGCTCGGGGTGGGCGAGGTCGGCCGACATCTCGGTGATCGACAGCGCCGACGTGTTGGTGGCCAGCACCGCCTCGGGGGAGATGATGCCCTCGAGCTCGGCGAACACCTTCTTCTTCAGGCCCATGACCTCGGTGACGGCCTCGATGACGAAATCGCAGGAGGCGAACTCCTGGATGTCGGTCGTGCCGGACACCGACGCGACGATGCGCCGCGCGGCGCCCTCGGCGAGCTTGCCGCGCTTCACGAGCTTCTCCGCCGTGCCGCGCACGAACTCCAGGCCCTTGTCGACGCGCTCCTGGTCGAGGTCGCGCATGACCACCGGCACCTGGAGGCGCTGGGCGAACAGGAACGCGATCTGCGCCGCCATGAGGCCGGCCCCGACGATGCCCACGCGGGTCACCGGCCGGGCGAGCTTCGGGTCCGGCGCGCCGTGCGGCTTCTTGCCGCCGGAGACGAGGTTGAACGCGTACACGCTCGCCCGCATCTCGTCGGACATGATGAGGTCGGCCAGCGCCTCGTCCTCGGCTGCGAACGCCTCGGCACGGGTGGCGTTGCTGGCCGCCGTGACGAGGTCCAGCGCGCGGTAGGGCGCGGGGCGCGAGTCGCCGATCGTCGCCTCCAGGTGCCGGCGCACGCCGCCGGTGACGGCGTCCCAGACGGGCTGCGGGTCCAGCTCGCGGCGGGCGACCTCGACCTCTCCGGCCAGCACCTTCGCGGCCCACAGGATCGACTGCTCCAGGAAGTCGGCCGCGTCGAACTGCGCGTCGACGAGGCCGATCTCCAGGGCCTCGGCGGGCTTGTACGGCTTCTGCGACGCAGGCCGGGTGAGGATGACGTCGATCGCCCTCTCGATGCCGACCAGGCGCGGCACGATGTAGGCGCCGCCCCAGCCGGGCACGAGGCCGATGGAGGTCTCGGGCAGGCCGAGGGCGGGCGCGTCGGAGGCGACCGTGCGGTAGTCGCAGTTCAGCGCGACCTCGAGGCCGCCGCCCAGCGCGAGGCCGTTGACGAAGGCGAACGTGGGAACGCCGTGCTGCTCGCGCAGATCGCCGAGGATCGAGTAGGCCCGGTGCCCGGCGCGGCCGAGCTCGAGCGCGTCCTCGCGGGTGCTGATGGCCTGGGCGCCCTTGAGGTCCGCGCCGGCGGCGAGGAAGTACGGCTTGCCGGTGACGGCGACGGCGGCGAGCTCGCCGGCCGCGGCGCGCCCGCGCAGCCCCTCCAGCGCGGCGGTGAGCTCGGCCATGCCCTGCGGGCCGAGCGTGTTCGGCTTGGTGTGGTCGAAGCCGTTGTCCAGCGTGACGAGGGCGAGGGTGCCGGCTCCGCCGGGGAGGGCGACGTCGCGGACGAGGGCGTGGGTGACGCGCTCGGCGGGGGCGTTCTCGGTCACTTGTCGTTCTCCTCGCTGGTGTGGCCGGTGTAGTCGGCGTGGTGCGGGTTCTCCCAGATGACGGTGCCGCCCTGGCCCAGGCCCACGCACATGGTGGTGATGCCGTAGCGCACCTCGGGGTGCTGCTCGAACTGGCGGGCGAGCTGCGTCATGAGGCGCACGCCCGACGACGCCAGCGGGTGGCCCATCGCGATGGCGCCGCCGTACGGGTTGACGCGCGGGTCGTCGTCCGCGATGCCGTAGTGGTCCAGGAACGACAGCACCTGCACGGCGAAGGCCTCGTTGATCTCGAACAGGCCGATGTCGTCGATGGTCAGGCCCGCACCGGCGAGGGCCTTGTCGGTGGCGGGGACCGGGCCGTAGCCCATGATCTCCGGGGCCACGCCCGCGAACGCGTAGGACACCAGGCGCATCCGGACCGGGAGGCCGAGCTCGGCGGCGGTGTCACCGGCGGCGAGGACGGACGCGGTGGCGCCGTCGGTCAGCGGGGACGACGTCGCCGGGGTGACGCGGCCGCCGGGGCGGAACGGCGTCTTGAGGTCGGCGATGCCTTCCATGGTGGTCTCGGGGCGGGGCAGCTCGTCGGCGGTGGCCAGGCCCCAGCCCAGCTCCGCCGAGCGCACGGCGATCGGCACGAGGTCCGGTTCGATGTTCCCGTTGGCCAGTGCCTTGGCGTACTTGGCCTGGGAGTTCACCGCGTACGCGTCGGCGCGTTCCTTGGTGAGCTGCGGGAACGTGTCGTGCAGGTTCTCCGCGGTGACGCCCATGTTGAGCGCCTGCGGGTCGACGAGCTTCTCGGAGACGAAGCGCGGGTTCACGTCCGCGCTGAAGCCCATGGGGTGGCGGCCCATGTGCTCGACACCGCCCGCGACGGTGATGTCGGCCGCGCCCAGGGCGATGGAGCCCGCGGTGGTCGTCACCGCCGTCATGGCGCCGGCGCACATGCGGTCGATGGCGTAGCCGGGCACGGTGTTGGGCAGGCCGGCCAGCACGCCGGCGGTGCGGCCGAGGGTCAGACCCTGGTCGCCCTCCTGTGTGGTGGCCGCGACCGCGACCTCGCCGATGCGCTCGGCGGGCAGTTCGGGGTGGCGGCGCAGCAGTTCGCGGATCAGCTTGACGACGAGGTCGTCGGCGCGGGTCTCGGCGAACAGGCCGTCGGGCTTCGCCTTGCCGAACGGGGTACGGACGCCGTCGACGAAGACGACGTCGCGTACGGTCCGGCGCGTGGGCGCGGATGTGGCCGTCATGGGCAGCTCCTTGGTCGGACGGCGGCGTCCCTCAGCGACGCCGCTCGGTGCTCGCAATACACGCTACCCCGAGTATCGGTAAAAAACCTAGCCCTGACGAGACTGAGTTCACCCGTGTGTGAGATGCAGTCTCAGCCCTCGATCGGTCTCGTCTCTTGCCGACCCGACCGGTCCCCGGCCGCCGGACCGGTGGCGAAGACGCCCGCAGGCGAGGTACGAGCCGAGGACGGCTGAGCCCGGCGGCTCGGGAAAGCAGAGTTCAGTGCGCGCCCCGGAGCTTGCGCACCACCTTCTTGGCCGTCGGCAGGGCGTTGTTCCACGTGCTGTACCAGCGGGAGAACGGCACGTCGATGCTGCCCACGAGCTCGTCCTCGTGCTTGGCGAATCCTCGCTTGAAGTTGGAGATGCCGTCGTTCAGCAGGCCGTTGACGTCGTAGCGGATCACGCCGCGCTCCTTCATGGCGCGGATGGCGTGCCACTTCAGGCCGTAGTTGGCCCGCAGGTTCATGCCGTCGTCGTTCATGCCGCCGTACAGCTCGAACGACGTCGTGTTCGACGCCGCGAACCACACGAACGACACGGGACGGTCGTGCGGGCCTCCGTCGGACGAGCGGGCGAAGGCCGCGAAGATCGGCGAGGAGCTGCCGAGGGCGGACTTCACCAGGTGGTAGTAGCTGTCCGAGTGCAGCCCGAACCCGGCACGCTCGGCGGTCTCGTGGTAGATCGAGAGACAGGCCTGGACCTCGCGGGACGAGGTGACCTCGCGGAACTCCAGGTCCTCGCGGAGCGACTTGCGGATGTACTGGCGGGTCTTCTTCGACATCGCCGACATCAGCTCGTCCTCGCTCTTGCGCAGGTCGAGGATCAGCGTGGACGGGTACAGCACCGGGTTGGGCGCGTAGCGCCGGTTCGGCAGGTCGGCCTGGGTGCCGACGGGCCAGTCCGGCTCGATGGTGATGCCCACGCCCCCCACGTTGTCCCGCGCCCATTCCGTGACGGCGTTCGTGACGAGGTTACGGGTGGCGGTGTCGCCCACGCCGAAGACCGCCCGCATGGTGTTCGCCCCGTCGAGGTGTGCCACGACCGGCCCGCGCGGCACGTAGGTGAGCGCCTTGAACTGCGCGGGCAGGGGCCGCTCCAGCACCTGCGCCACGCCTGCCGTACGGCCGTCCGCCGTGACCCGCAGCCGGTGCGCCGTCCATGCCCCGGCGGACTTCACCTCGCCCCAGCCCCACAGCTGCAGCGGATGGCCCCCGAGTCCGTTGACCTCGCGGTCCCAGATGGACCGCTCGGTGACGAGCTCGACGGAGACCGAGGCGGCGGCTGATGTGGCAGGCGAGGGCGTCGCGGAGGCTGGCATGGTCAGACTCTATCGAGAGGGACGGACATCGACGAAGAGTGGCATTCGACGAAATGCCGACGCCGGATTCGCCACATCACCAGTGCGGTCAGCGAATGTCGGCGAGGGCCTCGGCGAGAGGTGCCGCGAGCAGTTCGATCTGCCATTCCCGGGCCCGCCGTTCCCGCAGGAACTCCGCGACCGCGCCGGCGTCCGCCGGCACAGGCGGCTTCCAGCACAGCCGGCGCAGCGCGTCGGGCTGCAGGAGGTTCTCCACCGGCACGGAGAGCCGCTCCGAGAACGTCGCGACGAGGTCGCGCGCACCCTTGAGGCGGCGGGCCGCGACCGGGTCGCGGTCGCCCCACAGCCGGGGTGCGGGCGGGCCGTCGGCGCGGGGGCCGCGCACGCTGGGGAGCCGGCTCTCGGGGAGCTCGCGCGCCTCGTCGATGGCGCGCTGCCAGTATCCGGCCCGGCGGCGGGTGCCCTTGCCGGCGAACTCGGGCAGCCCCACGAGCTGCCCGGCCGTGCGGGGCATGGCGCGGGCAGCGGCGACGATCGCCCGGTCCGGCAGGACGCGGCCCGGCGAGATGTCGCGCGCGCGGGCGGTCGCGTCGCGCGCCTCCCACAGAGCCTTGACGACGGCGACCTGGCGCGGGTTGCGCAGGACGTGCATGCCAGAGGTGCGGCGCCACGGGTCGACGCGCGGGGGAGGCGGTGGCGCGGTCCGCACGGCCTCGAACTCCTGGGCGGCCCATTCGGCCTTGCCCGCGGCCTCGAGCTGTTCCGCGAGGGTGTCGCGGACCTCCACGAGGACCTCGACGTCGAGGGCGGCGTAGCGCAGCCAGTCCTCGGGCAGCGGACGGGTGGACCAGTCCACGGCGGAGTGCTCCTTGGCGAGGCCGAGCCCCAGCGTCTCGGCGACGACGGCGGCCAGGCCGACGCGTTCGAAACCCAGTAGGCGCGCCGCGAGTTCCGTGTCGAAGACGCGCGCGGGGACGAGGCCGTGCTCGCTCAGTCCGGGCAGGTCCTGCGACGCGGCGTGCAGCACGTACTCGGCGTCGCCGACGGCCTCGGCGAGGGGGGAGAGGTCGGGCAGCGTCACGGGGTCGATCAGGGCGATCCCCGCTCCGGCGCGCTTGAGCTGCACGAGGTAGGTGGCCTGGCCGTAGCGGTACCCGGAGGCGCGCTCCGCGTCGGCGGCGACGGGTCCGGTGCCGCGGGCGAACGCGGCGACGACCTTCTCGAGGTCCTCGGGCCGGGCGGCCACGGGCGGCATGCCCCCGGCGGGCTCCGTCAGCGGCGTGACCGCGGCGCCGTCGCCGGCGCCGGGCACAGGGGGTTCGCTCATGGGCCTACCGTATGCGGGCGCTGGGACCGGTCGGTAAAGCGCCTGGTGATCGCGGTGACACCGGCGGGCAGGGGAGGTATCCCGGCGGCGGTCGACAGGAGCGCCGTCCACGCCTGCAGGTGGGCGCCGAGGCGCGTGTCCACGGGCGTCCACGACGCGCGGAGCTCGAGGTCGACGGCGTCGGGTGTGCTCGCCAGCGCCCCGAAGCTCTTCGACAGCACGCGGGTCACCGTCCCGCCCTCGGCGAGCACGTCGGTGCCGGGCCGCAGCCCGGCGAGATCGAGGCACTCGGGGATCCAGGACCAGGCGACATCGGCGAGCAGCGGATCGGCGGCCATCTCGGGCTCGAGGGTGGCGCGCACCAGGGTGACGACCCGGAAGGTGCCCTGCCAGGAATCCTGGCCCCCGGGATCGTGCAGGACCACGAATCTCCCGGTGGCCACGGTGTCGCCGTCGGCCCCGGCGTCGTCGGCGACCTCGCCGGACAGCGCGACGCTGTACGGGGCCACGCGCACGGGGGCCGCGATCTCCTCGACGTGCACCCCGGGTCGTGCGCCCTGGCCACGTAGATCGGCGAGGGCGTCCGCGAACTCGGCCGGCACGTCGTTGCTCACCTCTGCAACGGTACGCGCCGCGTACCCGGGGACCGGGCAGGCACGCGGACGCCGCGACCCGTCCGTGCCCAGATCGTGACCCGGTCGCGGGGCGCGCGCCGGAGTTGCCGGTCGAAACCGGTCTCCCGGCCGGCGGGGCCGCGCAGCCGCAGCCGGCAGCGGCAGTGGCGTCCGGCTCATGCCCGTCCCGGCGCCGGACATGACGGAGCGACCGGCGGGAGAGTTCCCACCGGCCGCGCCGTCATGGCAGGCGGCCGCGGCTGTCGGGCCGAGCCGTCAGATCGGGTCGTCAGGCCTGACCGTCAGGCCTGGACCGGCAGCGGGGCGGCCTTCGGGTCGGGGCCGAAGCGGTTGGGGCCGGGAGTGCCGGACCCCGCGAGGAAGACCAGCAGGATGATCCCGCCGACGAACGGGATGAAGCCCATGAAGTAGAAGAACCCCGAACGGTCCGTGTCGTGCAGCCGGCGTACGACGACGGCGATGGTCGGCAGGAGGAACCCGACCGCGACGGCGAAGAGCAGGAGCATCGCGACCACCGCGAACGCGGGCAGCTCCTCGCTCCCGGTGGGGTCGCTTGCGCTCATCACGGCGGTCGGGATGATCACCAGGAAGTAGAGAACGGAGATGACGACGATGTACGCCAGGTAGTACCACCAGAACTCGGACCGGCGCGCCCGCCCGTTGAAGTCCGCATACTTGGACATCACGGTCCGGATCGACTCGACGAAGGACATTCGAGACCTCTCTGTGGCTATGAGGCGGATACCGAACACCGCCCATTCATGACATAGTGTGACGTCTTCCACACGTTCTTCACGCCATGTCGCGCTATCTCCGGGTAAATCTGCATGATTTGGCGCCGAATCGTTACGGCGGGGACCGTGCCGGACGGGAAGGATCCGCCCGGCACGGTCCCCGCCGTCGCGTTCGTCGTCGCTCAGTACCCCGTGCTGGTGGGCTCCGGGTAGTACTGGGCGTACTTGCGACGGTAGTTCTGCGTGATCGCCTCGACGATCAGGCGGCGCTTCATGCCGGTGTCCCGGTCGTACTTCAGCGGGTTGACGACCTTGCCGGCGGCCTTCAGGCCCTTGAGGCGCGCCTTGAGCTCCGGGTCGAGGACGTACTTCAGCAGCAGCCCGAACGGCACCACCGTGTACAGCACCTCGCTCGTGGCCCGCAGCGGCTGGATCGGCCGCCCCAGCACCTGGTCCTCCACGAGCACGCGCGCCACGTTCGCTCCGCCGGCGGTCACGTAGAAGTTGTTCCGCCCGATGCGCGGGTTCACCTCGAAGTACACGTGCTCGCCCGTGCGCGGGTCGAGCTTGTAGTCGAAGTTCGCGAAGCCCACGTAGCCGGTCGCGTCGAGGAAGCGGGTGGCGGCCTCCATGGCGTCGTCGTACGGCTCCACGAGGATCGCGGCCGGGATGCCGAGCGTGCCCGGCGTGTGCTCCTCCAGCAGTACCCGGCCCGTGGCCAGCAGCGTCACCGTGCCCGACGAGTCGCGGTACGCCGTCAGCGACCGCATCTGCGTCTCGTCGCCCGGGATGAACTCCTGCACCAGGAACGCGCTCGGGTATCCGGCGTCGACCAGGTGCCGCAGCACCTCGTCCAGCTCGGCGCGGCTGTTCAGGTGGTGGATCTTCGCCTTGCCCGGGAACGACACGTAGTGCCAGTCCGCGCTGTTCGACGGCTTGCCGATGAGCGGGAACTGCAGGTCCAGTTCCAGTTCGGCCACGGCGGCGTGCCCGCCGTCGGCGACGAGCTTCGGGATGTCGGCCACGACGGTGCGCGGCGTCGGGATGCCGAGGCGGTCGCACACCTCGGCGAATCCCTCCTTGCTGGAGACCTGCTCGAGCACCTCCAGGCTCGGGTACGGCGTCACGAACCCGGCCGCCTCGAGCCGCTCGCGGTGGACGATGACCTCGCGCACGAACCAGTCCGCGTTCGTCAGCAGGATCGGCCGCTTGCCGGCGTGCCGCCGCGCGATGCCCTCCAGCGACGACAGGAACGTCTCGGTGTCGTCCAGGTTCGGCACGACGACGTTCTCCACGATCGCCGAGTCCTGCATCGGCCGGGTCGCGACCGACGACAGCACCACGCCCGTGATCCCGTACTGCTCGTGGAACGCCCGGATCAGGGCGTAGGTGCCGACGTCGCCGCCGACCCCCACCGCGATCGTGTTGTCGCCGGTGATCGAGGGAACCGGCGCCGCCGCGCCGCCTCCCTCGTCCAGGTCCTTGGGGAATCCCCTCACGCCTCAGCCTCCGTGCGGTCACCTGACCAGTCGGTGTGGAACGTGCCGTCGCGGTCCGTGCGACGGTACGTGTGCGCACCGAAGAAGTCCCGCTGCGCCTGGACGAGGGCTGCGGGAAGACGCGGCGCGCGCACCGCATCGTAGTAGGCCAGGGACGAGGAGAACGCCGGGGTGGGGATGCCCGCCTGCGCGGCACCGGCCACGATGCGGCGCCAGGACGCGAGGCCGGCGTCGATCGCGTCGGTGAAGAACTCGTCGGCGATGAGCAGCGGCAGGTTCGCGTCGCGCTCGTACGCCTCGGTGATGCGGTTGAGGAACTGCGCGCGGATGATGCAGCCGCCGCGCCAGATACGGGCCATGGCGCCGCGGTCCACGTTCCAGCCGTATTCGGCCGAGGCGGCCGCGATCTGGTCGAAGCCCTGCGAGTACGCGACGATCTTCGACGCGTACAGCGCCTGGCGCACGTCCTCGACGAAGGCCTCCCGGTCCTTCACCTCCCAGCCGGCGGTGTGGGCGGGCAGCCCGGCCGCCGCCGCGCGCTGCGGCGCCGACCCGGACAGGGAACGGGCGAACGTGGCCTCGGCGATCCCGGTGATCGGCACCCCGAGGTCGAGCCCGTTCTGCACGGTCCAGCGGCCGGTGCCCTTCTGCTCGGCCTGGTCGAGCACGACGTCGACGAACGCCTCGCCCGTGGCTGCGTCCTTGTGGCGCAGCACCTCCGCGGTGATCTCGACGAGGAACGATCCGAGGTCGCCCGTGTTCCACTCGGCGAAGATGTCGCCGATCTCGGCCGCCGACGCGCCCAGGCCGCCCCGCAGCAGGTCGTACGCCTCGGCGATGAGCTGCATGTCGGCGTACTCGATGCCGTTGTGCACCATCTTGACGAAGTGACCCGCGCCGTCGGGGCCGACGTGCGTGCAGCAGGGGACGCCGTCCACGTGCGCGGAGATCTTCTCCAGGATCGGCCCCAGCGACTCGTACGACTCGGCCGTGCCACCCGGCATGATCGAGGGCCCGTTCAGCGCGCCCTCCTCGCCGCCCGACACGCCCGTGCCCACGAAGTGCAGCCCCTGGGCGGCGAGCGCCTGCTCGCGGCGGATCGTGTCGGGGAAGTGCGCGTTCCCGGCGTCGACGACGATGTCGCCCTCCTCCAGGAGGGGCACCAGCTCGTCGATCACCGCGTCGGTCGCCGCGCCCGCCTTGACCATGATGACGACCTTGCGCGGCCGCTCCAGCGAGGCGACGAAGTCCGCCAGGGACTCGGACGCCACGAAGTCACCCTCCCCGCCGTGCTCCGCCACGAGGGACTCGGTGCGTGCGAAGGAACGGTTGTGCACCGCCACGGTGAACCCGTTCCGGGCGAAGTTCCGGGCCAGATTGCGGCCCATGACCGCCAGGCCCGTGACGCCGATCTGTGCTCGTGCTGACAATGTGCGCTCCTGTCGTGCGGACGGTTCAGTCGCAGCCAGCCTAGTTCCGCACGCGGGCCGTGCCAGGCCGTGTCCATCCCCTGACCGGGAACCTCCGGTGGCGAGGCATGCGTCCCGGCTGGTGCCGACGGGCGGGCGGTCCGCCCGGAGACGGCCACTGGACGGCGCACGGAACGGCGTGGCCCCCGGTAGCGTCGGGGTCGTGACGAACGAGACGACACCGGTCGACGCGCCGGAGCCGACGTCGTACCCCGTGGTCGTGGTCGGCGCCGGCGGCTACGTCGGCAGCCGGCTTGCCGCCGGCCTCGCCCGCACCGGGCGCACGGTGCTCGCGGCGTCGCGCCGCCCGCTCCCCGCCTCGCTGTTCAGCGCATCCGCATCCGGAGTCGCCGGGCACGGCGATCCTGTGCCCGACGGCGGTCCGGGGCCGGGCCGGTCCCGGACCGACGCCTCCCCGGGCCCCGGGCCCGTTCCCCCCGCCGCGCCCGGTGGCGGTCTGGTGCGGCCCGTGACCTACTCGGACCTGACGGGCCTGGGTGACGCCGTCCGCTCCGCCTGCGACCGGGACGGACTCCCGCTCCCGGGCGGCGTGGCCGCCTCGATCGGCGGCTGGCACCTCGGGGCGCGCCTGCTGGACGAACCCGATCTCGACGGCTGGCGCGCCACCCTCGACAGCCACCTCACCGCTCATCTCGCCGCTGCCCGCGCGCTCGTCCCGCTGCTGCGCGACTCCGCCGGCCCCCATCCCGCCTACGTCGTCCTGAACGGCGCCGCCCGCACGGACCCGATGGCGGGCTCGGGAGCGATCAACGTCACCGGCGCCGGCCTGGCGATGCTGATCCGGGTGCTCAACCTGGAGGAGGACGCGCCCGGTGTCACCCGCCCCGGTGAGGTACCCGGACCCGGCGTCGACGCGGACGGCCCAGGCGGCGATCCGGCCAGTTCACGCGGACTCGGCGACGACGCCCCCGGACCAGGCGACGCTGCCGCCGGAGCCGGCGGTGGCCCCGGCCCGGCAGATGCCGGGGCGAGCCGTCGCGTCCGCTTCCACGAACTCGTCATCGACCATGCGGTCGCGGGCGACGACCGCAACGTCACCCCGGACCGGACAGTCCCCCCGGCCGCCGTCGCCGCGGCGGTGACTACGATCCTCGCCGACCCGGCCACCCCCGCAGTCGTCCACGTCTGAGCTCTGCGGTCGGCCCGACGTCTTGCCGTCGGTCCGATGTCCTTGCGGTCGGTCCCTCAGTGGGCCGACCGCAATGGCATCGGACCGACCGCGCTTCATCGGACCGACCGCTCGGCGTCCCGCCGGCCGCGCGTGTGAGGTTGGTCTCCGGAGGGCGGAGGCCCGGCCGGGCGACGGTAGCGTGGGACGTCGTGACAGTCACCGACCACGGCGCTCCGACCACCACCCGTTCCCTGACCGGGGTACGGCCGGAGGTCCCGGCGCACCGCCTCGTGGACGACATGGTGCCGCCGCCCCACTTCGCCGAGGCCCGGTTCTCGACCTACCGCGCCAACCCCGGCCACCCCAGCCAGGCCCGCGCCCTGGCCCGGCTGGAGGAACTCGCCGCACAGGTGGTCGCCGGCACCCGCCCGAGGCCCTTCGCCGTCTTCCGCAAGAAGGCCCCCGCACCCGCCGCCTACCTCGACGGCGGGTTCGGCGTCGGCAAGACCCACCTCCTGACCTCCCTCGCGCACGCGGTGACCGCCGAACTCGGCGCGGGCGCGGTCACCTACGGCACGTTCGTCGAGTACACCAACCTCGTCGGCGCACTCGGCTTCCTCCCCACCGTCGAGGCCCTCGCCGCCCGCCACCTCGTGTGCATCGACGAGTTCGAGCTCGACGACGCCGGCGACACCACCCTGATGTCCCGCCTCCTGCGCGAGCTCGCCGACCGCGGCGTCGCCCTCGCGGCCACCTCCAACACCCTGCCCGGCGCCCTCGGCGAGGGCCGCTTCGCCGCCGAGGACTTCCTCCGCGAGATCCAGGCGCTCGCGGCCCGATTCGAGGTCCTGCGGGTCGACGGCGAGGACTACCGGCACCGGACCACGGTCACCGACGCGCGCCCCCTGCCGGACTCCGAGGTCGCCGTGGCCGGGGCCGGCGTCGAGGACGCCACGCTCGACGTGTTCGACGGCCTGCTGGAACATCTCGCCACCGTGCACCCGTCCCGGTACGGCGCGCTCCTGGACGGCGTGCGGCTCGTGGCGCTGACGGGCGTGCGGCCCGTGACGCGGCAGGACGTGGCGCTGCGGCTGGTCGTGCTGGTCGACCGGCTCTACGACCGCGACGTCCCGGTCCTGCTCGGCGGCTCCGGCGAGCACGGCCTGTTCACGGCGGAGATGCTGGCGGGCGGCTACCGCAAGAAGTACTACCGCGCGTTGTCCCGCCTGGGCGCGCTGGCCGAGGAGGGCCGCCGCTCGCTGAGCTGAGGCGGCCGGGCCGACGGTCCGCCGAGGACGACGTCGCCGTGGACCGAGACCGTTGCCGCCCGCGGCGACGTCGTGCTCGGCGAGAGGCGGCCGGGGGGCTCGCCGGGGATCGGTCAGTCCGCCCGCAGGACCGCGACCATGCGGGGCGGGACCGTCAGCGTGTCGCCCACGAGGCGTGTGGCGCCCGGCTCCCAGGCCGCCTGCAGGTGGAAGTCACCGGGCGCCGGAGCGCCGATCGTGCCTTCGTTCGGGCGCAGCAGCGTGGAGATCCGGAGCGCGGCCAGCGCCCCCGACGTGTTCAGCACGAGGGCCCCGCGCCCCCGCACCACGGCGAGGACGGTCGAGTCCGTCGAGGCGCGGATGTCGAGCGGCAGCTCGAGCTCGGTGACGATGGCGCGGCGCAGGCGCAGGAGGACACGGCCCCACTTGGCCAGGCGCAGTTCCTCGGGCGTGCGCGGGACGACGGGCAGGTGCTCGGTGTCCAGCATGAGCGGCGTCCCGGCAAGGACGGCGAAGGCCAGCAGGCTGGCGCGGACGTCGACGTCGTCCACGTCGAGCAGGGCGCGGGCCGGGCTCTCCTCGTCGGCCCACGGCACGGCCAGCGCCGCGCCGGGCATCCGGGTGATGTCCTCGACGACGGCGGCGCCCGCGCGCCGCATGCTGCGCCGGTTGTGCCGCGGCCCCTGGCGGGCGGCGCGGCGGACCGACGGCGCGAGCGTCTCCGCGAGCATGCGCACGGTCGCCATGTGCTCGGGGCGCCCGGGTTGCAGCAGCAGTCCGGCGACGGTGCTGGTGAGGCGGTCGCTCAGGCCAGGGCCGTCGAGGTAGAGGGCGTACCGGCGCTGGGCCTGCTCGCCCTCGTGCACCACCGAGTCGGCGAGTTCCTGGACGAACGGGATCTGCGCGCGGTCGGCGAGCGCGGGGGTGTCGAGGACGATCCCGTCGAGGTGGAACGTGTGGAACCAGTGCCGGGCGTTGTCGATGAGGAAGCCGCGCGGGCCGAGGCTGCCGCTGCCGTCGAGGTTGATGCGGGTGAGCGCGGCGTCGGTGCGCATCGTCGGGCCGGAGCCGATGCGGGCGGGTTGCCGGCCGGGCCGGCGCAGGCGCGCGGCGCCGAGGGCGGCGCTCAGGTTGATCGGCCCGGTGCGGGGACGGGCCAGGGGGATCTGGCCGGTACGCGGCCGCATGGCCTGGGCGGCGCGGGTGGCGGCGATCTGGTCGTCGACCCGGGTTCGCGGGCGTGCGGCGGGCTGCCCGGTCGAGTAGGGGCCGAAGGCGTCGAGCCCGAGGTCGTCGGCGACGGCCCAGCGGTAGGGCACGTTGAGGACGACGGCGAGCCGGGCGCCGTGCGCGGCGTCGACGAGCCGCTGCAGGCCGGCGGGGCCGCCGAGTTGCTGGGCCACCGAGTGGAGCCGGACGCCGCCGGCCGGGCCCTCGTCGGGGTCGTAGGCCGCGACGGGTGCGACCTCGATGCCGTCGACGCCGAGGCCGGCGATCTCGGGCAGGTGGTGGACGACGTCGTCGAACGTGCCGCCGGGGGTGAAGGAGGCGACGTCGACGTGCAGCAGCACGCCCGCCGTGAGATCGGGGGGCGACCAGGCGCCGTCGGACCAGTCGAACCGCGACGGGTCGAACACGCGGCTCGGGCCGTGGATGCCGTCGGGCAGCCAGACGGAGCGCGGGTCGGGCAGGAGCGGTCCGCCGTCGACGGAGAATCCGTACTCGGTGCCGTGGGGGAGGTCGACGTCGGCTCCCCAGCTTCCGGGGTGGTCGGCGCCCACCAGGCGCAGGGGCAGGTGCTCCGGCTCCTCGTCCGGGTCGTACGGCAGGAGGACCTCGACCACGCGGGCGCGCGGCGCCCACACCACGGGACGGCGGCCGGGGACGGACGACTCGGGGGTGGTGCCGGGCGGGGGAGGGGACCCGAACGACGGGTCGGGACTCGGGCCGGTCACGGCGGCAAGCCTAGTCGGCCGCGCTGGAAGGGCGAGTCGACGCGGCCGCGGCCGTCCGGGGAGCGAGACCCTCACCCGTGGGGCGGGTCAGGACGACCACGCTGCGGCCCGTCACGGGCAGTGTGGCGCGCGCGTCGAACGCCGTCCCGGGGGCGGCGTTGTCGTCGGTGTCGAGCACCACCGTCCACGCCGCCCCGTAGCTCTCGGGTGGCAGCGTGAAGTCCAGGCGTTCGGAGTGGGCGTTGAGCAGCAGGAGGAACGAGTCGTCCACGATCGGCTCGCCGCGGCCGTCCGTCTCGGTGATCGCGTCGCCGTTGAGGAAGACGGTGACGGTGCGGGCGTACGACGTGTGCCAGTCGGTGTCGTCCATCTTGTCGCCGGTCAGGTCGAGCCACTCGATGTCCGCCAGGTCGCCGGTGCGCGTCCCCTCGAAGAAGCGGCGGCGGCGCAGCACGGGGTGGTCGCGGCGCAGGCGGACGGTGCGCCGGGCGAAGTCGAGGAGTTCCTCGTCGGGCTTCTCCCAGTCCATCCAGGTGAGCTCGTTGTCCTGGCAGTACGTGTTGTTGTTGCCCTGCTGGGTGCGGCCCAGCTCGTCGCCGTGGGACAGCATCGGCACGCCCTGGCTCAGCAGCAGCGTGACGAGGAAGTTGCGGCGCTGGCGGGCGCGGAGGCGGTTGACGCCGGCGTCGTCGGTGGGGCCCTCGGCGCCGCAGTTCCAGGAGCGGTTGTGGCTCTCGCCGTCGGCGCCCGCCTCGCCGTTCGCCGCGTTGCGTTTGCTGTTGTAGGAGACCAGGTCGTTGAGGGTGAACCCGTCGTGGGCGGTGACGAAATTGATCGACGCCACGGGCCGCCTGCCGGTGTGCTCGTAGAGGTCGCTGCTGCCGGTGAGGCGACTGGCCAGCTCGGGCAGGGTGGCCGGCTCCCCGCGCCAGAAGTCCCGCACGGTGTCGCGATACTGCCCGTTCCACTCGGTCCACAGTGGCGGGAACCCGCCCACCTGGTAGCCGCCGGCGCCCAGGTCCCACGGCTCGGCGATGAGTTTGACCTGGGAGACCACGGGATCCTGGTGGACGATGTCGAAGAAGGCGGACAGTCGGTCCACCTCGTGGAACTGCCGGGCCAGCGTGGCCGCCAGGTCGAAGCGGAAGCCGTCCACGTGCATCTCCTCGACCCAGTACCGCAGCGAGTCCATGATGAGCTGGAGCACCGCCGAGGAGTGCATGAGCAGGGAGTTCCCCGTGCCCGTGGTGTCGAAGTAGTGCGCCTGGTCGTCGTCGACGAGCCGGTAGTAGGCGGCGTTGTCGATGCCGCGGAATCCCAGGGTCGGCCCGAGGTGGTTGCCCTCGGCGGTGTGGTTGTAGACGACGTCGAGCAGCACTTCGATGCCCGCCTCGTGCAGCGCCTTGACCATGGCCTTGAACTCCATGACCTGCTCGCCGCGCGTGCCGTAGCCGGCGTACCCGTTGTGCGGGGCGAAGTACCCCATCGTGTTGTAGCCCCAGTAGTTCGTCAGGCCCTTCGCCCGCAGCGACGGGTCGGTGACGAACTGGTGCACGGGCATGAGTTCGACGGCCGTCACACCGAGGCTTGCGAGGTGGTCGACGACGGCGGGCTGCGCCATGGCGGCGTACGTGCCGCGCAGCTCCGGCGGGACGTCCGGATGGCGCATCGTCATGCCGCGCACGTGCGCCTCGTAGATGACGCTGTCGTGGTAGTCCGTGGCGGGCGGGCGGTCGTGGCCCCAGTCGAAGAACGGGTTGACCACCACCGAGGTCAGCGTGTGCCCGGCGGAGTCCGTCGTCGTCGGCGAGGCGCTGCGCGCCGTGGCCTCCGCCGGCCGGTCCAGCGGGTAGGAGAACAGCGACGCGTCGCCGTCCATGTCGCCGTCCATCGCCTTGGCGTACGGGTCCAGGAGGAGCTTGGCGGGATTGCACCGGTGTCCGCGGGCCGGGTCGTACGGGCCGTGCACGCGGTAGCCGTACCGCGTCCCGGGGCCGACGCCGGGCAGGTACACGTGCCAGACATGGGCGTCCACCTCGGTCACGTCCACGCGTTTCTCGCTGCCGTCGTCGGACACGAGGCAGAGTTCCACCCGCTCGGCGACCCCGGAGTAGAGGGCGAAGTTGGTGCCGGTGCCGTCGAAGGTGGCCCCCAGGGGGTAGGCACGGCCGGGCCAGGTCTGCATACCGAGCATCATCACACCCGGCCCGGGCGATGCCCAACAGGATCCCGTCGTGTCGTGCGGAGGTCGTGCGACGGCGGGCGGTCCGGGGTGCGCAGAGTTTCACTGCTGGTCAGAGTGCGAACACGTTGTGTCGAGGACGTGTCGTGCCCGTGGCCGATCGTGTCGGGGTAGGCATCGGACGACGTTGGCTGCGAGGATCGATCTCATGGTGACCGAGGCGGGGGAGTCGCAGTCGAACGGTACGGATGTGGGGGCCGGTGCCGGGGCCGAGTCCGGGGCCGAGGAGGTCGTGCCCAGGGTGGTCAGAGTCGAGCCGGGCGACGAGTCGCTGGCGTCGTACGCCCGGATCGCGCCGCGGCCGCCGAAGCGGCGCCCGACCCGCAGCGAGGTGCTGGGCGGTGGTGACGCGACGAAGGCACCGAAGCGACTCGCGGCCGAGGAGCTCCACCCGATGACGGGGGACTCGAGCGGCATCTCCTGGGACGACCCGGAGGAGCTGTAGGCGGCGCGGTTCCGGGGTCTCGCGCGGCCGTGTCGCCGCGGCCGCGTAGCCTGGGCGCGTGGAAGACACCGCACCCGTCAGCGCGGCGATGCATCGCGCCAAGGCCGATGCCCGCGCCTCCCACGTGACCGTGGGAGAGCTGCGTCACCTGCCGCGAGGGCGGGTGGAGACCGACTGCTCCTGCGGGATGGTGCTGACCAACGGGCCCGACTGGTCGCTGGACGAGCACATCCGCCTGCACCGTGCGGAGGCCCGCTACCTGGCTGTCAGCCAGGTCGCGCCGCCGGGCATGCCGCGCCTCATCGAGGTGGGGGCCGACCGGCGCCCACGGTGACGAACCCGCCGTCCAGGTCTGCGACAATCTCCCCATTCTTCCCAGCTCAGCAGCACGGAGACTTCTTGATGGACCGACCCTCGGAGCGCTCGACGACGCTCGACCCGACGCCGCCGGAAGACGCGGAGCCCGCGGCGCCGGATCCGGAGGGACCGGACGGGGCTGTGCTGGACGGGGAGGTGCCGAACCGGGAGGTGCCGAACCGGGACGTGCCGAACGGCGCGGCATCGAGCGGCGCGGTGCCGGGGGACGCAGCACCGGGTGAGCCGGCATCGGACGGGGATCGCCCTGGTGAAGCCGACCTGAGCGGCGAGGCGACGGACGAGGACCCGAGCGGCGAAGAGTCCGGAGCGGACCGGCGAGGCGAGGCCGAAGACGCGCGAGGCGACGCTGAGGCGGACGCCGGACCGCGCACACCGCCGGGCCTGGTGACCGGCCCCGAGGCGGAGGCACCGAGCGACAGGGGACCCGAGGACGGCGCGCCGGATGGCGAGGTGCCTGCCGACGACGCACCGGCGACACTCGGCGACGATCCGCCGGAGAGTCAGGCGCCCGCCGCCGACGTGTCCGCCCAGGACGCGTCGGGCGGTGACGTGCGCGCCGACGACGGGGCACGCAGCGGCGCGTCAGACGGCGAGGCATCACCCGACGACGCGCCGGGCGATCACGCGCCGGGCGATCACGCGCCGGACGATCACGCGCCGGACGGTGACGCGTCACCTGACGACCGGGCAGACAGCACCGGGTGGGACGGCGACGCACCAGGAACCGACGTGTCCGATGCCGTCTCCCCGCCCAGGGCGGAGACGCGCGAGGTTCAGCCGGTCGAGTCGGGCCCCGAATCAGGAGCGGGCGAGCCGGGAGCCGCCGCCGCACCTCGGCCCGACGGCGACGCCCGCACAGAAGAGGCGTCGGAGCCGGCCGACTCGGCCACAGCACCCGACTCCAGGCACGAGGCACCGGCCGGTCCCACGATCGCCGTCGCCTCGGACACCACCGCCGGCGATCGCGCGGTGACGAGCGGCAGCACGGGCGGCGGGGACGCCGGCGGTCACGAGGTCGTTGCCGATCGCGACGGGAGTGCGGCCGGTGACGGCGAGCGTGCCGCCGTCGATGGCAAGGCGGCAGCTGGTGATGACGAGGCCGCCGGTGACGACGGCGAAGCGTTCGCCGCCCCGATCGATGTCCAGGTGATCGCGCTGGCGCTCGTCGAGGCCGCGACGGAGGACGCCGCCAGGGTGAGCCCCGCCCCGACCGCTCCGCCGTCCGACCCCGCACCCGCACCCGACCCCGCGCCGGCGGTGCCGCCGTTCCCGATGCCCGTCCCGCCCACGACCCCGGCGCGCGCTCCCGAGGGCTCCGCCCGGGCCGTCGTCGGCCGGCGTGTGCGTGACCTGCGGGCCTGGTGGACGGGGGCCGGGCCGGACGGCGAGCCGGTCGCCGACCGCGTCGCGCTGCGCAACCGCAGGATCGGGACCGGCGCCGTGTCGGCCGTCGTCGTCCTGCTCGCCGTCTACGCGATCGTGGCCGCCGTGCAGGCCGACGTCGTGCCGAAGGGGACCACGGTCGCCGGCGCCGAGATCGGCGGGCAGAGCACGGCGCAGGCCGCCGAGACGCTCGACGGCGCGCTCGCGGGACCCGCCGCGAAGCCGGTGGAACTCGTCGCGGGTGAGGCGTCGACCACGCTCGACCCCGTCGCGGCGGGGCTGGCGGTGGACGTTCCCGCCACCGCGGACTCGCTCACCGGGTTCAGCCTCGGCCCCGCGCGGATGTGGCAACACCTGTTCGGCGCCGGTCCCGCCGTTCCGGTCCTCGACGTGGACGACGAGGCGTTCGCGTCCGCCGTCGGCGGATTGGAGGACTCGATGGCGGTCGCTCCGGTCGACGGTGCGGTCGAGTTCGCCGGTGTCGAGCCGACGGCGACGCCCGCCCAGGACGGCACGCGGATCGATCCCGGCGTCGCGGGCCGTGTGATCAGGTCGGCGTGGCTGGTCGCGGACGGCCCCGTGGAACTGCCGACGAGCACCGTGTCCCCGCAGATCACGCAGGAGGAGACGGACGCGGCCCTCGCGGAGGCAGAGAAGATCGTCTCGGGACCGGTCGACGTGAGCGTCGGCGGGCAGCGGGCGGAGCTGCCGCCGAAGGTGCTGGCGTCGGCGGCGAGCTTCGTCGAGAAGGACGGCGGACTCGTCACGCAGTTCGACGGCGCCACGCTGACGCAGGCGATCGTCGAGCGCACCGACGACCTGCTGACGACGGCCGACGGCGCGCAGTTCGGTTTCGCGTCCGGCAAACCGGAGGTGATCGGCGGTGAGCTCGGCACCACTCTCGCCGACAAGCCCACACGGAACGCGATCCGTGCCGCGGCGCTGGGCGACGACCGCACGGCGACGCTCGAGGTCGTGCAGCAGACCCCCGAGAACTCGACGCAGGCGTTGCGGGCGATGGGGGTCAAGGAGGTCGTTGCGGAGTTCTCCACGCCGCTGACCAGCGACTACGTGCGGACCCAGAACCTGGTCCGGGGCGCCGAGATGATCACCGGCGACCTGATCCGGCCGGGGGAGACGTTCTCCCTCATCTCGGCGCTGTCCCCGATCACCCTGGCGAACGGGTACGTGGCGTCAGGGATGATCATCGGCGGGCAGCACATCGACGGGGTCGGGGGCGGGCTGTCGCAGATGGCCACCACCACGTACAACGCCGCGATGATCGCCGGGTTCGAGGACGTCGAGCACTACCCGCACTCGTACTGGTTCGAGCGCTACCCGGCCGGCCGCGAGGCCACGATCGCCGTGGGGAGCAAGGACATGAAGGTGCGGAACAACACGCCCTACGGTGCCGTGATGCAGTCCTGGGTGGCCGACAACCAGCTGCACGTGCGGATCTGGAGCACCAAGTACCTCAAGAACACCTGGACCGACGGCGAGAAGCGGAACATCGTGTCGCCGGGCGTGGTGAACAGCTCGGATGCCGGGTGCGTGGCCTACCCGGGCGGTCAGCCCGGCTTCACGATCACCGTCGGCCGCAGGGTGGAGCGGATCAGCGACGGCAAGGTGGTCATCGAGCGTTCGTACACCACGACCTACCGGCCGGACCACGCGCTGGCCTGCGTGACGCCCCCACCGCCGGAGCCGCCGGACCCCCCGGAGCCGCCTCCCGGCGACACCGCACCGACGCCACCCGGCCCGGACGACTGACGCGCCGACACCGCCGGGCGCGGACGGCTGACGCGTCCGAGAACCCTGTGCGGGGCGTCGGGGCCGGTGGCGCCCGGACGCGCGCCGGTGCACGACGGCCGTGTCCCATGACGAACCCGCAGGTGACGCCCAGGCGCGCG
>NZ_BAAGRL010000027.1:29851-99245 GCF_054782975.1 Myceligenerans halotolerans
CCTGCGCCGGACCGGCCGGATGAGCGCTGGATCAGTGCTGGTGGGCGATGCCCAGTTCGTGCATGCGCTCGTGTTCCTCGCGGGCGCGCTGCCGCTCCGCGATGCGGGCCTGCACCTCGGCGCGGCGCAACGGCGGGACGGACTTGGGTGGCTGCCGCCGGGCGGGCAGTTCCTCGAGCAGCCGGGTGACGATCGCGGCCACCTCGTCGGTGGCCCGCTCGACCGGCTCCCGCGTGGCGTCGGAAAGCTTCGTCACACCGGTCACCTTGCGGACGAACTGCAAGGCCGCGGCCGTGATCTCCTCGTCGGTGGCGGGCGGTTCGAGCCCGCGCAGGGTCGTGATGTTGCGGCACATGCTCCCGACGGTACGCCGCGCCACCCCACGACAACAGAGCGAGGGGCCGGATGCGGCCCGAGCCGGCCGGTGCACCCCGGACCGGCGGGTGCCTGCCTGCTGTACCCCTCCTACGCGGCAGGCACCTGCCCGGTGCAGCGTGAGCCGGCGGGCATCTGCCTGCTGTACCCCTCCGACCCGGCAGGTACTTACCCGGTGCACCATGGCGGGGGTTCGGGGGCCTGCCCCCGGGGCGGGGCGCGGGGGCTCCGCCCCTGCAGGGAATGACGAGACGGAGTGGCCCATTCATGGGCACACTCCGCCTATCCGTCTCGTGCGCGATACTGGGATCGAACCAGTGACCTCTTCCGTGTCAGGGAAGCGCGCTACCGCTGCGCCAATCGCGCGAGGTGGGTACGGGATTCGAACCCGTGTATACGGCTTTGCAGGCCGCTGCCTCGCCACTCGGCCAACCCACCGCGAGGGTTCTCACCCACTTCAGAGCGGACGACGAGATTCGAACTCGCGACCCTCACCATGGCAAGGTGATGCTCTACCAACTGAGCTACGTCCGCACGATTCCGGCCCGCTTCCGCGAACCGGCGCTCCAGAAGATTACGGGACGCACCGTCCAAAGGTCCAATCGAACGGGCAGTTCGCGGACGGGTGTACGTCACACGGGTCGCGGCGTGGTCCTGGGCGCGGAACCACACGTCGAGGATGCGGGCGAGCCAGGAGCTTGCTTACGGCTCAAGGGTCCTGGACGTAAGCAAGCTCCTGGCTCGCCGGCAACCCGGCGGCGGGCTCGGGGCCTATGGCCCCGACTCGTCGAGCCGGTAGATGTGCTCCTCGATCTCCGCCTGACGTGCCTCGGCGAAGGACGTCTCCTCACCGACCCGAGTGAAACCGTTGCGCACCAGGATCCGCGCCGACGCGGTGTTGTCAGCCGCGACACGTGCGTACAGCGGGCGGACGGTCACCTGCCGGAGCAGGCTCGCGAGCGCTGCCGAGGCGATGCCTCGCCCCCAGACGTCTCGCCGCACCCAGTAGGTGACCTCCGTGTCACCGTCGACGACGAAGCTCCCGACACTGCCGACGACATCACCGTCGACGACGATCACCTTGCTCGTGATCGAGTCGTCGCCCATGAACTTCCGCCATCGGGCGCGATATTCCTCTCGATCACCCTGATCGGGGCTGGTGAAGGCAGCCATGTGCTGCGCCGTTCCGTCGGCCTGGATGTCGAAGAGGACGTCCAGGTCGTCGTCGGACACGTCTCGCAGGATCATCTGAGCAGAGTGCCACCCGAACCCCGCACACGGCCAGGCCCATCACCAAGCCTGCCGACACGGCCCGCCCGAGACGGCGGGTGCGGCCGGGCGCGCCTCTCAACCATGAGGAAAGCCGCGAGCCACGAGGTTGCTTACGCCCAGGGTCGTTGAGGCGTAAGCAGGCTCATGGCTCATGGCTCATGGCTCATGGCTCATGGGCATCTGCATCGAGAGGCGCGGCAGGGTGCGGGGGCCGCACCCCCGCAAGACATGACGAGGCGGAGTGGTCCAACCCTGTTGGACACACTCCGCCGATCCGTCTCGTGGGCGATACAGGACTCGAACCTGTGACCTCTTCGGTGTGAACGAAGCGCGCTAACCATCTGCGCCAATCGCCCCTGGTGGGGTAGTGGTGAGCGATACTGGGATCGAACCAGTGACCTCTTCCGTGTCAGGGAAGCGCGCTACCGCTGCGCCAATCGCTCGAGTTCATGCGAGGTGGGTACGGGATTCGAACCCGTGTATACGGCTTTGCAGGCCGCTGCCTCGCCTCTCGGCCAACCCACCGCGAGGATGCTCCTGCGAGACGAGCACGGGAGCGGGCCTCCGAGCGGACGACGAGATTCGAACTCGCGACCCTCACCATGGCAAGGTGATGCTCTACCAACTGAGCTACGTCCGCACAGCCGGACCTGACGGGATTTCCCCGTGTGCTCCGGCGTGGTCTGAACATTAATCGAACATCGGTGTGGCCGTCCAATCGATTGCGCGGCGTTAGCGTGGACGATGTGTCCCCTACTCCGCGCCGACCCGCGAGAACCCGCGCCACCGCGACGATCCTGGCCACCCGTGACGTGACCGGGAACACCGGCTGGGCGACCTTCGACGGACGTGTCGCCACGCACGTGACCCGTTGCGTCGACGTCGATGCCGAGCCGGAGGCGCTGGCAGAGGGCATGTGGTTCGTCGTCGCCGACTTCGAGGGCCGGGCCCGCGCATGGCAGTTCCGGCACGTCACCCCGCCCCCGGGTCCCGTGGCCGTCCCGAGCGGAAACCCCACGCGCTCGGCGTCCGACGTGCACGACCTGTCCCGCCCGGGACCGTCGTCCGCCACGCACGACGCGCACGACGCGCACGACACGTCTCACCCGGAGCCGGCGTCGGACGCGCACCCCGCACCCCACCCGGGACCGCCGTCGGGCAGGGACGACGTGCCGCACCCCGGACCGCCGTCGGGCACCTGGACCGGGCCGGACCCCGAGGCCTGGACGAGTTCGATGGACCGCGCCGCCTACGAGGCGGCGGTGCGCCGGATCCGCGAGCACGTGCGCGAGGGCGCCGTCTACCAGGCCAACCTCTGCCGGGTCCTGGCCGCTCCGCTACCGGCCCGGGCCCGCGACGACGGCACCACCACCGAGCCCGACGCCCGCGCCCTCGCCGCCCGGCTCGCCGTCGGCAACCCCGCGCCGCACGCCTGCGCGATCCATGTCCCCGCGGCCACGACCGGCGTCGACGGCCGCGACGTCGACCCGGTCTGGGTGGTCAGCGCCTCCCCGGAGCTGTACCTGTCGCTGGAACCCGGCCCCGACGGCCCTGTCGTCACCTCCGGACCCATCAAGGGCACCGCCCGCACACCCGACGGCCTCACCGACAAGGATCACGCCGAGAACGTCATGATCACGGACCTCGTCCGCAACGACCTGCAGCACGTCTGCCGGCCCGGCACGGTCGAGGTGAGCGGGCTGCTCGCCGTCGAGCACCACCCCGGCCTGGTGCACCTGGTCTCGCGCGTCCGCGGCGTGCTGTCCGACGACGTCGCCCGCGCCCCTGACGTCTGGCGGCACCTGCTGGCGGCGACGTTCCCGCCGGGGTCCGTGTCGGGAGCGCCGAAGTCGTCGGCGCTGCGGATCATCGACGACCTGGAACCGGCCCCGCGCGGTCCGTACTGCGGTGCGGTCGGCTGGGTCGACGGCGACGCCGGCACGGCGTCGCTCGCCGTCGGCATCCGCACGTTCTGGTGGGAACGGGGGGACGACGACGGTCCCGGGGCGGGCACGCTCCGCTTCGGCACCGGAGCCGGCATCACCTGGGGCAGCGACCCCACCGCGGAGTGGCGGGAGACCGAACTCAAGGCGGAACGCCTGGTGGGGCTCGCATCGTCGGGCACCGAGCCGGGCGGAGAACGGCCGGTTTCGCGGTCCGCCGCCCCGGCAGGCAGGATGACCCCATGACGCAGACGGTGATCTGGACGGGCGGGCGACTCGTGGCGCCCGACGAGGGCGCGATCAGCGCGGTCGACCACGGCATCACGGTGGGCGACGGGGTGTTCGAGACGTGTGCCGTGTTCGACGGCCAGGCGTTCGCCCTCACGCGCCACCTGAAGCGGCTCGCGCGGTCCGCCGCGGGGCTCGGCATCGCCGAACCCGACGAGCAGCACATTCGCGACGGCGTCGCCGCCGTCCTCGCCGCCGGGCCTGCCGCCGGCCGGCTGCGGATCACCGTGACCGACGGCGTCGGACCGCTCGCGTCGGGACGGTCCGGCGGGCCGCAGACTGTCATCGTCGCTGCCGGCCCCGCGGAGATCCGGGCCGAGGGTCGTGCCGTGCGCTCGCCGTGGACCCGCAACGAGCGGTCGGCCGTGGCGGGCCTGAAGACGACGTCGTACGCGGAGAATGTCGTGGCCCTGGCCGACGCCGTCGCCAAGGGCGGCGACGAGGCCGTCCTCGCGAACACGCGCGGCGAGCTGTGCGAGGGAACCGGATCCAACGTCTTCGTCGAGCGCGACGGCGAACTGGTGACGCCGCCGCTGTCGGTGGGCTGCCTCGCGGGGATCACCCGCGAGCTGCTGCTGGAATGGGGCGCCGAGGCCGGGCTGCCGGTGCGGGAGGCGCGTGAGGGCGAGCTGACGTTCGACGCGCTCGACGACGTCTCGGCCGGACGCTCGCACATGCTCCTGACCGGATCCGTGCGGAACGTGCAGCCCACGACCTGGCTCGACGGCGTCGACCTGCTGGCCGGCGAGCTGTCGAGGGCGGCGCGCGACGTGTTCGAGAAGATGCGCCGCGAGCTGATCGACCCCTGAGCGACGGTCGTCGCAGGCGGCCCGGCGAATGCTAGGATCGCTGCGCACGACCAGGGGCGATTGGCGCAGATGGTTAGCGCGCTTCGTTCACACCGAAGAGGTCACAGGTTCGAGTCCTGTATCGCCCACGAGACGGATCGGCGGAGTGTGTCCAACAGGGTTGGACCACTCCGCCTCGTCATGCCTTGCGGGGGCGCGGCCCCCGCACCCGGCCCGACGGATCGGCGGAGCGTGTCCACGAGTGGGCACACGCCGCCTCGTCAATTCCCGCGAGGGCGCGGCCACCACAGCCCCGCCCGATGGACCAGTAGCGTGTGACCGTGAGCAGGCCACGTCGCCTCGTCAATCTTGTAGGGGCGCGGCACCGCGGCCCCGCTCGGGGCGGCTCCTCCGGCAGCTCGGCGGTCAGCGGGCATGGGGGGCTTCACTCCCGCCCGCGCCTCTCGATGCGGAGCCCATGAGCCATGAGCTTGCTTACGCTTCAACGGCCCTGGGCGTAAGCAAGCTCGTGGCTCGAGGCCTACCTCATGGCGTCCCGCGACGATGTGCGGTGTCCGCCGGGAGTTCGCGGCCCGGTTTCCACCCTTCGGCATGCAGGATGGAGGCGATGTCCCCGGCGATGCCCGGGTACTCGTAGAGGTGGCGGCTCCGGAAGCGGAGCAGTAGCAATCGTCGGTCGCGGAGCAGTTCGTTCTGCCGGAGCGCGTCGTAGCCCAGTTGATCGTGCGACGCGTGGTAGGCGTTGCCATCGATCTCGACGACAAGCCATCTGTCAGCACCGAGGTGCCAGACGAGGTCGGACCTGCCGACGAATTGGCCACAGCCGTCGTAGAACGCTCGCTGCAGGTCATCCGGTGGTATTCCCGCATCCTCGCACTGGAGGCGCGCATCGGTCTCGAGGGGGGACTCGGCGCGTCCGTCGACGAGCCTCAGCCACCGTGCCTTGTCCGAGTGGCCGGCGCGACGCATGAGCCGGGAGACCTCACGGAGGCTCGCCGGTCCGATGACTCCCTGGTGGATCAGGCTGTCCGCGCACCGTACCCAGCTGTCGCGACCCAGGGTTCGCATCGCCTGGACGAGGGCCAGGACGGGTTCGACGACATCGCGTCCATCGACTTGCACGGTCTTTCCGGTGACATCGGTCTGGCGGACGGCGACGCCGGCCCGCGACCTGGCTGCCGCCCCGCCCGGGAGCGCAACTTCCGGGGTGAGCCGCCGTGGCAGGCCCTGCGCGCCATGCAGCATCAGCGCGATGTCGCTCAACGCGATCCCTCGGGGATAGGCGTAGAGCGCGAGCCAGACGGCTCGCCATCGTTCCTGGTCGTACTTGTGGAGCGTGACGTCGCGCAGCCTGGTGTCGAACACGCCGCGTGCCGCTCGGGACCAGGCGCCGGACGCGACGAGCCGATGCCGCCTGATCGCGGTGACGTCGTGCTCCTCGCACTGCCGGACGGAGAGCATACCGCCGCGATCCCGAGCAAGTGCCAGGAGGTCGGTAGGAACGCCGGATCGATGACGTGGCATTTCCTCACCGCACCACACGCGGCGGCCGACCGCTGTCCATCCACAGGCCGGATCGAGCTCGGCCATGAGCTTGCTTACGCCATGGCCCTTGTAGGTGTAAGCAGGCTCATGGGGCACGGTAAAAGTGTGCCAAGCGGCGGAGCCGCAACCGGGCGGGTGGGAATCTGGGGCTCAGCTCAGGTGCTTCTCGAAGAAGTGAGTGGCGTCCGGGTTGTCGTTGTAGCGGTCGATGCGGTGGTAGCCGGCGCGGTCGTACATGGCGATCGCGGCCGTGAGGGCCTCGTTCGTGTCCAGCCGGACCGTCGTGTGGCCGGCGTCGGCTGCAGCGGTCTCCAGGTGTTGCAGCAGGCGCGAGGCCAGTCCGGCGCCACGCCAGTCGGGGTGCACCCACATGCGCTTGATCTCGGCCACGCCGTCGCCGAAGGCCCGGACGCCGCCGCATGCGACCGGCTCGCCGTCGTCGACCGCCAGCACGAACCGGCCCGACGGCGGCAGGAGCTGCGCCGCGTCGGCCTCGGACGGCTCGCCCGGGTCGAACGGGAAGAGCGTCGCGAGCTCGGCGGCATACTGCCCGACGGCTGCCCGGGCTCCCGGCGACAGCGGATCCACCGTCTCGAAGGTCATGGCGGCGGTGCGTACGAGGAGGTCGGCCTCGGCGAGGGCGCGCACGAGGCGGTCGCGCTGCCGCTCGGTCAGGGGCTCCAGGAGGGTACGGGCGCGTTCGGCGGAGCGGGCCTCGAGTTCGTTCCAGCGCGTCCTGCCGAGCGGCGTGAGGTCCACGAGGCGGGCGCCGGTGAGGCGCTTGAGCTGCCTGCTGACGTAGCCGGAGTCGAGGCCGGTGCGTGCGCGCAGGTCGGCGACGGTCCCCGCGCGGGTCCCGATCTCGAACAGCAGCCGCATCGTGCCCAGCGGCGCGCCCATGCCCAGGAACGAGTCCTCCAGCGCTCCGATGCGCTGGGTGTAGCTGCGGTTGAAGCGGCGTACGACGGCGGTCCGGGAGTCGATCGGCATATCGCTGACCTTAGTCAGAGAAATGGCCTCCGTCGAGACAGCGTAGCGGCGGCTGCCGCCTGACATGGGGCCGCCTCCTGGCATGCCGAGACAGCACGGCATGCCAGGACGGCGGCCAGCCGCTCACCACGGGCCGTCACGACGGGCCATCGCGCCGGACCGGTCGGCCCGGCGCGACCTCACGCCTCCAGCAGGGCCTGGCCCAGGTACTCACCCGGCCTCGCGCCCGGCGGCACGGCGAAGACCGCCGAGCCGACCGGCGTCGTCCACTGGTTGAGCAGATCCATCTCGTCCAGCCTGCGCTGGACGGGGAGGAACTGCCGGTCGACGTCCGCCTGATAGCTGACGAACACGAGACCGGTGTCGCCCGGCCCGTCGTCGTACCCGTACGGGCGGCGCAGGAACCGCTCGTACGGGTCGTCGCTCCGGGACCGGCGGATGTGCGCTGCGGTGTCGATGACGCCGAAGCCGTAGGGCCCCTTGGCCTCCAGGTCCGGCTCGTCGTGTTCGTGGCTGCCGGTCAGGGGAGCGCCGTCGGACAGCCTTCGCCCGATGGTGTTCTCCCGCCCCTCGCGGTCGACCTTGTCCCAGCCGTCGAGATCCATCGCGATCCGGCGTACGACGACGGAGGTGCCACCGGCCAGCCAGCCCGCTGTGTCGTCCGTGTGCCAGACCAGGTGAGGTTCGGCTGCGGGGTCGATATTCCCCGTGCCGTCCACCTGCCCCATGGGATTGCGCCACGTCGTGCCTGGCGCGACGGTGCCCGGGCTGTTGCGGAAGCCGCGCTGGAGCCACCGCGGACGAGCGAACGTCCGCGCCTGCCGCACCAGCACGCGCACCGCGTGGGAGACGGTCACCAGGTCGTCGGCGCAGACCTGCAGCAGCAGGTCGCCCCCCGACCAGGCGTCCTCGAGCCGGTCGACGCCGAACGACGGCAGCGGGTGCAGCCACGACGGCATGCGGCCGGCCAGGTCCGCCGCCGCGAACACCGCGGGCCCGTAGCCCACGGTCACCGTCAGCCGCGCCGGGACCGCCGCGAGCTCCGGCTCGGTGTCCGTCAGCCCCGGGCGTCCGGACATGAGCCGTTCCGCATCATCGGTCCAGATCCGCATGAGACGCACCAGGGCGTCGCGGTCCGTCCCGCCGGCCAGATCGAGCGCGACGAGCGTCGCGAACGCCTGCGGCGTGGTGTCGACACCCGGCTGACGCGGCCCGCGGAACGGAACGGTCGCCCGGCCCGCCTGGTCCGGCGTCTGTCCGGCGGTGTCCGACGGTGTCACCGTCGCACTCCGGGCGGTCGTCGCGCCCACGGTGGCGGCCGCTCCACCGAGAGCGCCGCCCAGGAAGGTGGCCCCGCCGCGCAGGAATCCCCGGCGCGAGGGTCCGGGCGTCCCGTCGGGGCCGTCGTCGGCGGCCCCGTCCGCGCGGGCCGGGCCGCCGGTCACATGTCCTCCTCGCCGTCGCCGTGCTCGCTGTGGTCGGAGTGGTCGGAGTGGTCGGAGTGGTCGGAGTGGTCGGAGTGGTCCATCGACTCCCCGTCCGCGCCGCCGTCCGGCTCGTAGCTCTCGTTCGCGCCGTCGAACGACCGCACGGGGGCGACGATCTCCAGTTCGGACCCGTCCTCCGCGGTCACGACGACGGTGACGTCCTCGCCCGGTTCGAGCGGGTCGGTGACGCCCAGCAGCATCAGGTGCGGCCCGCCCGGCTCCAGGTCGAAGGGCTCGTCCGCGGGGATCATCAGCCCGCCGTCCGCCTCCTGCATGACGGGCGTGCCGCCGTCGTCGGCGAACACGTGCAGCTCCGCGGACTCCGCGGCGTCCGACTCGGCCGACACGAGCCGGACGTCGTGGCCGGAGGAGTTCGTGAGGGTGCCGAAGACGGCCGTCATGCCCTCGTCGATGGCCTTGGCCCACGGGTCCTCGATGGTCAGCGCCTCCGCGTCCGTCTCGGACGCCGGTGCGTCCTCCGAGGCGGCCTGCGACCCGGCGGTACAGGCAGCGGGCAGCAGTGTCAGGGAGACGACGGCCGCGGCGGCCAGTGTGCGGGGACGGGAGATGGTGTTGCGGTTCATGGTTTCTCAGCTTTCTGCGCAGCACGCCGAGACGCCCGGCGCCGGCGGAGTGTGCCTGCGGCGGGTCGTGGCGTGCGGGGATGCCCGGGTGGGGAGCTCATGCGACACGTGCCGTGCGGCGCGAGCCGCGGTGCGGCCTCACCCGAGACGCGCGCCACCGCACGTCCGCACGACGGCGGGACGTGGGGACCGGCTCAGGCGAGAACCGCGAGCGCCGCCGGCGGGCCGCGGCGGGGTGTGCTCCTGGCCACGAGCACGGACGACGGCGTCGGCAGGGTGGCCGGGCGCGGGTGCGGCGTCGTGGGCCGGGCCGGCGCGGGAATGCGTGGTGTCGCCAGCGTGAGCAGCATGTGCCCGAACATCTGCAGGGCGTCCCGCGCGGTGCCCTCGCCCGCTGTGATGAGGACGGCGGTGACCAGGACCGCGGCGATGTGGAAGGCCACCATGCGCGGGCTCGTCAGGTGGTCGTGCGTCACGGTGAGCGTGGCGTGCGCGGCGGGCGCGACGGCGGCACCGGCGTGGTGGCGGGCGTGGCCGGAGGGCGCGGTGCCCGGCACGGCCGCGGCGCTCGCGGCGGCGGACCAGGTCAGGGCCTGGTGCAGGCAGAGCTGCAGGGCACCGAGGAACGGCGCGAGGATCCACACGCGCGGGCGGGCCTGTGCGACGACGCAGGAGGCCGCGACCGTGAGGACCGCGAGCGCCGCCATCGCGCCGGCGTCCGGGAGTGCGCCACCACCGAGGCTGTGGGCCAGGGTGGCCAGGCTGAGGGAGGTGGACGCGAGCAGGAGCGTGCGCACCACGCGCATCACCTGTCCGAGCTCACCCATGGCAGGAGACTCTACGCGGTGGGTCGGACACCCGGAGCGTTGTCGGTGACCCCGTCTACGCTCGGCGTCGTGACCTCTTACACTCCCTTGCACCTGGACTGGTCCGGACTGCTCAACGCGCGTGACCTGGGCGGGATGCCGCTCGATGGCGGCGCTCTCGTGCGGGAGCGTGCCCTGGTCCGGTCGGAGTCGCTGAGCTGGCTCGAGCACGACGGCGTGCGGGCGGCGCGCGCGTACGGGGCCGTACGGGTCATCGATCTGCGGCTCCCGGCGGAGACCAGGAAGTACCCGCATCCGTTCGGCGATCCTGCGGACGACGGCGAGGTGCGGGAGCCGGGCGACCCGGAGTATCTGAACCCGCCGGTCCAAGAGTACGGGGATCCGGTGGAGGGGCCGTGGGCGCACCTGTACGCGGGGATGCTGGAGCGCCGGCCCGAGTTGTTCGCCCGGGCCGTCGGTGCGATCGCGGAGGCGCCGGAGGGGCCGGTGCTCGTGCACTGCGCGGCGGGCAAGGACCGCACCGGGCTGGTGGTGGCGTTCGCGCTGTCGCTGGCGGGTGCGGACGACGAGGCGATCGCCGTGGACTACGAGCTGACCAACGTCCGGCTCGCCCCGCGCCTGGCGGTCCACGTGGCGGCGATGGAGCGTGCGCGGGCCGTGCACGAGGAGCGTGCGGCGGCCCGGCCGGTGTCCGGGGAGGCGGCGGACGGCGGCGGCGATGCGCTCCCGGGCCATCTGCATCCGGCGCGGAGCAGGGCGGGGACGCGGGAGGTCATGCTCGAGACCCTGGCGGGCCTGCGCGCGGAGTACGGGGCGGTCGCGGGGTATCTCGCGAGCGGCGGGCTGACCGACGGTCAGCGGGAGGCGCTGGTGAAGCGGATTCGCGCCGAAGGGTGACGGGGTGCGGGCTTCGCGGCGGCTCCCGGGGCGGGCTGTGTGCGGTGGCGGGCCCTGCCTCGGGGGTCTACCTTCGGGACCGGCGGCGGACGATCCGTCGCTCACAGGGGGCGTGGACACGCGCCTGTGCCATCGGCACAAGGAGGCAGACATGGGACTCTTCGACAAGGCCAAGGACATGGCGACGGACCCGGAGAACGTCGAGAAGGCGAAGGAGCTGCTGACCGACGAGAACGTCGACGCGGCTGCCGACAAGCTCAAGGACATCGCGCCGGACCAGGCGGACGGCGCGATCGACGGTCTCGCCGACAAGGCCAAGGAGTTCGGCGAGAGCTGACCCGGTGGGGCCGGGCGGGCGGGGGAGTCCGTCCGCCGGCTTCCGCGAGGCCGCGTCCTGGAGCGATTCTGTCGCTCAGGGATGCGGCCTTCGTCCGTCTTGTGTACCTTCTCGGGCAGCGACGGAGGTGCCGTCGTCTGCAGGGAGTCACGCACTACGGCGTGCCTGCGAACGGCAGGAGGAGCCGGATATGGGATTTTTCGAGGCGGCCAAGGCGTTCGTCACCGACCCGGAGAACATCGCCCGGGCGAAGGCGCTGGCCACGGACGAGAACGTGGACATGGCGGCCGGTAAGCTCAAGCAGCTGGCGCCCGAGCAGGCCCGGGGCGCGCTCGACGGTCTCGCGGAGAAGGCCAAGGAGTGGGGCGGCCCCGAGGACGAGGAGCCGGCCGCGGCGCCGGAGGAGAAGGCCCCGGTGTCGGAGGGGTCGGCTGCGGTGCCGGAGGAGAAGACCGCGGCGCCGGAAGAGAAGGCGTCGGACGAGAAGCCGGACAGCCTTGCCGAGGCCGAGGGCGAGGGCAAGCTCGGCGACTGAGAAGCTGCACAGCGGGCCGGTATCGAGTTCGCCCTGGGCGCTCGGATCGGTACGATCGAGGGGCGTCGCTCGTCTGGACGGCGCCCCTCGCGCGTGCGGGGGTCATGAGCTCGCTGAAGGAGACCATTCGTGTCCGACGTCGTATCGCCGCCCACTCAGCAGGACCTCACCCCCGGTGACGTCACCGACACGGAGGCGACGACGATGACGACCACGGTCCCCACCACCGGCGCCGACCTGTACGGCGACCGCAAGGACGTCGTGGTCGTGCGGGTCGACGGCACACTGTGGGACCTGCACCGCGCGATCCCGGGCGGGGCGGTCGTGGAGCCGGTGACCGTCGACGAGCCGGACGGGCTGGACGTGCTGCGGCACTCGGCCGCGCACGTGCTCGCCCAGGCCGTGCAGCAGATCAACCCGGACGCGAAGCTCGGCATCGGGCCGCCCGTCAAGGACGGCTTCTACTACGACTTCGACGTCGCCGAGCCGTTCACGCCGGACGACCTCAAGGCCCTGGACAAGGCGATGGCCCGCATCATCAAGGAGGGCCAGACCTTCCGCCGGCGCGTCGTCACCGAGGAGGAGGCCCGCGCGGAGCTCGCGGGCGAGCCGTACAAGCTGGAGCTCATCGGCATCAAGGGCACCGGCGACACGGCGGACCTGGACGAGGACGGCGCGAGCGTCGAGGTGGGCGGCGCCGAGCTCACCATCTACGAGAACGTGCGCGGAGCCGGGCGCGAGAGTGAGACCGTGGTCTGGAAGGACCTGTGCCGCGGACCGCACCTGCCGAACACGAAGCTGCTCGGCCAGGGCGTGAAGCTGATGCGCTCGGCCGCCGCCTACTGGCGCGGCAGCGAGAAGAACCCGATGCTGCAGCGCGTCTACGGCACCGCCTGGCCCAGCAAGGACGAGCTCAAGGCCTACCAGGAGCGCCTCGCGGAGGCCGAGCGTCGTGACCACCGCCGGCTGGGCACGGAGATGGACCTGTTCAGCTTCCCGGACGAGATCGGCTCGGGCCTGCCCGTCTTCCACCCCAAGGGTGGTGTCATCAAGCGGGTCATGGAGGACTACGTTCGCCGGCGGCACATCGAGGAGGGCTTCGACTACGTCGGCACCCCGCACATCAGCAAGGAGGGCCTGTTCCACACCTCGGGCCACCTGCCGTACTACGCGGACACGATGTTCCCGTCGATGGACCTCGAGGGGTCGGAGTACCGCCTCAAGGCGATGAACTGCCCCATGCACAACCTGATCTTCCGTTCCCGTGGCCGCTCCTACCGTGAGCTGCCGCTGCGGCTGTTCGAGTTCGGGTCGGTCTACCGGTACGAGAAGTCCGGCGTGGTGCAGGGCCTCACCCGCGTGCGCGGCCTGACGCAGGACGACTCGCACTCGTACGTGACGCCCGAGCAGGCGCCGGCAGAGGTGAAGCACCTCCTGGAGTTCATGCTGAGCCTGCTCAAGGACTTCGGCCTGAACGACTTCTACCTGGAGATCTCCACCCGCGACCACGCCAAGCCGGGGAAGTTCGTCGGTTCGGACGAGGACTGGACCGCCGCGACCAAGGTGCTGCAGGACGTCGCCGAGGAGACCGGGCTCGAGCTGGTCCCGGACCCGGGCGGCGCCGCGTTCTACGGCCCGAAGATCTCGGTGCAGGCGAAGGACGCGATCGGGCGCACCTGGCAGCTCGGCACCGTGCAGTACGACTTCAACCAGCCCGAGGGCTTCGGCCTGGAGTACACCGCGCCGGACGGCACCAAGCAGCGCCCGGTGATGATCCACTCGGCGAAGTTCGGCTCCATCGAGCGGTTCATGGGCGTGCTCATCGAGCACTACGCCGGACAGTTCCCGGTCTGGCTCGCGCCCGTGCAGGTGCTCGCCGTCCCGGTGGCCGAGGCGTTCGACGACTACCTGAAGGACGTCGTCGCGCAGCTCAAGGCCCACGGCATCCGTGCCGAGACCGACCTGTCGGACGACCGCTTCGCCAAGAAGATCCGCAACGCCTCCAAGCAGAAGGTGCCGTTCACGCTCATCGCGGGCGGGGAGGACGTCGAGGCCGGGGCGGTCTCGTTCCGGTTCCGGGACGGAACCCAGGAGAACGGGGTGCCCGTCGCCGAGGCGATCGAGAAGATCGTCGCGGCGGTCCGGGACCGGGCCCAGGTCTGACCGGCCGGAGAGCATGGACGTGACCGGTACCGACGAGGCCGGCGCCTTCGGTCCGCCTGACGACCACTACCAGCGTCTGTGGAACCCGCACCGCATGATCTACGTGGGCGGGCAGGGCAAGCCCGCCGACGGCTCGGAGCATCGGTGCCCGTTCTGCCGCATCCCGCAGGGCGACGACGAGCAGGGCCTCGTCGTCGCCCGCGGGGAGCGGTGCTACGTGGTGCTCAACCTCTACCCGTACAACTCCGGCCACATGATGGTGCTGCCCTACCGGCATGTCTCGGACTACACCGACCTCGACGACGCCGAGACCGTCGAGCTGGCAGCCATGACACAGGCGGCGATGCGCACCGCGCGGGCCGCCTACGCCCCGGCAGGGTTCAACCTGGGTCTCAACCAGGGTGAGGTGGCCGGCGCGGGCATCGCCGCGCACCTGCACCAGCACGTGGTGCCCCGCTGGCCCGGCGACTCGAACTTCCTGCCCGTCGTCGCGCAGACGAAGTCGCTGCCCGAACTGCTCGCCGATACCAGGCGCCGACTCGCCGACGCATGGCCAGGACCCGGTCCGAGGGCCGAGCCCCGGCATACTTGAGCAGCAGAGGGGCATCGCAGCGATCGGAGGCAGAGATGCTCGGTCGGCTTCGCCGCCTGATGACCACCGTGCTCACGCCGGTGGCCCGCCTGCTGCTGCGCCTCGGCGTCACACCCGACGCCGTGACGATCGCTGGCACCGCCGTCGTCACGGCGCTCGCGCTCACGCTGCTGCCGTCGGGACACCTGCTGCTCGGCGGGCTCCTGATCGGGTTCTTCGCCCTCCTGGACTCGCTGGACGGCGTGCTCGCGCGACTGTCCGGCCACGCCAGCCGGTGGGGAGCCTTCCTGGACTCCACCCTGGACCGCGTGTCCGACGGCGCCGTGTTCGCGGGCATCACCCTCTACTTCGTGCTGCACCCCGGCGTGCCGTACGCGACCTGGGGCGCCGTGGCGGCCCTGGCCTGCCTGGCGCTCGGCGGCGTCGTCCCGTACGCGCGGGCCCGGGCGGAAGCGGTCGGTGCGACGGCGAAGAACGGCATCGCCGAGCGCACCGACCGCCTCGTGATCGGACTCGCACCCCTCGCGTTCACCGACGCCGGACTGCCGATGGTGGCCGCCACTACCGCCCTCACGGTGCTCGCGGTCGCGAGCGCCGTCACCGTCGGGCAGCGCATGACCACCGTCCACCGGCAACTCGTGAGGGTCCCCCGGTGAACGCCTTCTCCGCGGACGACGCACAGCCCGGGCCCGACCTGGCCACGCGCGCCTACGTGCTCGCCTGGAAACTCGCCCCGAGAGTGCCCGAACCGCTGCTGCGCGGCCTGTTCACCGTGATCGCCGACGTCACCTGGCTGCGCCGCACCAAGGGCGTGCGGCGCCTCGAGGCCAACTACGGGCGCGTGCGGCCCGACCTCGATGTCGCCGGCATCCGCCGCCTGTCCCGCGCCGGGATGCGTTCCTACATGCGGTACTTCCGCGAGGCGTTCACGCTGCACGCGCTGAGCCGGGAGCAGATCGACGCCCGCGTCCGCGCGCGAGGCTACGAGGAGAACCTGCGCCCGTTCCTCGACCTCGACGGGCCGGGCACCCCGCCCGAGAGGCGCGGCGCCGCGGCCCTCGCGGTCGGCCACCAGGGCAACTGGGACCTCGCCGGGACGTGGGGCACCCTGCACATCGCGCCGGTCCTGACCGTCGCGGAGAAGCTACGGCCCGCAGAACTGTTCGACCTGTTCGTCGAGTTCCGCCGCTCGATCGGTATCACCGCCCTCGGCCTCGGGGACGAGGGCGTCTTCCAGGCGCTCGTCGCCGGCGCCAAGGAGGGTGACCGCCTCGTGCCGCTGCTGGCCGACCGTGACCTCACGTCCCGCGGCGTCGAGGTCGACCTGCTCGGGCACCCGGCACGGGTCGCCGCCGGGCCGGCCGCCCTCGCGCTGGACGCCGACGTGCCGCTCGTCCCCGCCGGCATCCACTACGAACGTCTCCACGGCGCCCGCCGTCGTGCCGCGGGCAGCCCGTGGGGCGTCGTCATCACGTTCCACGAGCCCGTCGTCGTCCCCGAGCACACCCTGCCGCGCGCGGAACGCGTGCGGCGCCTCACCCAGGGCTGGGCCGACGCGCTCGGACGCTCCATCGCCGAGCACACGGCCGACTGGCACATGCTGCAACGGGTCTTCACCGAGGACCTCGACGGCCGGAGCCCGCGTGCCTGACCGGCGTCGCACGCCCTCCACCAGTCCGGCACGCCGGCGCAGGGTCCGTGCCGGCCAGGCACGCGTGCTCCGCATCGGCATCGTGTGCCCCTACTCGTTCGACGCCCCCGGCGGCGTGCAGTTCCACGTGCGCGACCTCGCCCGGGCGCTGCGCGCCGCCGGGCACGACGTGTCGGTCCTCGCCCCGGCGTCCGACGACACCCCGGTGCCGGAGTTCGTCGTACCGGCGGGCCGCGCCGTCCCCATCCGCTACAACGGGTCCGTCGCCCGCCTCACCTTCGGGCCCGTCACGGCCCGCCGGGTCCGCCGCTGGCTCGCCGACGGCCGGTTCGACGTCGTCCACCTGCACGAGCCGATGACGCCGTCGGTCGCCCTGCTCGCGCTCCGGTACGCCGAGGTGCCCGTCGTGGCCACGTGCCACACGTCGATGCCGCGCTCGCGCGCGCTGCGGGCCGCCTTCCCGCTCGTCGGCCCCTTCGTCGAGAAGATCGCCGCGCGCATCGCCGTCTCCGAGGACGCCCGCCGCACCGTCGTCGACCACCTCGGCGGCGACGCCGTCGTCATCCCCAACGGCGTGTACACGCAGGACTTCGCGGACGCGCCCGCGCGCCCGGAGTGGCGGGGCGCGCCCGGCGCGCCGACCATCGCGTTCCTCGGCCGGCTCGACGAACCACGCAAGGGCCTCGACGTCCTCCTCGCCGCCGCCACCACGATCCTCGACCGGATGCCGCGCACCCGCTTCCTCGTGGCCGGCAGCGGCACGGACGTGCCGGAGCGCGTCCGTGCCGTCCTCGGGGAACGCGCCGACGCCGTCGAACTGCTCGGGCGCGTGACCGACGAGGACAAGGCGGCCCTGCTCGCGTCCGCCGACCTGTACGTCGCGCCCCAGACCGGCGGCGAGTCGTTCGGCATCGTGCTCGTCGAGGCGATGAGCGCCGGAACCGTCGTCGTCGCCAGCGGACTCGGGGCCTTCCGGCGCGTCCTGGACGACGGCACGGCGGGTGCCCTCTTCGACACCGGCGACCCGGAGGCGCTCGCGGCCGAGGTGCTCGCGCTGGCGGGCGACCCGGAACGGTGCGAGCGGTACCGGGACCGTGCGCGGGACGTGGTGCGGCAGTACGACTGGTCGGTGGTCACGGGGCAGGTGCTGGCCGTGTACGAGACGGTCCTGTCGGCCGGCGACGCGCTCGGAGCCGGTGGTCCCCTCCCGGGGCTGAGCGACGGCGTGCGCGGCGTGCTCGGCCGGGCTCGCAGGGGATGGCGATGAGCTGGTCGGAGATCGCGTTCTGGTCCCTGGTGGCCGCCCTCGTGGTGGTGTGGGCGGCATGGCAGGTGGCCTCGCGCCTGGACGGGCTGCACCGCAAGGTCGCGGGGTCCCGGGCCGCGCTGGACGCGCAGCTCGTACGCCGGGCGTGGGCGGCGGTCGACCTGGCGTCCTCGGGCGGGATGGACCCGGCGTCGGCCCTGGTCGTGGTCGACGCCGCCTACGTGGTGCTGGACACCGCCGATCCCGAGACCGGTGAGCACGTGCTCGCGATCGACGGCCTGCCGACGGCGCGCGAGGACGCCGAGAGCAACCTGAGCGCGGCACTGCGCGAGGCGCTGGGCGATCCGGACGAGATCGCGCGGCTGCGCCACGGACCGGCCGCGGAGCAGGCCGGTGCCCTGGCCGCGGCCTGGTACCGGGCGACGCTCGCGCGCAGGTTCCACAACGAGGCGGTCTCCCAGGCCCGGCAGGTGCGCCGGCGCTGGTACGTGCGTGCCGCGCACCTGCCCGGACGTGCGCCGATGCCGCACACCGTGGAACTGGACGACCGGATGCCGGAAGGGCTGGACCGGAGTGCCGGACCCGGCGCGTAGGATCGCTTGTGAGGGGCGCCGGACCGGCGTCCGGAACGGATCGGAACGAGCGAGGTAGTGGTGGCTGACGAGACGACGACGGGCGCTGGCGTGGGCAGTGCTGGAACTGTCGGCACCGCGCGCGTGAAGCGCGGCATGGCCGAGATGCTCAAGGGCGGCGTGATCATGGACGTCGTCACGCCCGAGCAGGCGAAGATCGCCGAGGACGCCGGCGCGGTGGCCGTGATGGCCCTGGAGCGGGTCCCGGCGGACATCCGGGCGCAGGGCGGCGTGAGCCGTATGAGCGACCCGGACATGATCGACGGCATCATCGAGGCCGTCTCCATCCCGGTGATGGCGAAGGCGCGCATCGGGCACTTCGTGGAGGCGCAGGTGCTGCAGGCCCTCGGCGTCGACTACATCGACGAGTCCGAGGTGCTCACCCCCGCGGACTACACCAACCACATCGACAAGTGGGGCTTCACCGTGCCCTTCGTGTGCGGTGCGACCAACCTGGGCGAGGCACTGCGCCGCATCACCGAGGGCGCGGCGATGATCCGCTCCAAGGGCGAGGCCGGCACGGGCGACGTGTCGAACGCGACCACGCACATGCGGCAGATCCGCCAGCAGATCCGCAAGCTCTCCTCGCTGCCCGAGGACGAGCTGTTCGTCGCCGCCAAGGAGCTCCAGGCCCCGTACGAGCTGGTCGCGGAGGTGGCGCGGGAGGGCAAGCTGCCCGTCGTGCTGTTCACCGCGGGCGGCATCGCCACTCCGGCCGACGCCGCGATGATGATGCAGCTCGGCGCGGAGGGCGTGTTCGTGGGGTCGGGCATCTTCAAGTCCGGCGACCCGGTCACGCGCGCCAAGGCGATCGTGCAGGCCACGACGTTCTACGACGACGCCGACGTGCTCGCCAAGGTCTCCCGCGGACTCGGCGAGGCGATGGTCGGCATCAACGTGGAGGAATCGCCCGAACCGGTCAGGCTGGCGGAGCGGGGCTGGTGACGTTCTGGCTCTGGTGCGCTGACCTGCCCTGAACGGTGGGAGAGGCTCCGCGGGTCTCGTGCCCGCGGGGCCCTCGTCGTTATGCGCAGATGCGGAGCTGAAGGGGCACGTCAACGGCGAACGGGCCACCGGACCAGTCACCCGAAGCGCTCGACGAGCTCAAGGCCGCCGAGGAGTATGCCACCGCCGGGTGTGGGCGACCGTCCGGGCGTGGAACGACGCCTCGCTGCGCGTCCTGGCGAAGCTCGGGTTCGAGACGACTGATCGCGTCGAACAGGAAGCGGTCCACGGGGACTCACTGTTCCTGACGAAGCAGTTGTGACCGCGTGTCGATTCAGCGGGCGCGCGATGGAGGGCGCATCCACGAACGGCAGGAAGCTCGAACTTCGGGGCGTGTCAGTCCCACCCGCTAGACTGAATCACATTGAGAAACCTGATTCAGGAGGTGGTTCAGGTGGGTGCACGGATAGGCGCGGCCATCGAGAGCGCCCGCGAGGCTGCTGGGCTGTCGCAGCGAGCGCTTGAGGATCGCACGGGCATCTCGCAGGCGACACTGAGTCGCATCTTCTCTGGCAAGCGCCCGGCGAAGATGACCGAGATCATCTTGATCGCCGACGCGGTCGGCTGCACGGTGGCGCAGCTGACGGGTACGGCCGTTGCCGACCGGGTGCGGTGCGCGGCGCGCGCGACGAACGGTTCGGGCATGGAAAAGATGCGCCAGCGGCTCCTACACTTCATCGAGTTGGACGCCTACCTCGATGACCAGGGCATTCCCGAGCTTCCGGCACGGGGAGGCCGGGCATGACGCTGGAGCAGGAAGGCGAGAGGGCAGCCGCGGCATTCCGCGAGGAGCATCGCCTGGGGGAGCAGCCGTTGGGCGATCTCGTCGCGCTCATCGAACAAGCCACGGGTTGCGATGTCGCCGTGCTCGACGCGGGACCTGACGAGCACGGTCTGACGATGCGTGATCCCGCGCGTGGCGTCGCCTTCATCGGCGTTGCGCGGACCCGTAACCCCATGCGGCAGCGCAGTACCTTGGCCCACGAACTCGCACATGTGGTCTTCGGCGACTGGACCGAGGGCGAGTCCCTTGGCGAGCGTTCCTCCGAGGAGATCAGGGCAGACGCGTTTGCCCGGCACCTGCTCGTGCCGGGCAAAGGGCTCCGACTGTTCCTCGGGCGACGGGTGGGCCTGACCGAGGCCGACCTGTCTGCCGTCGTGCAGCGGTTCCTCGTGTCTCCGGCGATCGCAGCGATCGCGCTCTGCGACTCCGGGTACATCGACGCCGTGACCAAGCAGGAATGGATGAGGTTCTCGACGCCCCGGCTTGCGACCCGCTTCGGCTGGACCGACCAGTACCAGTCGCTCCAGAACGACGCCGACCGTACCCGCGCACCGCAACGCCTGCTCACTCGTGCCATCGTCGGCTTCAGTGAGGGCGTCGCGACGGTCCAGGCCGTCGCCACCCTCAGGGGAATCAGCGCCGAAGCGGTCGCCCACGAGTTAGCGGAGGCCGGTATCGCACCGAAGGAGCACGAGCCGTCCTGGATGGCGGCGTCCGAGCTGCCCCAGATCGTCGTGGACCTCAGCGACCTGGACGACGAGGAGAAGATCGAGGGCGCCGACGAATGAGCCAGCGCCCCATCATGGATGCCGGACCCGGTATCAACTTCCTCTCGCTCAACAAGGAACGGCTGCTTTTCGGCGCTCTGGGGGCGCTCTGCGTTCCCGAGGCGGTAGAGAGCGAAATCCTCCGCAAGGCGCGTCAGGATCAGCGCTTCGCAGCTGCCGAACGAGTTTGGAAGAAGCTCCCCGAGCGCCTCATGGAGGTGCTCTCCGACGACGTGACCGAAACGTTGGCAGCGGCCGTCCAGCGCATCAGCGGGGTCCCGTTCGATCAGCGTGTGCGCTCCGGGAAGGATCTCGGCGAGACCATGGTCGTCGCGCACGCCGCTGTGGCAGCCGAGGCCGGGGAACATGTCATCGTCCTCATCGATGACGGCGGAGGATGCCGTGCCGCCGCAGCCGAAGGCCGTCGTTTGCAGCGGCTTCAAGCGGCCGGCAAGGCGGTGGGCAGCATTCGCCTCATCCACACCCTGACCGTGCTCGAGCGCGCCGCAGGTGGCGAGCACCTGCCTGACAGAAGCGCCATGCGGGACCTGTACGGGAGACTGCGGAACCTGGACGATGGGCTCCCGCCATTGGCCACCACGAACCTCCTGAACCTGCCCTGCTGGCAGTAGCAGCCAGGGTCGGTGACGCTCGCCGTGCTGTGCGACATCGCAATCTTGGACCACGGCATCAACGTGGAGGAATTGCCCGAACCGGTCAGGCTGGCGGAGCGGGGCTGGTGATTGCCGTCTGACCGGAGCGAGCGCCGGGGAGCGGTAGCTCCCCGGCGCCGCTTGTGTGCTGGGCGTCGTTCCTGGTCGATCCTGGACGATGGCATCTCACCTGATCTGGCAAGCGACTGAACTTCGCAAGGACCACGGCGGCGGTCGTCCTGGCGGGATCAGTTCGTTGTCTTCAGTGTTTCCGTGTGGGCTCCTCGTCGGGCTGCTGGCAATGCGCCGCTCGCCTGGACCCACGTGGCCCACCACGTGGTGCGATCCATTTCCGCAGCGGCTGCCGCGGCCCAGGCCGGGTGGGTGAGCGTCTCGTCGAGCGAACCGCGGACCATGGCCCTCTCGTCGGCAGAGTATCCGAGGTCTGAGGGTTCACGGGAGCGCACGACATGGGCGAGGGTAACTGCGACCCGGGCCCGTTCGCCGGTGGGTTCCTGCAGCGCGAGGTGTCGGGCGTATGCGGCAAGCACAGCCGGAGATGGCGGGTACTGGGAGAGGTCCGTGCCCATGCCTCTGGCACCGGCCATCGCGCTGAGCAGGCGACCGGTGTGGTCGATCAGTTGGTCGTCGACTGCTGGCCGGATGATTGCTTCGTGCAGGCTCGTCGCGACCGCGACCTTGCCCGCGAAGTAGGCGTTGAGAAAGTCCCCGTCGCACGCGTGGCGAAGCAGCCAGTCCCGGTGATGGTGCGCACGCGCGCACAACCCTTCCACGTAGTACACCCGTCCCCAGCCGGACGAGCGGTGGGCGAGCCAGACCAGGCTCTCGTCACCATCCCGGACCCGCGCGAGTGCCTCTGCCGCGAGCGGGGCGAATCGATCGGAGAGTAGGCCGATGGTTCGTATGCGCTCGATGTCGTCGGTACTCGGTCGGGCTGTGAGGAGCGCCAGGCCGATGGTCGTTGCGCAGCGGTCGCGCCCATGCTCGACGAGCCACCGACCCGTCCGTCGCACTACGTCGGTGTTCGCGCGCAGAGCGACCGACCGGATGTGTTCGTTGGAGTGGATCGGGATGTCCACGGCGTGAAGTGCGGCCTCGACTCGGCCGAGATCGCTGTGCGGGTCTGCGAGGATTTTGGCGAGCAGGTCCGCCGCGGCTGCACCACGCATGAGCGGGTCACGCGGACCATCGATCCGGCGGTTGCGGTGAACAGCGTCGTCCGGGAACGGGTAGCCGTCTCGTGGCAGCGGCGCGTCGGGGTTCTCGCCGTGGAGGTGAACTGCGTGCTCGAACAGGGAGAGCGGCCCGGGGTCCTCAGGTTGATCCATGTTCACGCCGTGATCCTACGAGCGATGGTCTACCGTCCAACGGTGGTAGCTCCCGTCGGTCAGGAACCGACGACGGGATCGGCGGCTCGGGCGGAGCGTAGCGCCACCTGATCCTTCGTCGGGTATGTCGCCTTGCGGCGAAGGATCGATGGCGCCTATCGTGAGGCGTTGCAGTTAGTGCAGATGGGAGTCTGGGATGAGTGATCTCCTCGCGCGGGATGCCGCCGCTGTACATCATGCCCTCGAACGGGGTGGTGACGACGTGTCACTGTCGATCCACCGGTCCACGGCCGAGCTTGTCGCTGTCCTTCTCGACGCGCGGGCCCACGGGGTGCCGGAGGAGGTGACTCCGACACGGGCCGCGGAGCTGCTGGGGGTGTCCCGTCCGCACGTGCGGCGGCTTATGGACCGGGGCGAGCTGCCGTTCCGGATGGTCGGCTCGCATCACCGGCTGCCCCTGGCCGCTGTCGAGGCGTTCCGGGAGCGTGAGCGTGCCCGGCGGGCCGAGGCGCTGGCCGATCTGGCCGAGCTTCAGAACGAGCTGGGTCTGACGGAGTGACCGCCCCCGACCGGCCGCGGGTGGTCCTGTCCGACGCGAACGTTCTGTTCTCCCGTGTCCTGCGCGACTACCTGCTCTACGCCGCCGACCGGGAACTCATCACGATCCTGTGGAGTGACACGATCCTGGAGGAGATGACCCGGCACCTCGTCGGCAAGGTCGACGGGTTCACCGCCGCTCAGGGTGAGCGGCTGGTCGCCGGGATGAACCGTGCCTACCCCGGCGCGCTCGTCGAACTCAATGAAGCGTCCACAGCCCGGGTCGCGGCGTTGCCCCTGCCGGACGAGGACGACCGTCACGTCCTGGCTGCCGCCGTCGCGGGTGACGCGGAGGTGCTGTGCACCGCGAATCTGAAGGATTTCCCGGTCGTGGCCGTCAACGAGCTGGGTTTGGAGGTGCGGCACCCCGACGAGGTGCTCATGCGGCTGGTCCGCCGCCGTCCGATCGAGATGCTGGCCGTGCACCGAGTCTGTGTCGAGTGGCTCAAAGGTGCGACCGACGAGTCGACGATCGCGGCCCTGCGCCGGGCGGACGCGCCACGGACCGCCGACCTCATCGAGGCGCTCCTAATCGACGATGCGCGAAGCCGGCAAGCGGCGGCCGAGTCGTCGAGCGAGCTGGACGAACTGGGGTTCCGGTGAACCACGGCCGGAATCTGTGATCGTAGAGGTCCCACGTCCATCCGACGCCGCAATCTTGAACCACGGCATCGACGTCGAAGAATCGCCCGAACCGGTCAGGTTGGCGGAGCGGGGCTGGTGAGGTTCTGCCCCAAGGGCGTCGATCTGCCTTGATCGAGTTGAAGAGGCTCCGCGGACTTCGTGTCCGCGGGGCCTCTCTCAGCCAGTCATTGCCAAGTACCGCTGATTTGACAGTAGGAACGGTTGGAGGCCGTGGCTGCAGCGGAGAGTCGTAGCGAGGCGGAGATCGAGAACGGCCTGCTTGCTCAGCTCGGTCTGGCGCTGTGAACGACGGGCCGCGGCCGACACCGCCGCGAGAGATCGACCTGCGCCTCGACTCTTCTGTTGTCTGCACCCTCATTCTTCAGGAGCGTGGCTGGGATGCGATTCACCGCACGATCCAACGTCCCGAGGTCAACGGCTACCTTCCGGGACCGGTGCTGACGGAGACCATCGCGGTCGTCCGCCGGAAGGGGAACCAGAGCTCGCCCGAACAGATTCGTCAGGCCCTGCTGGCCCTTGGAGTCAGCGTGTTGCACCCGACCGACGAGGACCTGGTACGGGCTGCCGAGCTGATCGAGGTCTCGGACGACAACCCCGGACCGCAGCCGAAGTATTCGGACCAGGAGGCGACGCTCTCGCTGGGCGACGCGATGATCCTGGCGATCACCGAGGGCCGTGGTTACAAGGTTCTGACCCGGGACACCTACTGGAAGTGGATGGCCGACGAGAAACTCCTCGATATCGGCGTCATCGTTCCGTAGACCCGGAGCGTCAGCTACACCGGATTGACTGACCGTCAGGCGCCGTAGGTCTCGCGTAGCCAGGCCGCGTCGGCGGTTGCCTGTGTCTGGGCGGCGCGTTCGTGCTAGAAGAGAGCGGTCGTCTTCTCCAGGTGGAGTGTGTAGGGGCGTCCAGTCCGGATCGTGATCGCTCGGACGGGCAAGTCCGTCCGCCGGAACTGCGATTCCAGGTGGTCGCGCTCGCGCTGCTTCCGGGCCCAGTCGATGTTCTGCCGGTCGCGGGCGGTGAGGAAGCCGGTCAGGCTCTGGCACAGGCCGCAGGCGCACCGCGGCGTCCAGGCGATCGACCAGTCGTCGCTCGCCCGTGGTGCACGCTCGGCGATCGCGGCGACCCGGGGCAGGACATGTGCCGCGAGGGCCTTGGCGAGGGGCGAACGGCTCAGGGTGTCCTTCCGCAGAGCCGGGAGGCATGCCTCCAGGACCGTTGCGGGCATCTCGGCGAGATCCGTCAGGATCTGTTCGCCCAGCACTCCGTCGGCCACGGACAGCAGGTGGGCCAGCTGGTCGCCGAGCTCTGCCAGCCTCGGCCGTCGGTCCTTCGCTCGCTCGGAGGGTAGCCAGGCTTCGATGCCGGCACGTACCCAACGCCAGGCTGTCGCGGTCACCACGTCGGCGAGCAGGTCGGCGTCGGCCTCACGCAGGGAGGTAGCTGCCGGACCGAGGTGCTCGATGATCCAGCCGGGGGTCTCGTTGTCGGGCCAGCTGGCAGTCCAGAGTCCGGCCAGCGAAGTGCTCCAGGCGGTCCGGTGGACCGTGGCGGCTGATGACAGTGCCGTAGCGCGGCAAGACAGCCAGCAATGGGGCGGCAGAACGACCAAGGAGTGCGCGGCAAAACAGCCAGCGCCCCGGCGGCAAAACGGCAGTCACTATGGGAGGATCCTCCCATGAGTACCCGAGGAGGCTCCGTGAACAGTACGTTTGTGCCCCGCCGTGCGGCTGAGCCCGTGGGGGATGCGCTTGCGGACACGCGTGTCGTCCTAGTCAATGGCGCGCGCCAGAGCGGCAAGAGCACACTCGTGCGACGGATCGGAAAAGGGCACGGCGCTGACTGGTACACGTTGGATGACGCTGACACCCAGGAGTTCGCCGCGAAGGACTCGCGGAGCTTTGTTCGGCTTGCCCAGCGGATGATCATCGACGAGGTGCAGCGTGTCCCGGCGCTCCTTCTCGCCATCAAGGCGCTGGTCGACGAGGAGCCGGATCCCGGGCGGTTCCTGCTCACCGGATCGTCGCGCCTGCTGGCGATGCGGGACCTGCCCGACACGCTCGTGGGACGGATGGAGACGATCGAGCTGTGGCCGCTGTCCCAGGGGGAGATCGATGGCGCGCCGGACGGGTTCGTGGACGCCGCGTTCGACCTGGGTCCTGAGTTGCGTCATGAGTCATCAGTGGACCGCAACAGCTACATCGAGCGGCTCGTTCGGGGCGGGTTTCCCGACGCGGTCCGCCGCGCGCCGACCCGGCGAGACCAGTACTTCGAGTCGTACGTCGCCGACATGATCAACCGCGATGTCATGCAGGTGTGGGACATCGAGCGTGGTCGGGAGATGCACGCACTGGTCCGGCTGCTGGCGGCCAGGTCTGGCCAGATCGTGGTTCCGGCGTCCTTGGCGAACGGTCTGGAGGTGTCGGCGCAGACCGTGCGCCGCTACCTCGCGCTGCTCGAAGAGGTCTTTCTGATCAAGCAGATCCCGGCGTGGACTCGGAATCTCAACACGCGCAGCATCGCAAAGTCGAAGCTTGCCTTCGTCGACTCCGGTGTCGCGGCGGCCTTGCTCGACCAGGATGCCTCGCGGCTGCGGAAGCCTGGCAGCCCGCTGGGTGGCCTTCTCGAGGGGTTCGTGGCGATGGAGATCGCCCGCCAGCTCACCTGGTCACGTACCCGCGCGGAGCTGTTTCACTACCGGACACGGGACCAGGTCGAGGTTGACATCGTCCTGGAGAACCGCCGGGGCGAGGTGATCGCGATCGAGGTGAAGTCGTCAGCGACACCGTCGACCGAGGATTTCCGCGGCATCCGGCACCTGCACGAACGGGTCGGCGACGATCTGGTCGCGGGCTACGTCCTGCACGCGGGACCGCACACGCTTCCCTTCGGCGACAAGTACCGGGCGGTCCCCATCAGCGCACTCTGGGAGACCGTATCTGCATGAGCCTGCGGATTGGGCGGGGAACATCGGCTTCGGTCAAGTCCCAGGGTGTGGTGTAACCGTTTCGTGATCATTCTTGTGGGTGGGTTGGTTTAGAAGGGTGTTTCGCCGGTTAGGTACCAGTGCTCGACGATGTCGGCCATCCGGGTGGCGTGGGTGGTGATCTCGTCGGGGTCGGGTCCTTGCCGGTCGGGGTTGATGGTGCCGTCGGGCAGGTAGAAGTCGGGCGGGTGGGGTGCGTAGTTCCCGTTCTCGTCGTGCCGGCCGGTGTAGCCGCCGGCTTTCAGGATGGCGAGTTCGTCGTAGTAGTCCTTCCAGGTCATGCTGCGTCCTCCAGTTCCGGGGTGGGGCCGGTGGCCGGGTCGCCTGTGAGGTTGCCGGCCATGGGTCGGGGAGCGCGGGTGCGGGCGATGACGTCCAGGCCGAGGTAGCGGCGCGCTTCTGCCCATTCGTCGTGTTGCTCGGCCAGCACGGCGCCGACCAGGCGGATGATGGCGTCACGGTCGGGGAAGATGCCCACGACGTCGGTGCGGCGCCGGATCTCGCGGTTCAGCCGCTCGTTGGGGTTGTTGGACCAGATCTGCCGCCAGATCTCGCGCGGGAAGGCGGTGAAGGCGAGCACGTCGGCGCGGGCGGCGTCCAGGTGAGCGGCGACCTCGGGGAGCTTGTCGGTCACGGTGTCCAGCAGCCGGTCGTACTGGGCTTCGACTTCGGTGGGGGTGAGCTGGTCGTAGACCGAGTGGAGCATGGCCTTGACGGCCGGCCACTGGGACTTGGGGCAGGTGTCCATGAGGTTCTTGGCGTAGTGGGTGCGGCACCGCTGCCAGGCAGCTCCCGGCAGGTTCGCGCCGATCGCGTCGACCAGACCGGGGTGCGCGTCGGAGGTGACGAGCATGACCCCGCAAAGGCCGCGGGCGACCAGGTCGGCGAACAGGGCGTTCCACGCCGTCTTCGTCTCGGCGGTGGCGACCCGCAGACCCAGGACCTCCCGGTGCCCGTCGGCGTTGACGCCAGTGACCACCAGCACCATCGCGCTGGTGACCCGTCCGTCCTCGCGCAGCTTCATCGACAGGGCATCCGCCGCCAGGAACGTGAACGGCCCGGACTCGTCCAGCCGACGGGTGCGGAACGCAGCGACCTGTTCGTCCAGGTCCTTGGCCATCCGCGAGACCTGCGACTTGGACAACGAGGTGATCCCGAGCGTGCCGACCAGCTTGTCCATCCGCCGGGTGGAGACCCCGGCCAGGTAGCAGTCCGCCACGACCGTGATCATGGCCTTCTCGGCGCGCTTGCGCCGGTCCATCAGCCACTCGGGGTAGTAGGAACCCTGGCGCAGCTTGGGCACCGCCACGTCGATCGTCCCGACACGAGTGTCCAGCTCCCGGTGCCGGTACCCGTTGCGGGAGTTGACCCGCTCGGCCGACGCGCGCCCGTACTCCGCGCCGCAGACCGCGTCGATCATCGTCGACAGCAAGTGCCGCATCAGGTCCGGAGACGCCCCGGCCAGGGCCTCGCCCAGAACGCCGGCAGGGTCGACAATATGAGGTGCGGTCATCGTGATGCTCCGTTCGAGAGTGCTTGAGACGTTCACTCGAAGGATCACGCGGTGGCCGCTTCACGTCCTGCTGGACGATCACGCCGACCGCGTTACACCACTATCCGGGACGCAACTTCGGCTTCGCCGATCAGCCTGCTCACGTCACCTGCGAAGCCCGGCGCCGCCCGCCGACGGGGCGTGTCAATCTTGGGCCACGGCATCAACGTGGAGGAATCGCCCGAACCGGTCAGGCTGGCGGAGCGGGGTCGGTGACGGCACGCCGCCGGCCCGGAAGCTGAGCGGGAGGCCCCGCGGACCTCGTGTCCGCGGGGCCCCTCCTTGTCATACGCAGATGCAGAGCTGAAGGGGCGCGTCGACGGCAAACGGGCCACAGGACCAGTCACCGAAGCGTTCGACAAGCTCAAGGCCGCTGAGGGAGAGGAGCAGTGGCAGTTCCTGCGGGAAGATGCTCCTGATCTCGAGCGGTAAGACGACGAAGTCGGGTTCGGAGTCGGTCGAGAAGTACCAGGTCCCGCGTGTCACCTGCGCAGCCGCATCGTAGGTCTCGGCGACATCGATGCTGACGCTGCCCCGGTCAGGGTCCGTGAACGACAACGACTTCCGGGTGCGTCGTACCCCGTCGGCTTCGGCAAGCAGCCGCACGCTCGGGTTGAACACATTGAAGACGAACCTCGCTCCAGGTGCCAGGTGTCGGCGAACCGACCGGAAGCAGCTCACCAGGTCCTCGGCCTCGTGCAGATGCAGCAGAGAGTTGGCGGCGATGAACACGTAGTCGAAGGTGCGGCCCAGATCGAAGGACCGCATGTCGCCCTGGATCCACTCCACCGCGACACCGCGCTCGTCCGCCTTGCGTCGAGCCTCGGCCAGCATGTCTGCCGACAGGTCCAGACCCACGCAGTGTTGCCCGCCGGACGCGATGGGGGTGAGCTTGTTCCCGGTGCCGCACCCGAGCTCCAGCACGCTGCCGCCGTGCCGGTTGGCGTCGGCCCGGTAGAAGTCGACCGACGGCCCACCGCCCGGGAACATCAGGTCGTACAGCCTTGCGTTCGAGTAGAACGCGTCACTCTGGTTCGGGGGCTGTCGGCGACTCGCGTCGCGAGCCTACTGACCTTCTCCCCAGGAGGCCGCCCCTTTTCGTTCTCGTCGGCCGTCTTTCGAGTCACGGTCGTGTTCCGCTTCTGTCTCGCGAGATGCTCGTGTGCTGAGCGCAGCTGACGGCGATCCGCTTCGTGCGAAATCAGCGACATCAGTGTTGCAGAACAGCGGCTTCGTCCCTGCAGAACAGCGGGTTTGCACTTGCAGAACAGCGGCTTGGGAGGTGTCATGGTGTTGTGACCACGAACGACATGCTTTCCCGCCATGCTCTCCCGTGGGCGAAGGAGCTCGTCAACTCCTTCCCCGCTGTCGTCGTCGAGGGTGCGCGACAGGTGGGCAAGAGCACTCTCGCCACGATGCTGGTCGAGGGCTCGGAGCGCCCGGCCCGCTACCTCACCCTGGACGACGACGTGCGGCGGGCCGCCGCCCGGAACGACCCAGAGGCCTTCGTGAACCAGATCCCGGACGGGCTGCTGGTCATCGACGAGATCCAGCGCGCTCCCGAACTGCTGCTGCCGATCAAGGCGTCCATCGACCGGCACCGTATCCCGGGCCGCTTCCTCCTCACCGGATCGGCCGACCTGCTGCGGCTCGAACGGACGCCGGACTCCCTCGCGGGCCGAGCCGTCACACTGCCGCTGCGGACCTTGAGCCAGGGAGAGATCAACGGTCGACTCGATGATTTCGTGACCCATTTCCTCGCCGGGGTGGATCCGTTCGACGTCCGCTCGACCGTCTCGCGTGAAGACTATGCGAATCTGCTTGCAGCGGGTGGATATCCGGAGGTCTTCCGACGGTCGCCGCGACTACGCTCGGCCTGGTTCGACGGGTACATCGACCGCATCGTCCAGCGTGACGCCCGTGATGTCCGGCGCCTCGTCGACGGCAACCGCCTGGCGACTGTCCTGCGCCTGGTTGCGGCCAACCAAGCCGGCGAGGTGGTCCGGGCCCGTCTCTCGCGGGATGCCGACATCCCAGAGACCACCGTGACCGCTTACCTCGACCTCGTCGAGACGCTGTACCTCGTCGAGAGGATCCGCCCGTGGACGGGAAACCTCACGACGCGTCAGACCGGCAAGGCAAAAGGGCTCGTCACCGATTCCGCGCTCGCGATGCACCTCTCGGGAGTCACGGTTGCCCGTGCTGCTGCTCTCGTCGGTGGTGGCGAGCTGCTGGGGCCGTTGCTCGAGGGGCTGGTGGTCTCCGAGTTGCGCAAGCAGCAGACCTGGAGCGACACCCGGTACTCCGTCTTTCACTACCGCGAGACGTCGGGCGTCGAGGTGGACGTCCTCATCGAGCTCGACGACGGCCGGGTCCTCGGCCTCGAGGTGAAAGCGAAGCAGACCTACAAGCCCGAGCACTTCCGTGGTCTGCAGCGACTTGCAGAGCGTTTGGGCGACAGGTTCCTGGGCGGTGTCGTCCTGGGTACGGCGGATCAGGGGGTGCGGTTCGGCGAGAATCTCGTCGGGCTGCCCATCGCATCGTTGTGGGAGCTCTGACTGGGTTACCTGTCGATCCGGGGTTTGCCCGGGGAGCGCGTCAATCTTGAACCACGGCATCAACGTCGAGGAGGAGCCGGAGCCCGTGCGTCTGGCCGAGCGGGGCTGGTGACAGACGTCTCGGCGCGGCCGTCCGAGCTGGCCGGCCGCGCGCTCAGACACTTCCAGGACAGCTGACGGCCTCGGCAGCAGACGGGGAGGCTCCACGGACATCGTGTCCGCGGAGCCTCCGTCGTGTCATAGGTGCACGGCGATCAAGAGCTGCCGGTGGTGCAGCGCGGCCGAGTGAGGATGGCCAGTGGCAGCGACCTGATTCGCGCTCTTGCCCGAGCCGCCCCGGTCCTCCGGGCCGCTGACCCGCGGCGCGGTTGCCCGTCAGGGCATGAAAGGACCTGCGAGGCGATTTCCCTTCGCCGGCATTGTCCGGATCAGGTCGTGGGGGTCGCCAGCTGGCCTTTCGACCTTCTGGCCTCTCAGCCTCTCGGCTCCCTCGCCTGTCTCGCAGGCCGGTTACTACGCTACCCCTGCCCGGGCTGGTTGGGTAGGGGGCCCGGGAGCTGATCGAGAGGCCTCGCAGACGTGAGCGTCTGCGAGGCCTCTCGATCTGTCGGAGCACGACGTCTTGCGGCGAGCGATCGGTGATGTTGATCGCCCCTCAGCAGCGAGCTCTGCTTTCGAAGGTGCGCAGGCTCGCCTCGCTGGCGGAGCGGTAGGAAAAGTTATACCGTTGGCTCATGAAGACAGCGATCAGCCTCCCGGACAATGCGGCGGAGCGCTTCGATCACATCGCGCAGAAGCACGGGATGACGCGGTCCGAGTTCTACCGGCGTGCTGCCGAGCACTACGCGGACGAGCTGGCCGGTGCGGACCTGACCGCGCAGATCGATGACGCGATCGGCGCCATCGGGCAGCCCGGCGACGACTCCGCCGGGCTGCGCCGGGCTGCGAACGCGCACCTGGTCGACGCGTCGGACGAGTGGTGATCCGGCGCGCCGAGGTGTGCTGGGTCGACTTCGGAGAACCCCGGGGAAGCGCTCCGGCCAAGCGGCGACCTGCCGTCGTCGTGCAGTCCGACCAGTACAACAAGTCCCGTATCGCGACCGTCGTCGTTCTGCCGATCACCTCCAGCACAGCCCTTGCGCGGCACCCCGGCAACGTGTTCCTGCCGGCCCTGGCGTCCGGGCTGCCGAAGGACTCGGTCGTCAATGTGTCCCAGCCGATGACCGTGGATCACGCCGACATCGACGCCACCGGATTCGTGCTTCCCGACAACCTGATGGACGCTGTCGACGCCGGCCTTCGACGAGTCGTGGACCTGTGACGGCCGACCCGATGGGCGGGCCTTAGCATCCAGAGCGTGTTGCTGCCTGAACTGTCGGTGCCGGGGGCGGATCTGCCTGTCCGGGCGGTCCTGCCTGCCACGGTCGACGCCGTGCGGTCGCGTGGTGCAGCGGTGCTGGTCGCGCCGCCTGGATCGGGGAAGACCTCGCTGTTGCCGCTTGCGCTGGCCGACGCGCTCGGGGGCACGATCATCGTCGCCGAGCCGCGGAGGATGGCCACCCGCGCGGCCGCGACTCGGCTGGCGATGCTGGTCGGCGAACCGCTCGGGCAGCGGATCGGCTACGCGATGCGTGGTGAACGCCGCGGCGGCAAGGGACTTCGTGTCGAGGTGGTGACGACAGGGCTCCTCGTGCGGCGTCTGCAGCAGGACCCGGAGCTGGCGGGTGTCGCCGCGATCGTGATCGACGAGTGCCACGAGCGGCACCTCGATGCCGATCTGCTGCTCGCGCTCTGCGTCGACATCCGGGCGAATCTCCGGGAAGACCTGGCGATCGTCGCGACCTCGGCCACGGCGGACACGGTCCGCCTGAGCCGCGCCCTGGGCGCGGACGAGCCGGCGCCCGTGATCACCGCCTCTGCCGCTCTGTTCGACGTGGCGGTCGAGTGGGCCCCACCACCGGTCCCCGCGCCGCTGCTTCCCGGCGGGCGGGTCGACCCGCGCCTGCTGGATCACGTCGCGACCGTCGTCCGGCGTGCACTGACCGAGACCGACGGCGACATCCTCGTGTTCGTCCCGGGGGAGGCCGAGATCAACGGTGTGGGTCGCCGGTTGGCCGGTCAGAACGTCCTGCCGTTGTTCGGCCGCCAGTCACGGGCTGACCAGGACCGCGCGCTGGCGCCGGCCGCCGCGCGCCGGATCGTGGTCACGACGTCGGTCGCGGAGAGTTCACTGACCGTGCCCGGGGTCAGGGTCGTGGTCGACTCGGGTCTTGCCCGGGAGCCGCGGACCGACCAGTCCCGTGGCCTCGGCGCGCTGGTCACCTGCCGGGTCTCGAGATCGTCGGCCGACCAGCGAGCGGGGCGCGCGGGGCGGGAGGCGCCCGGCCGGGTCTATCGATGCTGGTCCGCCACCGACCACGCGCGTCTCGACGATCATCCGGCGCCGGAGATCGCGATCGCCGACCTGGCAGCTTTCGCCCTTGACCTCGCGGCGTGGGGTGCGCCCGCCGGCGACGGTCTGACCTTGCTCGACGCACCGTCACCGGTGGCGATGAACGCTGCCATCGAACTGCTGCGCCGCTTCGATGCCATCGACGACCGCGGCCGGATCACCGAGCGCGGCCGGCGGATGAGGGCGATCGGGGCGCATCCCCGGCTGGCTCGTGCGTTGCTCGACGGGGCGCCGCGGGTCGGCGCCGACCGGGCACGCGAGGTCGTCGCGATGCTCTCGGACGACTCCGGCCGCGACTCCGGCGACGATCTACCGGCCCGCTGGCGGGCCCTTCGCCGTGGCGACGACCGCGGAGCCACGGCCCGCTGGAGAGAAGAGACGAAGCGCCTCGGCCGAGGAACGACGACCGGCGACCCGTCGGGTGGGCCACGTGGCCGCGCGACACGCGGAGTGCCGGACGATCTCGCGGCGGGGATCGTGGTGGGGCTGGCGTATCCGGATCGGATCGCACGGGCCCGGGGGACCGACTCGGCGACGTACCAGATGTCTGGTGGCACGGGTGCTGCGCTGGATCCGCAGTCGCCGCTGCGGACCACGACCTGGCTGGCGATCGCGGTTGCCGACCGGTCACCCGGTCGCGCCGACGCCAGGATCCGTTCCGCGGCACCGATCGACGAGCAGACCGCGCGAGACATCGCGGGCGACCTCGTCTCGACCACCGACCAGATCCGCTGGGACGACGGCCGGATCGTGACGCGGCGCGTCGAGGCACTCGGCGCGATCGTGCTCAACGACGTCCCGCTGGCAAGGCCCGACCCGCTGCTCGTCCAGGCGGCCGTCCGCGACGGCATCCGGCGCAGCGGCCTGTCCGTACTGCGCTGGTCGGAGGCTGCACTCGCCTTGCGGGAGCGCCTCGCGTTCTGCCACGCCCACCTCGGCGCCCCGTGGCCTGCGGTCGACGACGACGCACTGCTGGCCGATCTCGACGAGTGGCTGGGTACGGAGCTCGCCTCGGTGCGAGGCTCGCGCGATCTCGCCCGCATCGACGTGGCCTCGGCGCTCCGGCGACTCCTGCCCTGGCCTGCAGCGGCCCGGTTCGGCGAACTCGCACCGGAACGGCTCCACGTCCCATCGGGCTCCGAGGTGCGACTCGCGTACGACGGCGTCGAGCCGCCGGTCCTCGCCGTGAAGCTGCAGGAGGTATTCGGCTGGACCACCACTCCAGCCGTCGCGGACGGTCGTGTCCCCGTCGTTCTGCACCTGTTGTCGCCCGCACAGCGCCCAGTCGCGATCACGAGCGATCTCGCCTCCTTCTGGAAGCAGGGCTACTCCCAGGTCCGAGCCGACCTGCGAGCCCGCTACCCCCGCCATCCGTGGCCGGAAGATCCCCTCACCGCCACCCCGACCAGACGAGTGAAACCTCGTCAGTGAACCGAGCCGCACCGGCCGGCATGTGCGTACCGGTCAGCCCAGGACTTCTACGTGGCCTTGTTCGCGGACACAAGCCAGGCGAACCTGACCCTGAAGTCCGTGATGAGCAGCAAGGACCAGGACGGCCGGACGACGGTGAGTTTCTGGTTCCATCTCGACTGGCGCCTCCCGTCCGGGGCGGCGGCGCCGTTCGATGTCGTCGACGTGGCCACGCTCGGACCGGACGGCAAGATCAAGGAGCTTCACATCGTCTACGACACGGTCGATGTGCGGCCTGCCTTCGAGGCCGAGGTCGGGCGGCCCTCGTGGCGTCAGGCCCTGTCCGGGTAACGGCGTCGCCGGAGGGTCGTGCGCCGGACTATCGTTACCGGCATGCATGCACATCCCACGTTGCCCGCGGCTCAGGTCGGGGACTTCTCGGCCTTGGGTCACGCCATCAACGTCGAGGAACCGCAGCCCGTCCGCCCGGCCGAGCGGGGCTGGTGAGTTCCGAGGGCGTCACGCGCTCGCTGGGACCGGACTGGCGCGTGGCGCCGGACGGGATCCGCGAGCGTGACGCGGCCCGCGTCGTCCTGCTGGACGACGCCGGCCGTGTGCTGCTCGTGCGCGGGCACGACGTGGACGAGCCGGAGCGCTCGTGGTGGTTCACGCTCGGCGGCGGCATCGACGCGGGGGAGACCGCTCTCGAGGCCGCGTTGCGCGAGGTTCGCGAGGAGGCGGGGCTGACGCTGTCCCCGGGCGACCTGGTCGGTCCCGTGCTCACCCGCACCGGCATCTTCGACTTCTTCGCCGAGACGTGCCGGCAGCACGAGGTGTTCTACCTCGCCCATCTGCCCGGCGGGCACACGCCGGACCGCTCCGGGTGGACGGACGTCGAGCGCGAGGTGCTGGACGACATGGCGTGGCTGTCGGCCGACGAGATGCGCGCCCAGCCCCTCGAGGTGTTCCCGCACGAACTGCCCGACGTCGTCGACTCGATCGCCGCGGGCTGGGACGGCACGGTCCGCCACCTGGGCACCCAGAACGACGACTGAACCCGGCGACCGAGCGCTCGGTGGTCACCACCGGCCGGAAGAGTTGTGCCGTAGAACGGCAGCGCCGCGGCCCGAGATCCCGATCGCTCTACCAGGTTCGTAGATTTGCAGCAAGCATGCCGTGTGATTGTGGATCCATTGCTCGATCCTTACGCTGACGTCCGTTGCATTCCATCACTATCGGGAAATTCCTCCCCATCGGGAAATGGAGTGGCATGTCTAGCAAACCGTTCGAGCTACCCGTGTTCTATCTCCCGTATCCGGCCCGTCTGAACCCGAACGTGGAGGGCGCTCGCGAGCACGCTCGCGTCTGGGCGAGGGGGATGGGCATGCTCGACGCTCCTTCCGCGGGCGGTGGCGTCATCTGGGACCAGGCCGAGCTCGACCGTCACGACTACGGACTCCTGTGCGCCTACACCCACCCGGACTGCCCGGCCGAGGTGCTCGACCTGATCACCGACTGGTACGTGTGGGTGTTCTTCTTCGACGACCACTTCCTGGACGCCTACAAGTACAGCCAGGACGCGGAGGGTGCGAAGGCCTACCTCGACCGCATCCCGCAGTTCATGCCGGTCGACCTCGCCGGCTCGCCGGCGCCGACGAACCCTGTCGAACGCGGTCTGGCCGACCTGTGGGGGCGTACGGCCCCGTCGATGTCGATGGAGTGGCGGGAGCGGTTCCTCGCCAGTACCACGGGACTGCTGATGGAGTCGCTGTGGGAGCTGTCGAACATCGCGACCGACCGTGTGGCGAACCCGGTCGAGTACATCGAGATGCGCCGCAAGGTCGGTGGTGCGCCCTGGTCGGCGGGCCTGGTCGAGATCGCCGTCGGTGCCGAGGTGCCCGCCAGGACGGCCGCCGAGCGGCCGCTACAGGTCCTGCGCGACACCTTCTCCGATGCGGTCCACCTGCGCAACGACCTGTTCTCCTACCAGCGCGAGGTGACCGAGGAGGGTGAGAACGCGAACGCCGTCCTGGTCTTCGAGCGGTTCCTCGGCTACGACCCGCAGCGTGCGGCCGACCTGGTCAACGACATCCTGACCTCTCGGCTGCACCAGTTCGAGAACACGGCGCTGACGGAGATCCCGATCCTGGTGGCCGACCGTTCGCTCACGCCCCCCGAGCAGTGGGCGATCGCCTCGTATGCCAAGGGCCTCCAGGACTGGCAGGCCGGGGGCCACGAGTGGCACATGCGCTCCAGCCGCTACATGAACGACGACGCCGATCGGGTCCTGGGCGGTCCGAACGGGATCGGCACCTCGGCGGCCCGCGTCTCTCATTCGGTGCTCAGGCAGCATGTGCGCGAGCCGTTCCGGGCGGTGGGCCCGACGCGGCTTCCCGAGCTGTACCAGCCGTTCCCGTTGCGGCTCAGCCCGCACCTGGAGCAGGCGCGGCGCCACAGCAACGAGTGGGCGGCGAGGATGGGGTTTCTCGCGCCCGACCCGCTGCTGCCCGGTTCGGGACTGTGGACGGCGCGCCAGTGCGCGGGGTTCGACTTCGCGTTGTGCTCGGCCGGGATCGACCCGGACGCCACTCCCGCGGAGCTCGAGACCTCCGCCGACTGGCTGACCTGGGGCACCTACATCGACGACTACTATCCGGCGGTCTTCGGCAGGGGGCGGGGACCGGCAGCCGCCCTCGCGCAGAATGCGCGCCTGGTGCGGTGCATGCCGACCGATCTCCGCCCGGCTCCCGAGCCCGCGAACCCGGTCGAGAAGGGCCTCGCCGACCTGTGGCGCCGCACCGCCGCCCGGCTGCACGAGCGGGGACGAGCCGAGTTCCGCGCCGCTGTCGAGTCGATGCTCGAGGCCATGACGTGGGAACTGCACCAGTCCGCTCAGAACCGCGTGCCCGACCCGGTCGACTACATCGAGATGCGGCGCGGCACGTTCGGCTCGGACATGACGATGGCGCTGGCGCGCCTGACGACCGGGCGGACGGTTCCCGACGAGGTGTTCGCCAGCCGTCCGGTCCGGGCGCTGGAGAACAGCGTTCAGGACGCCTGCTGCCTGCTCAACGACCTCTTCTCCTACCAGAAGGAGATCGAGATCGAGGGCGAGCTCGTCAACGGGGTCGTCGTGGTCGAGGAGTATCTGGGCTGCTCGAAGGACGAGGCGGTCGCGGTGGTGAACGATCTGATGACCTCCCGCATCGAGCAGTTCGAGCTGGTCGCCGCCACCGAGATCCCCGGACTCGCCGCGGAGTTCGGACTGGACGAGCCCGCCCGCCGTGGCCTGGACGCCTACGTCGAGGACCTGCGCAACTGGGTCGCGGCGATCCACCACTGGCACGCCGAGACCAGCCGGTACCGCCCGGAGGAACTGCGGCGCACTCCGGACGCGGCGCCCGGATCGACGGCGGGGCCGGGCGTCGAGCGCCTGCTCCAGGCGGTGCGCTGAGGCGCGGGGGCCGGGCCGTCCGGCTCGGTCCGTTCACGGACTCCGCCGCGAACAGCGGCGGGTGGGGGAGCCGCCGGCCACCCGGCCGTCGTCGAACCCGCACAGGTGCCTCACGGGTGACATGCCCGGACGAGTGCATCACGAGCGGCATTCCTGCCGGGATGCCACCGGCGATCTCCGCATCGCAGCAGCTACGACGAGAGGAACACTCAGCGTGACTGATCCCGCTCTCAACAGCCCGGCCCCCTCGGGCCTGACCGCCGACGATCGATCCGCGCCGACCAGTCTCAGCACTGCCGCAGCCCGGAATCTCGCATCGACCACCAAGTCCGTGCCGCAGATGCAGGAGGTCACCTCCCGCTGGCTCCTCAGGATCCTGCCGTGGGTCCAGACGTCCGGCGGCACCTATCGCGTCAACCGCCGCCTGACGTACACCGTCGGAGACGGCAAGATCGAGTTCATCACCGAGGGCGACACGATCCGTGTCATCCCGGCCGAGCTGAACGAGATCTCCGAGCTGCGCGGGTACGAGGACCTGCCGGTGCTCGAGGCGATGGCCGAGCGCTTCGAGCAGCGCGTGGTGCGGCGGGGTGAGGCGATCGCGACCGTCGGCGAACCGGTCGACGGGCTGTACCTGATCGCGCACGGGCGCGTCGACCACCTCAGTGACGGACCCTACGGGGAACGGGCGATCCTCGAACGCATGGCCGACGGCGCGCACATCGGCGAGCAGGCGCTGACCGACGGCGAGCCGGTCTGGCGCCGCGACATCGTGGCCGACGTGGACACGACGGTGCTCACCCTCCCGGTCGCGGCGATCGCCGAACTCGCCGAACGGTCCCCGTCCCTGGCCGGGCACCTCGACGCCTACCGGGCACGCGTGTCGGCGCGGGCCAACAGGTACGGCGAGTCCGCGATCGACATCGCCGCCGGCCACGCGGGGGAGCCGGACCTGCCGCGGACGTTCGTCGACTACGAGCTCGCGCCGCGTGAGTACGAACTCTCGGTGGCGCAGACGGTGCTGCGCGTCCACACCCGCGTCGCGGACCTGTACAACAAGCCGATGAACCAGATGGAGCAGCAGCTCCGTCTCACCGTCGAGGCACTCCGCGAGCAGCAGGAGGACCAGATGGTCAACAACCGTGAGTTCGGCCTGCTGCACAACGCCGCGCTGAACCAGCGGATCCCGACCCGCTCGGGCCCGCCCACGCCGGACGACATGGACGAGCTCATCAGCCGGCGCCGCAAGCCCGAGTACCTGCTGGCCCACCCGAAGGCGATCGCCGCGTTCGGGCGTGAGTGCAACAAGCGGGGCCTCTACCCGGCCACGGTCGACTTCCACGGTCACCACATCCCGGCCTGGCGGGGCATCCCCGTGCTGCCGTGCAACAAGATCCCGATCACCGAGGCGCGGACCACGTCGATCCTGTGCATGCGTACCGGCGAGGCCGACCAGGGCGTCGTCGGCCTGCGTCAGACCGGTCTCCCGGACGAGTACGAGCCGGGTCTGTCGGTCCGGTTCATGGGGATCGACGAGAAGGCCGTCATGTCCTACCTCGTCAGCACCTACTACTCCGCCGCGGTCCTGGTGCCAGACGCGCTCGGCGTGCTCGAGAACGTCGAGGTCGGACGCTGACCGGCCGGGGCGGCCCGCGCGGCGTCGGACGTCGCGCCGGCCGCCCCGGATCCGTGGTGGAGACGATCCCGAACCGACCGTCCAGGGGAGGACCCATGACCGTCCTGACCGACCGATACACGTTCGAGCGCGAGGCCGTCGACGGCGGTCTGCGGGCGGCCGTCGCCCGGCTTCCGCATGCCGCTTACCGCGTCGCGTCCTACCACTTCGGCTGGGCGGACGCCGCGGGGAAACCCGCGGGCGCGAACTCCGGCAAGGCCCTGCGACCGCTGCTGACCCTGCTGGCCGCCAAGGCCGTGGCCGACGACTGGAGGCCCGCCGTGCCCGCGGCCGTGGCCGTGGAGCTCGTGCACAACTTCTCACTCGTCCACGACGACATCATCGACCAGGACACCATGCGCAGGCACCGCCCCACGGTGTGGAAGGTCTTCGGTGTCACCGACGCGATCCTCGTCGGCGACGCGCTTCACGCCCTGGCCTTCGAGGTCCTGGCCGGCTCCGGCCACGAGCGGGCCGCGACCGGGACGGGCCTGCTGGCGGCGACGGTCCGCGCGCTGGTCGACGGGCAGCTGGCCGACGCCCGCTTCGAGCAACGCGAACGGGTCGGCCTCGCCGAGTGCGTGGCGATGGCCGAGGCCAAGACCGCCTCGCTCATGGCCTGTGCGACCGCGCTCGGCGCCCTGTTCGCCGGTGGTACGGGGGACCAGGTCAAGGCCCTGCGTGAGTTCGGGGCCCAGCTCGGCCTCGCCTTCCAGCACGTCGACGACCTGCTGGGCATCTGGGGCGACCCGGAGGTCACCGGCAAAGCCGTCTACTCCGACCTGCGCAACCGGAAGAAGACCCTGCCGGTGACGGCCGCGCTCGGCTCGGGCCACCCCGAATCCGCAGACCTGGCCCGCTTCCTCGCCGCGGTCGAACCGCTCGACGAGGCCGGGCTGCGGCGCGCCGCGGACCTGGTCGACGCCTGCGGCGGGCGGCGGGCCAGCCTGGAGTCGGCCGAGTCGCTCGTCGCCGCCGCGGTGGCGAGCCTGGACCAGGCGGGCCTGGTGCCCGAGGTGGCCGACGAACTCGGCGCCCTGGCCGTCAGGACGATCGGGAGGCTGTCGTGACCGCGACCCGCCGCGTGCTGCTGCCCTCGCCCCGGTCCTTCTGCGCCGGGGTCGAGCGCGCCATCGACATCGTGGAGCGGCTGCTGGACCGGCACGGCCCGCCGCTGTACGTGCGCAACCAGATCGTCCACAACTCCCACGTCGTCGGCGACCTCGAGGCACGGGGAGCGGTGTTCGTCTCGGAGCTGGACGAGGTACCCGCGGGGGCGCGGGTGGTGTTCTCGGCTCACGGCGTGGCGCCGGCCGTCCGGCGGGAGGCCGAGCGGCGCGGGTTCGACGTCGTCGACGCCACCTGCCCGCTGGTGACCAAGGTCCACCACGAGGCGAGCCGGGCCGCCGGAGCCGGGGACACGATCGTCTTCATCGGTCACGCGGGCCACGAGGAGGTCATCGGCACGACGGGGGTGGCCCCGGAGCGGACGGTGCTGGTCGAGCGGGTCGGGGACGTCGGGCGTCTCGAGGTCCCCGATCCGGACCGCCTCACCTACCTGAGCCAGACCACCCTCGCGGTCGCCGAGGTGGAGGCGATCGTAGCTGCGCTGCGACGGCGCTTCCCGCGGATCAAGGGGCCGGGTCGCGACGACGTCTGCTACGCCACCACCAACCGCCAGGCGGCGGTCGCGGCGGTGGTGGACGAGGCCGAGCTGGTCCTCGTGGTCGGCTCGGCGAACTCCTCCAACTCGAACCGCCTGGTGGAGCTGGCGCGGGGCTCGGGGACCGAGGCGCACCTGATCGAGGACGCGGACGAGATCGATCTCGCGTGGCTGCGGGGCAAGGAGACCGTCGCGGTGACCGCCGGGGCCTCGGCCCCGCCGGCCCTGGTGGACGAGGTGGTCACGACGATCGCCGAGCAGGGGCCGATCGAGGTCGTCGAGCGCAGGGTGGCCGAGGAACACCTGGAGTTCCTGCTGCCGAGCCGGCTCCGATCGGATCCGTGAGCGTGCCGCGGCCCGCGCCATCCTGGATCGACACCGCCCGCGACCGCGCGGACACGCACGGCGTTCTGGTGTTGAGTGCCCTGGTTGCGGTTGACTTGCCCCGTGCTGCGTGGGCGAGAGGGCTGGAACCGTCGCGGGCCGGCGTCGTCACTGCCCGACGGCGGGCCCGTGCGCCTGCTCGATCCCGCGCTGAGAGTCGTGCCGTTCTCCGGGCGCGACGCCGAGATGGCCGACCTCACGAACTGGGCGGGCGGATCCGAGGCCGTCCGGGTGCGGCTGCTGACCGGGCTCGGAGGCAGCGGCAAGTCGCGGATCGCCGTGGAGTTGAGCGCGCGCCTGAACCGCCGCCGCTGGCGGTCGGTCTGGCTCGACCCTGCCGATGACCCCCGGGACGTGGCGGCGGCGTGCCGCGGCCCGCGCGTCCTCGTCGTCGTGGACGACGCCGCGTCGTTCCCCCGCCTGGGCGACCAGCTCGCCGCGCTCGGGGACACCGAGGCGGGGCGGATACGGGTGCTGCTGCTCGCCCGGACGGGCCGGGAATGGTGGACGAGGCTGCGGTGGGCGAGCACCCTGTGGGCGGACGCGGCGAGCGTGCCGACCTCGATCGCGCATGCCGGCCCCCCGGCGCAGAGCCTGGACCGGCTGGTCCGGACCGCGGCGGCGGCGTTCGCGTCCCGCCTCGGGACGCAGGCCCCGGAACTCGTTGCCGGCGACCTGCCCGCCGACGCGGATCCGCCGTGCTTCGGTGACGTGCACGCCGCCGTCCTGGCGGTCCTTGCCACGGACGACCCAGGCGGTGCCGGGGCGGTGGTCGACGTCGCCAGGGGACCCGCGGCGCTGCTGGACCAGGAACGGGACCGGTGGGAGGACACCGACGCCGCCGTCGCCCGCGCCCTGCTCTGCGGCGACCGCCGCGACCTGCCGGACCGGCTCGCGGAACTGCACGTGGCGCGGACGCTCACCGCCGCGCCCGGGATGACGGAGGTCTGCACCGCCAGGATCACGCCCGACGAGGCGTTCGAGGTCGCCATGTTCGCGTTCCGCCTGGACGTCGACACCCCGGCGGTGACCGGCGCGGGTCGCCTCACGGGCGCGCTGCTGGAGCGCGTGGCGACCCAGCTGTCGGACGGCCCGGAGCATCTGGAACGGATCCTGCGGTTGTTCCCCGCGCGGCCGGTGCCTGCGGCGCAGGCCGCGGACCTGGCGTCCCGGCTCGTGACGGTGGTCACGGCGAACGCGGCGGGCCGGGACACGACCGGCCAGGCCGAGGCGCTCGGCGCCTGGGCGCGCGCGCTCGAGGAGGCGGGCCACTCGGACGAGGCGCTCGACCCCGCCGAGCGGGCCGAGGCGATGTGGCGGAGGATCACCCGGGCCGACCCGCTGCGCTACCGGACCGCGCTGTGGCGCGCGATGCGCGACCTCGCGGTCGTGAGTTTCGGCACCGGACGCGACGAGGAGGGCGCCCGGCTGGTGGAAGAGACCGTGTCGGCGTGGAGCTCCGTACCCGAAGCGGAGGCGGCGTGGTCGGAGCCGGAGCTCGCGTGGGGGATGTACGCGCTGGAGCTGACGACCGCCCCGGGCAGCGTGGACGCGGCGCGCTGGTACCACGAGCGCGCCGTATCGCTCCTGCGCGGGCTGGTCGGCCGCGACCCTGTGGCGTACCAGGAGACCCTCGCGCGCGTTCAGGCCAACCTGCTGCTCCTGGTGAACCGGGGCAGGCCCGGCGAGGCGCTGGAGGGCCTGCGCGAATCGGTGTCGATCAGGCGCAGGCTCGCGCGCGACCGGCCGGACGCGTTCGAGCGGCACCTGGCGTACAGCCTGTCGAATCTCAGCCATGCGCTCGCCGGGCTGGGAAAGGCGGCCGAGGCCCTCGCCGCGGGGCAGGAGGCGCTGGCGCTGCGGCGGCGGGCCCTGCGGAAGGCGGCGTCGTCGGACCGGGGTGGCGCGCCCAAGCTGCGGTTCGAGCTGGCGTGGTCCCTGTCCGGTGTCGGCGTCCTGCTGTCGGAGCAGGGGCGGCCGCACGAGGCGCTGTCGCTGGAGGAGGAGGCGCTGGCGATCCGGCGTGAGCTCGCCGGTGAGGCCCCCGGACGCTATCGCGAGGAGCTAGCCACGTCCTGCTCCAACCTCGGCGTGACGTACTCGCGGCTCGGGAGGTTCGGCGACGCCCTGCGGCTGGAGCACGAGGCCGTGGAGATCCGCCGGGACCTGGTCCTGCGCTCCTCCGTCAGCCGGCACCGCCAGCACCTTGCCCGGTCGTTGTCGAACCTGGGCGTCCGGTATTCCGACATGGGGCGCACCGAGGACGCCGTCGAGCCCACGCGAGAGGCCGTGGCACTCATGCGGCAGGTGGCCCGCGACGACCGGTGGCAGCACCTCCCGGACCTGGCGACGGTGCTCGCCAACCTGGGGGCGACCTTCACGGATCTCTCTCGCGCCCAGGACGCCGTCGGCCCGCTGCACGAGGCGGTCGGGGCGCTGCGCGACCTGAGCAGGGAGCATCCGGAGAAGCACCTGCCGGGCCTGGCCTCGGCCCTGACGGCCCTGGCCGTCGCGCTCGGCGAGCAGCGCCGGTACGTCTCGGCGGCCGCGTCCGCACGGGAGGCGGTGCGGATCCGGGACCGGCTCGCCGCCACGGACCAACGGCGCTTCGGCGACGATCTTGCGCGTTCGGTGCGTGTGCTTGCGGACATCGAGGCGGTATTGCCGAACGATGGATCGCGCAAAGGTCATTTCATCACTGCGCGATCGGAGCGTGCATGAGTTTGAATATGCCTATGTGGCGTCCCCCTCACCCCGACAGCCGCCTGCGTGCACAGCGTGCGAAGGTCTCCGCGGCCGGGTTGCTGGATCCGGCGCTGCGGATCGTTCCGTTCGCGGGGCGCGACGCCGAACTCGACGAGCTCCACTCGTGGTGCCGGGAGCGCTCCCGCGTCCAGGTCCGCTTCGTCACCGGCACGGGCGGGGTCGGGAAGTCGCGTCTCGCGCTGGAGCTCGCGGCGCGGCTGCGCCGGCGCGGGTGGACGTGCGTGTGGCCGGAACCGGACGACTCGCCGGCCGAGGTCGCCGCGGCCTGCCGCGGCGGGCGCGTCCTGGTCGTGGTGGACGACGCCGCGGCGCACCCCCGGCTGGCCGAGCAGCTCGGCGCGCTGGCCGGCGCGGGGGACACCCGGTTGCGCGTGGTCCTGCTGGGCCGCGCCGGGCGGGAATGGTGGACCCGGCTGCGCTGGGCGTGTGACCTCTGGGCAGGCCCGGAGCCGGTGCCGACGTCGCAGGTCCACCTCGCCCCGCCCCGGGTACCCGCCGCGACGCTGGTGTCGGCCGCCATGCGCGCCTTCGCCCGGCGTGCCGGGGTGCAGCGGAAACTCGCAGCGACCGCGCCCGCCGTCCCCGAGGTGCGGGAAGGTCCCGAGGCGGCGCCCTTCCTGGACGTTCACGCCGCGGCCCTGGCAGCGCTCCTGCGCGGCGGTGTCGCGGACGTCTCGCGCGGCGTCGGGGCGCTGCTCGACGTGGAGCGCGAGGGATGGGAGGCCCCGGACGAGGAGATCGCCGGAGCGCTGCTGCGCGGCGAGGAATTCGGGCCCGAGCGCCCGCTCCACGGCGTGCCCGGCCCCGGCCCCCGGCGCCCGTCACCGATGAGCGGGCCGGGAGGACTGCCGAACCGGCTGGCCGAGTTGCACGTCGCGCGGACCCTGGCCGCCGATCCCGCCCGGGTCCGGGCCTGCACAACGGGCCTGGACGCACCGCAGGCGTTCCGTGTCGCCGTCTTCGCCCACCGGCTCGACGTCGACGACCCGGGTGTGCCCGAGGCCGCGCGCCTCGCGACGGTGCTGCTGGAACGGGTGGCGGACGCGCTGCCCGACGACGCGGAGGCGCTCGCCCAGGTGCTGCGGCTGTTCGGCCGCCGCCCGCTGCCGCGTGACGTGGCGCTGGGGCTGGCGGAGCGGCTCACCGCCGTCGTCGGCGAGCACGGTTCCGACAGCGGGCCTGTGACGCCGGAGAAGGCGGACGCCACCGCGACGCTCGCGCGGGCGCTGGGGGCGCCGGAGACGTACGACGAGGTGCCGCCGTCTGCCCAGGGGGCCGTCACGGCGTGGCGCGAGCTGGCCCGGCACGCCCCGCACCGGTACCACGTGCCGCTGCTGGAGGCCCGCATGGTGATGGCGGGCGTGCTGTTCGGCAAGGGCAGGTACACCGAGTCGCTCCAGATCTCGGACGAGGTCGCGGCCGTGTGCCGGGCCGCGCCTGCCGGGGAGCGGGTGTGGATGGACCCGATGCTGGCGAACGCCCTGAACGGGATGGCGATCACCTACGACTTCCTGGGGCGCCCGGAGCAGGTCGAGGTGTGCCACACGGCCTCCGTGGCGACGTTGCGGCGGCTCGTGGCCCGCGACCCCGCCGCGCACGAGGCGATGCTCGCGCTCGTGCTGGCGAACACCGTGGGGCAGGTCGACCTCGGCCGGGCGGCCGACGTGATCGACGGGCTGCGCGAGTCCGTGGAGATCCGGCGGCGGCTCACGCTGCGTCGTCCCGGGGAGCACGAGCAGTACCTCGCCTTCGCGCTGTCGAACCTCAGCGACGCGGCGGCGCAGCTCGACCGGCCGGCCGAGGCGGTCGCGGCGGCGCGGGAGGCCCTGTCGATCCGGCGCCGGTTCGCGCGGCAGGACCCGGTCGGGATGCGGTGGCTGGTCGCGTGGTCGCTGGCGGGCCTCGGGTCGCTGCTGTCGGAGCAGGGCCGCGCGGCCGAGGCCGCGGGCCTGGAGGAGGAGTCCGTGAGGATCCGCCGTGAGCTGGCCGAGGAGACACCGCAGCGCTACCGCGACATGCTCGCGACGTCGTGCTCCAACCTGGCGGTCACCTACGCGCGGCTCGGCCGGTTCGCCGAGGCGCTGCCGCTGGAGGAGGAGGCGGTGGCCATCCGCCGCGAGCTGGCGGCCCGGCTGCCCGGCCGGTACGAGGAGGATCTGGCCCGCTCGCTGTCGCGCCTGGGCGTGCGGCTGACCGAGGCGGGCCGGCCGCTCGACGCCGTCGCCCCGGCGACGGAGGCCGTGAGCATGCTGCGCGACCTCGCGCGCTCGAAGCGCCCGCACCACCAGGACAGCCTCGCCGTCGCCCTGACGAATCTCGCCACGGTGCTGCGTAGCCTCGGTCGCGCCGAGGCCGCCACCGCCGCGGTGCAGGAGGCGTTCGCGCTGCGCGACGAGAGCGTCGAACTCGTCGCGCGGGAGCGGAGGCTGCGCGGCTCGCCGACGGGGGCCGTGGACGTCCTGGTGGACATCGAGGAGGGCGGGGCTCCGACGTCGTCATAGGATCGACTCCCGTGACACGCACACTTACCGTCGGAGTCCTCGCCCTGCAGGGCGACGTCCGAGAGCATGCCGCGGCGCTCGGGAGCGTGGGCGTCCGCGCGATCCCGGTGCGCCGCACCTCCGAGCTGGAGGCGGTCGACGGGCTGGTGATCCCGGGCGGGGAGTCGACCACCATCGACAAGCTCCTGCACGTGTTCGGCCTGGCCGAGCCGCTGCGCGCGATGATCAAGGAAGGCCTGCCCGTGTACGGCTCGTGCGCGGGAATGATCCTGCTCGCGGACCGCATCACGTCGGGCACCGCCGACCAGCAGACGCTCGGCGGCATGGACGTCGTGGTGCGGCGCAACGCCTTCGGGCGGCAGGTCGACTCGTTCGAGACCGACCTGGAGATGGGCGGCGTCCCCGGCGGCCCCGTGCGTACCGCCTTCATCCGTGCGCCCTGGATCGAGGAGGCCGGCGACGACGTCGAGGTGCTCGCCCGGATCCCCGGGACCGACACGTCGGGCCGCGAGGTGGCGGCCGCCGGTAAGATCGTCGCAGCACGGCAGGGCCCGCTGCTCGCCACCGCCTTCCATCCGGAGATCACGGGGGACGCGCGCGTGCACGGACTGTTCGCCCGCATCATCGAAGATTCGCGAAGGAGTTAACGGGTACATGTCAGGTCACTCCAAGTGGGCCACGACCAAGCACAAGAAGGCGGCGATCGACGCCAAGCGCGGCAAGCTGTTCGCGAAGCTCATCAAGAACATCGAGGTCGCGGCGCGTACCGGTGGTGGTGACCTCGCCGGCAACCCGACACTGTTCGACGCCGTCCAGAAGGCGAAGAAGTCCTCGGTCCCGAACGACAACATCGATCGCGCGGTCAAGCGCGGCTCCGGCGAGGGCGCCGACGCCGTCGACTACCAGACGATCATGTACGAGGGCTACGGCAACAACGGCATCGCCGTGCTGGTCGAGTGCCTCACCGACAACAAGAACCGTGCCGCGGCCGAGGTGCGCACCGCGTTCAACCGCAACGGCGGCTCGCTCGCCGACCCGGGCTCGGTGTCCTACCTGTTCTCGCGCAAGGGCCTGGTCGTCGTGCCGAAGTCCGACGGCGTGGGGGAGGACGAGGTCATGATGGCCGCGCTCGACGCCGGTGCCGAGGAGGTCACCGACCTCGGTGAGGTCATCGAGGTCATGTCCGAGGCCACGGACCTGGTCCCCGTGCGCAAGGCCATCCAGGACGCCGGAATCGACTACGACTCCGCCGACGTCGTATTCCACCCGTCGATGCAGGTCGAGGTCGACGTCGAGGGCGCGAAGAAGATCACCCGCCTCATCGACGCCCTCGAGGACAGCGACGACGTACAGAACGTCTACGCGAACTTCGACGCGAGCGACGAGGTCATGGAAGCACTCGACGCCGAGGAGTGACGACCTCACCCCGCTGCCGGGCCACCCGTGTGGGGTGCCTGGCAGCGGGACTCGCCTCACATCGTATGAAGCGCGCTCGACGGTCCCGTGGGGCCGCCGTCGCTCGACGCGAGGTCACGGAAGCAACCTCCGGCGTGCGTGCCGGGGGCAGCGGTGTTCGTGTGAGATCGTGAGGCGTGCGCGTTCTCGGAGTCGATCCTGGCCTGACCAGGTGCGGAGTCGGCGTCGTCGACTCCCTGCCCGGGCGCCGGGCGCAGATGGCCGGCGTGGGCGTCATCCGGTCCGACGCCGACCTGTCGGTGGACCTGCGTCTCCTGCGGATCGCCGAGGGCCTCGACGAGTGGATCGAGGCACACGTGCCCGACGTCGTCGCCGTCGAACGGGTCTTCGCACAGCACAACGTCGCCTCCGTGACGGGCACCGCCCAGGTGGCGGGCATCGCGATGCTCGCCGCCGCCCGCCGCGGCATCCCCGTGGCCCTGCACACCCCGAGCGAGGTCAAGGCCGCCGTGACAGGCTCCGGCCGCGCCGACAAGGCGCAGGTCACGAAGATGATCAGCCGCATCCTGCGGCTCGACGACCCCCCGAAACCCGCCGACGCCGCGGACGCACTGGCGCTCGCGGTCTGCCATCTGTGGCGCCCGGCGGGCGCGCTGCAAGGGGGAGAGCGGCATGAGCTGACCTCCGCCCAGCGCGCCTGGGCGGCCGCGGAGGCGGCGGCACGCCGCAAGGGCTGACACGCTGCCGTCCTGAGGACGCGCCTCCCCGTTCCGGGTGGGCTTCCGCCCGTCCCTGCGCGTCGCCTTCGCCGGGGCCGGCGGTCACGCTAGGATCGCACGGACGTTCGAGGGGAACGCCGGCCCCGGCGAGCCCGACCACCGCAGCCGCCGGAAGGAGCACCCGTGATCGCCTCGCTGACGGGAACCGTGCAGCACGTGACACTGGACCGCGCCGTGGTCGACGTCGGCGGCGTCGGCTATCTGGTGCACGCCACGCCCGGCACCCTCGCCGCCCTGCGGGTCGGAGCGGAGGCCCGGGTCGCCACCAGCATGGTCGTCCGAGAGGACTCGATGACCCTGTACGGCTTCGCCGACGCCGACGAGCGTGATGTCTTCGAGATCGTGCAGACCGTCAGCGGCGTCGGGCCGCGCCTGGCGCTCGCGATGCTCGCCGTGTACCCGCCCGAGGGGCTGCGTCGCGCCGTGGCTGCCGAGGACACGGCGGCGCTGACCCGCGTGCCCGGCATCGGCAAGAAGGGCGCGCAGCGCATCCTCCTGGAACTCGGCGACCGACTCGGCCCGCCGTCCGCCGTCGCCGGACGGGTGCCCGACGACGGCCCGGGGCCGACGGGCGCATTCGTGACCGACCCCGGGACCGAGCAGGTCGTCGAGGCGCTCGCGGGCCTGGGCTGGCCGGTGAAGTCGGCGGAGGACGCGGTGGCGAAGGTGCTCGCCGAGGCCGGGGAGGACGCCGTCGCGCCGGCGGACGTGGCCACCACGCTGCGGGCGGCGCTGCGCGTCCTCGGGGGCGCTCGTGGCTGAGGAGGCGACCACCGGGGCGGGCGCGTTCACCACGGAGGACGGCCCTCCGCGGCTCGTCGGCACGGCGTCCGACGACGTCGAGCGGGCGGCCGAGGCGGCGCTGCGCCCCAAGCGGCTGGAGGAGTTCGTGGGCCAGCCCGTCGTGCGCGAGCAGCTCTCGCTCATGCTGCGGGCGGCCGTCGCCCGGGGGAGCGCGCCGGACCACGTGCTCCTGTCCGGGCCACCGGGGCTGGGCAAGACCACTCTGGCGATGATCATCGCGGCCGAGATCGGCGCCAACCTGCGCATCACGTCCGGGCCGGCGATCCAGCACGCGGGAGACCTCGCGGCCGTGCTCTCCTCCCTGGAGGAGGGCGAGGTGCTGTTCATCGACGAGATCCACCGCCTCGCCCGGCCCGCGGAGGAACTGCTGTACTCCGCGATGGAGGACTTCCGGGTCGACATCATCGTCGGCAAGGGGCCGGGCGCGTCCGCGATCCCGCTCGCGCTGCCGCCGTTCACAGTCGTCGGGGCGACCACGCGGTCCGGTCTGCTGCCCGCGCCGCTGCGGGACCGGTTCGGGTTCACCGGGCACATGGACTTCTACTCGCCGGCCGAGCTGGAGCAGGTCATCCTCCGTTCGTCCGGCCTGCTCGGGACCGGCGTCGGGCGCGACGCCGCCGCGGAGATCGCCGGGCGCTCGCGTGGCACGCCCCGGGTCGCGAACCGCCTGCTCCGCCGCGTGCGGGACTGGGCGCAGGTGCGCGGCGACGGCACGCTGGACCTGCACGCGGCGAAGTCCGCGCTGCGGGTGTACCAGGTCGACGCGATCGGGCTGGACCGGCTGGACCGGTCGGTGCTGACGGCGCTGTGCACGCGGTTCGGCGGCGGCCCTGTCGGCCTCACGACGCTTGCGGCGACCGTCGGGGAGGAGTCGGACACCGTCGAGACGGTCGCGGAGCCCTACCTGGTGCGCGAGGGTCTCATCGCCCGCACGCCCCGGGGCCGGGTGGCCACTCTCGCGGCCTGGGAGCACCTGGGGCTGACGCCTCCGCACGCCTCGGGAGCCCCGGCGCAGCAGGGCGGCGAGGCGCCGTCCACAAGGGCGACGACGGACACGCTCTTCGACGCATAGACTGGGTCGGCACCCCTGACACCGACCTTGACTGGACAGACGTGGACATCACCTTCCTTATTCTCATCATCGCGCTCGCGGCGATGCTCTTCTTCACCACGAGCCGCAGCCGCAAGCAGCAGCGGGCCGCTGCCCAGTTCCGTGAGAGCCTGCAGCCCGGTATCGAGGTCATGACCCAGTCCGGCATGGTCGGCGTCGTCGTCGCCGTCGACACGGACCGGCAGCTCGTGCGGATCGAGTCCTCGGACGGCCACGTGACCGACTGGGTCATGCCCGCGGTCAAGGAGATCCCGGCCCAGTTCGCGACGCCGGTCCCGGAGGACTCGGACGACACGGACGAGTCCGAGGTCAGCGAGCAAGAAGGTTCGGGCAGTACCATCGGGCCCGACGTGATCGACGTCCCGGACGACATCTCCGGTCTGGACTCCGCCCAGCGCGAGTACCGCGACCAGCAGGCGCGCAAGGACGACGACACCGACGGCAAGTGACGACCGCGTCGCTGGGGGTGTGAGCCTGCGGCGGCGTCGAACCCGTGCCGCCGCAGCGGCGCGCAACCGAGAAGAGACGACAAGTTGGCGACTGACAACCGGCGCTCACGGCCGGTCCGGACGATCGTCCTGATGACGATCTTCACGATGCTCCTGCCCCTCGCGGTGCTCGTGGCCGGATCGCAGTTCGACGCGCGCTCCGAAGACAATCCCGGCGGGGCGAGCTTCGCCCCGGCACTCGCCCTCGACCTGCAGGGCGGTACCCAGATCGTGCTGCAGGCCGTCACGAGCGACGGTTCGGACATCACCCCCGAGGCCATGGAAGAGGCCGTTGGGGTGATCCGCCAGCGCGTGGACGCGAACGGTGTCACCGAGGCGGACATCGCGGTGCAGGGTGACCGGCAGATCATCGTCGAGATCCCCGGCAAGGTGGACGACGAGACGATCGCGCTGATCTCCAAGGCGGCGCAGATGAAGTTCCGACCGGTGCTGACGGTCGCGTCGCCCTTCGCGACGGCCGATCCCGCCGCGGAGGGAGAGTCCGGCGACGAGGCCGACTCCGAGAACGCGGACAGCGAAGGCGAGAACGCGAACGGCGAGGATTCTGCCACCGAGGACGAGGAAGGCAACGCCGCCGCCTCGGACGAGGAGCTGCTGGAGCAGATCAAGCAGGAGCAGGCGGACCTCGACCCGACCGACCCGAGCGATCTGGCCCAGATCACGCCCGCCGTCCAGGAGCTCGCGGACCGGACCGACTGCACCGACCCGGAGAACCTCGAGGGCGGGGGCGGCGACGACCCGAACCTGCCGCTGGTCACCTGTGACCAGGCCGGGGCCGCCAAGTACATCCTCGGGCCCGTCGAGGTCGCCGGCACCGAGCTGACCTCGGCGTCGTCGGGTCTCGGCGTCGGGGCGAACGGCGTGCAGACCGGCGAGTGGGTCGTGAACCTGGCGTTCAACGACGAGGGCACCACGGCGTTCCGCGAGACCACCGAGCGCCTGCAGGGCCTCGAGTCGCCGCGGAACCAGTTCGCGATCACGCTCGACGGCCTCGTGGTCTCGGCTCCTTCGCTGAGCCCGGGCGTCATCATCACGAACGGCCAGGCGGAGATCTCCGGCACCTTCACCCGTGATTCCGCCGCCACCCTGGCGAACCAGCTCAGCTTCGGCTCGCTGCCCCTGACGTTCGACGTGCAGTCGCGGAACAACGTCTCGGCGACGCTGGGTGAGGAGCAGCTGCAGCGTGGCCTGTTCGCCGGACTGATCGGCCTCATCCTCGTGGTCGTGTACTCGCTGTTCCAGTACCGGACGCTCGGCGCCCTGACGGTCGCCTCGCTGGTCGTGGCCGGTGTCATGACCTACGTCGTGATCGCCCTGCTGTCGTGGGGGATGGGCTACCGGTTGTCCCTGCCCGGTGTGGCGGGCCTGATCGTCGCGATCGGCTTCACCGCGGACTCGTTCATCGTGTACTTCGAACGTATCCGGGACGAGCTCCGCGACGGGCGCTCCCTGCGCCTCGCGGTGCAGCGCGGCTGGGTCCGCGCCCGCCGCACGATCTACGCCGCGAAGTCCGTGAGCCTGCTCTCCGCGATCATCCTGTACTTCATGACGGTCGGCGGGGTGCGCGGCTTCGCGTTCACGCTGGGGCTCACCACGGTGATCGACATCCTGGTCGTCATCTGGTTCACCCACCCGATGATGGAGTTGATCGCGAAGGTCTCGTTCTTCCGCGACGGTCACAAGTGGTCCGGCCTGTCGCCGGACCGGTTGCAGCTGTCGTCCGGCCCCCGCTACAAGGGCGCCGGCCGGGTCGAGTGGGAGCCCGGCACCACGCAGACGCCGCCGGACGCCGTCGAGGAGGAGCCCGAGCCCGCCGAGCGGACGCCCGCGTACGCTGGCGCGCAGCCGCAGAGCGTCCCGAGCGGCGCCGGCACGGCGGCCCCCGTCCGGACGGCGGAAGGCCGCAGGATGACGATCGCCGAGCGGCGGGCCGCGGAGCGCAAGGCCGCCTCTGAGGCCGCGAAGAACGAGGAGCAGCTCTGATGGCGTTCAACTTCGCCCAGTGGGGCAACGACCTGTACACGGGCCAGCGGTCCTACCCGATCATGCAGAAGCGCCGGGTCTGGTTCTCGATCGTCGCGCTGTTCTCGGTGGCGTCGATCGCGATCATCGCGCTGCAGGGGCTCAACCTCGGCATCGACTTCCGCGGCGGCTCCGAGTTCACCGTCTCCAATGCGGCCAGCACCGAGGAGGACCCGGGGATCGACGCCGTGCACTCGGTAGCACCCAACCAGGAGGTGCTGGTCACCCAGGTCGGTGACGGAGCGGTCCGCGTGCAGACGGCCGAGCTCACGGACGAGTCCGAGCTCAACGCGGTCCGCGATGCGCTGGCCGACGCCTACGGCGTCTCCGCCGAGCAGGTGACGACCTCCTTTATCGGCCCCACCTGGGGCGAGAGCGTCTCGCAGAAGGCGCTGTACGGCACGCTCGTGTTCGTGGGCGCGGTGGTCGTCTTCATGGCGCTGTACTTCCGGGCGTGGCGGATGGCCATGGCCGGCGTCGTCGCGGTCCTCCTGGACCTGCTGGTGTCGGCGGGCGTGTACGCGGCGATCGGCTGGGAGGTCACGCCGTCGACCATCATCGGCTTCCTGACGATCCTCGGCTTCTCGCTCTACGACAAGGTCGTGGTGTTCGACAAGGTCCGGGAGAACACCGCCACGGTGCTGGAGCAGACGCGCAGCACGTACGCCGAACGGGCCAACCTCGCGGTGAACCAGACGTTCGTGCGCTCGATCAACACCTCGGTGGTGGCGCTCCTGCCGGTGGCGGGCATCCTCTTCGTGGGTGCCTTCCTGCTCGGCGCGGGCACGCTGAAGGACCTGTCGCTGTCGCTGTTCGTCGGCATCGCCGTGGGCGCCGCGTCGTCGATCTTCCTCGCCCCGCCGCTGGACGTGCTGTTCCGGGAGAGCGAGCCGAAGATCAAGGAGCACACGGCCAAGGTGCTGGCCGCCCGTGACGAGCTGGCGAGCGACGGCGCGTCGGAGGCCGCCCTGGCCGCCGCCGCGGCGGGCACGTCCCAGCTGATCCCGGGAGGCCACCAGGGGCAGCGGGCGCAGCCGCGCCGCAAGGGCCGCTGAGCACGATCTCGCGGCAGACCCGACCCCCGAGGGCATGCGCCCTCGGGGGTCGGGTCGTTCCAGTGGCTGTGCCGTTCCGGTGGCGAATGCTTCAGGAGGCGGACCCTCCCGGCGGGCCGAGCGCGCCGGGAGGGTCCCACGTCGCATGCCGGACTGCTCGCGTGGCCCTGTCGTACCCGCCCGGTAGGCTCACGTCCCGTGACCGACGACATCGCTCTCTCCGCACTCTCCGGTCTTTCACCGGAGCGTGCGGCGCGTGTGCGCTCCCTGATCCGAGACGTTCCCGACTACCCGGCCGAGGGCATCCTCTTCCGTGACATCATGCCGCTGCTGGCGGACGCGTCCGGGCTGGCCGACGTCGTCGACGGATTTGCTGTCGCGGTCGCGGGGCTCGGGCAGGTCGACCTGGTAGCCGGTATGGAGGCGCGGGGGTTCCTGTTCGGGGCCCCGCTCGCCACGAAGCTCGGCGTCGGCTTCCTGCCCCTGCGCAAGGCGGGCAAGCTCCCGCCCCCGGTCGAGCGGGTCGACTACGACCTGGAGTACGGCTCGGCGTCGATCGAGCTGCGGTCGGGAACACTTCAGGCGGGTTCCCGTGTTCTTCTCGTAGACGATGTCCTGGCTACCGGCGGCACGGCCGCCGCCGCCGCGGATCTCGTACGGCGCGGCGGCGGAGTGGTCGCCGGACTGGCCTTTCTGCTCGAGCTCGCCGCGCTTCACGGCCGTGAGAGGCTCGACGGTCACGAAGTGACTACTCTCCTGCGAGTCGGACCCGCGCAGGAATGAGGTGAAGGCCCGGGTCAGACCACACGGCCGTTAGACTGAGCCATCTTACCGGCGCAAAGGAGGCATGCACATGGCCGAGAACGACGCCTCGCCCGCGCCGGCCTCCACGCCGACCACGGCACCTGGCCTGCGTCACCGCCTGGCCCGGTTCGGAGCGCGTGCCGGCTCCACGACGCCCGCCGCCATCGAGCCCCTGCTGCAGGTGATCCGCAGCAACCACCCGCGGTCCGACCTGGCGCTCATCGAGCGCGCCTACGTCACCGCGGAGCAGGCGCACCGCGGCCAGATGCGCAAGAGCGGCGATCCGTACATCACGCATCCCGTGGCGGTCTCCACGATCCTGGCCGAGCTCGGTTTCGAGGGCACCACCATCGCGGCGGCGCTCCTGCACGACACGGTCGAGGACACGGACTACGCCCTCGATCAGCTCCGCGCCGACTTCGGTGACGACGTCGCGCTGCTCGTGGACGGCGTGACCAAGCTCGACAAGGTGAAGTACGGCGACGCCGCGCAGGCCGAGACCGTGCGCAAGATGGTCGTGGCGATGGCCAAGGACATCCGCGTGCTGGTCATCAAGCTGTCCGACCGCCTGCACAACGCGCGCACCTGGAAGTACGTGCCCGCGCACAAGGCGGAGAAGAAGGCCCGCGAGACGCTCGAGATCTATGCCCCGCTGGCGCACCGCCTCGGGATGAACACGATCAAGTGGGAGCTGGAGGATCTCTCCTTCCAGAACCTGTACCCCAAGGTCTACGACGAGATCGTGCACCTGGTCTCCGAACGCGCCCCGGCCCGCGAGGAGTACCTGAGCGTGGTCAGGGGGCAGATCGAGTCGGACCTGCGCTCGGCGAAGATCAAGGCGTCGGTGATGGGCCGCCCGAAGCACTACTACTCGATCTACCAGAAGATGATCGTCCGCGGCCACGACTTCACGGAGATCTACGACCTGGTGGGCACGCGCATCCTGGTGGACACGGTGCGCGACTGCTACGCGGCGCTCGGCGCCATGCACGCGCGATGGAACCCGGTTCCCGGCCGGTTCAAGGACTACATCGCGATGCCGAAGTTCAACATGTACCAGTCGCTGCACACGACGGTGATCGGCCCGGGTGGCAAGCCCGTGGAGATCCAGATCCGGACGCACGACATGCACCGCCGTGCGGAGTACGGCGTGGCCGCGCACTGGAAGTACAAGGACCGCAACGGCGGCGGCCAGCAGGCCAAGGAGGACACCCACGCCCAGGACATGGCGTGGCTACGCCAGCTCGTGGACTGGCAGAAGGAGACGGCGGACCCGTCGGAGTTCCTCGACTCGCTGCGCTTCGAGATCGGCGGCGACGAGGTCTACGTCTTCACGCCCAAGGGTGACGTGATGCCGCTCCCGGCCGGCGCCACCCCCGTGGACTTCGCCTACGCCGTGCATACCGAGGTGGGGCACCGGACCATGGGCGCCCGCGTGAACGGACGCCTGGTCCCGCTGGACTCCACGCTCGAGAACGGCGACGTCGTCGCGGTCCTCACCTCGAAGTCCGAGACGGCCGGGCCGAGCCACGACTGGCTGGCGTTCGTGAAGTCCCCGCGTGCCCGCAACAAGATCCGCGCCTGGTTCACCAAGGAGCGCCGCGAGGAGGCGATCGAGACCGGCAAGGAGTCGATCGCGAAGGCGATGCGCAAGCAGGGCCTGCCGATCCAGCGACTCATGACGCACGAGACGCTCGTCGGGCTCGCGGACGAGATGCGCTACCCCGACGTGTCCGCCCTGTACGCGGCGGTGGGCGAGGGGCACGTGTCCGCGGCGCACGTCGTGGAGAAGCTGGTCAAGGCCCTCGGCGGGGACGAGGGCGCCACCGAGGACGTGGCCGAGGCTGCGCGGCCGGGTGCGGGCAACCGCGCGCCGCGGCGGGTCCGCACCGGCGACCCGGGCGTCGTGCTGAAGGGCTCGGACACCACGGACGTGTGGGTCAAGCTCGCCAAGTGCTGTACCCCGGTGCCGGGCGACGAGATCGTCGGGTTCGTGACCCGCGGTCAGGGCGTGAGCGTGCACCGCGTGGACTGCGTGAACCTGGAGGGACTGCGCAAGCAGCCCGAGCGTCTGGTCGAGGTGGAGTGGACCGCCGGCGCGAACACGATGTTCCTGGTCCAGATCCAGGTGGAGGCGCTGGACCGGTCCCGGCTGCTGTCGGACGTGACACGCGTCCTGTCCGACTACCACGTGAACATCCTCTCCGCGTTCGTCTCCACGTCCAGCGACCGACTGGCCGTGTCCCGCTTCATCTTCGAGATGGCCGAGCCGGGCCACCTGACCCAGGTCCTGGCGGCGGTACGCAAGGTCGAGGGCGTCTTCGACGTCCACCGCATCACGGGCACCAAGCCGGTGGAGCGCCCCCAGCTGCCGGTGTGACCCGCGCCGGGCGCACCGACGCCCGGAGCCTGCCGACACGCGCACCTGGCGATCGACTCGGCGGCGGCTCGCGTCGTGCGCGATGCTGGGGCCATGTCCGCCGAGATCCTGAACCTGCCGGTACAGCCTCCGATCAAGCCCATGCTGGCCAAGAGCGTGGCGACGGTGCCCGCTCAGCCGCAACCGCAGTCGTACGTCTACGAGCCGAAGTGGGACGGCTTCCGCGCGATCGTCTACCGCGACGGCGACCACGTGCACATCGGCTCGCGCACGGGCAAGCCGATGGAACGGTACTTCCCGGACGTGGTCGCGGCGGTGCGCGACGCGCTTCCGGAGCGCTGCGTCGTCGACGGCGAGATCGTCATCGCGCAGGTGCCCGCCGGTGACGACGGGACCAGGTCACACCTGAACTTCGAGCTGCTGTCCCAGCGGATCCACCCGGCGGCTTCGCGCGTGAACATGCTCGCGGAGACGACGCCCGCGGCGCTGGTCGTGTTCGACGTGCTCGCCGTGGGCGACGACGACCTGCTGGAGCGTCCGCTCGCCGACCGGCTCGCGGTCCTGGACGGCCTGGGCCTGACCGGCCCGCTCGTCTTCGCCACGCCCCGGACCCTCGACGCCGCGGTCGCGAACGAGTGGTTCGAGGTCTTCGAGGGCGCCGGCCTCGACGGCGTGATCGCCAAGCCGCTGGACGGCACCTACCAGCCGAACAAGCGCGCCATGGCGAAGATCAAGCACTCCCGCACCGCCGACGTCGTCCTCGCCGGGTACCGCCTCCACAAGACCTCGACCCCCGAGCGCCCGCTGCTCGGCTCTCTCCTCCTCGGGCTGTACGACGACGACCGTGGCGGCGCGGGTGCCTACCTGCAGTTCGTGGGGGTGGCGGCGTCGTTCCCGGAGGCGAGGCGGGCGGCCCTGGTCACCGAGCTGGCGGACCTCGTGGTCGTGCCGGGCACCCCCGAGGGGGACGAGCACCCGTGGAGCGGCTGGGCCGACCCGGCCAAGGCGCTGCCGGTCGCCGAGGCCGGCGACAGGCTGCCCGGGGCCGTGTCCCGGTGGACGGGCGGCAAGGACCTGTCCTTCACGCCCCTGCGCCCCGAGCGCGTGCTGGAGGTGGGCTACGACCACATGGAGGGCACCCGGTTCCGGCACACCACGCAGTTCAAGCGCTGGCGGCCGGACCGGGAACCGGCGTCATGCACCTACGAACAGCTGGTCGAACCCGTCCGCTTCGACCTGAGCGAGCTGCTGCCCGGCGCGCCGGGCACGGCCCGCTGAGTCCTGGGTCGCGGCGCGCGCCCGGACCCTCCGCCGTACCCCTCGTCGATGTCGGTCACCCGGCGTACGTTGGGGCCATGGCTCCAGCGAAGAAGGCGAAGGCGGTCGAGATCGACGTCGCCGGCCGTACCGTGCGTGTCTCGTCGCCCGACCGGGTGGTGTTCCCCCCGTCCGATGCCGGCCCCGGGCTGACCAAGCTCGACGTCGTGCGCTACTTCGCCGACGTCGCCGACGGCATCACCGGCGCCCTGCTGCACCGGCCCACCACCCTGGAGCGCTGGCCGAAGGGATGGTTCCCCGAGGCGGTGATGGCCACGCGCTCCGACAGCCACGGTGACGCGTTCTACCAGAAGCGCATCCCCAAGGGGGCCCCGGACTGGGTCGAGACCGCCCGGATCGCGTTCCCGTCAGGCCGCACCGCCGACGAGATCTGCCCCACCGAGCCCGCCGTCGCGGTGTGGGCGGCACAGATCGGCACGCTCACGTTCCACCCGTGGCCGGTACGGCGCGGGCCCGACGACGACGCCACCGAGCGCGTCGACCAGCTCCGCATCGACCTCGACCCGCAGCCCGGCACCGACTACGAGAGCGCCGCGGCCGTCGCGCCGCACCTGCGCGAGCTGCTGGAGGAACTCGGCATGACCGGCTATCCCAAGACCTCGGGCGGGCGCGGGCTGCACGTGTTCGTGCCGCTCGCGCCGGAGTGGACGTTCACCCAGGCCCGCCGCGCCACGATCGCCGTCGGGCGCGAACTGGAGCGGCGCCTGCCGGACCAGGTCACCACGAAGTGGTGGAAGGAGGAACGCGGCGAGAAGGTCTTCGTGGACTACAACCAGATGGCCCGCGACCGCACGATCGCGTCGGCCTGGTCCATCCGCGCCAACGCCCGCGCGACCGTCTCCATGCCGCTGGCCTGGGACGAGGTGGACCAGGTACACCCCGACGACTTCGACGTCCGCACCGCCCCCGGCAGGCTGGCCGAGCTGGGAGACCTGTTCGCGCCGTTGCGGGCCGATCGCGATCCCGCGCTCGACTGCGATCTGCGCCCCGCGCTGGACCTCGCCGACCAGGACGAGGCGGACGGGCTGGGCGACCTCCCGTACCCTCCGGAGTACCCGAAGCAGCCGGGCGAGCCCAAGCGCGTCCAGCCGAGCCGCGACAAGGACCGGGTGCGCTGAACGGTCACCCGTGCGGGCCCGTCCTCCGAGGAGCCGGCCGGGCGGCGGCGACGCGTTGACGTCCAGGTACCGACGGACCGGCGGTCACCGAGCTGCGCCGACGGACCCGCGCCGACGGACCCGTGTTGACGGCGCCCGTCGAGTCACGGCACCGACGCGAGCGGAAGCGTCGCCCGCGAGCTCGCCGCGGCGATAGCCCGGCGGGCGGCAGGGCGGCCGACGACGCGGCGGCGCGCCTCCAGCGCGCGTTCCACCAGGTTCAGATCCACCGGGGCGAGATCCGCGCTCCCCGCCGCGAGGGCGATCAGGACCGGCACGGCATGCTCGAACGGGACGCGGCAGGCGACGTCCACGGCGGTACGCGCGGGCGTCGCGACGGGAACTCCGCCCAGGGCGATCGTGTCGCGTGCCAGGCCGGGCGAGCATCGCAGGATCGTGCCCGCGGGAACTTCCGGGCGGCGGACCCCGGCGTCGTGCGCCAGCTCCGGGAGACCCGCGTCGGCGGCCAGCCGCGGGGCGGGCACCCCGTCGCGCAGGCCGGTGTGCACCCACGCCGCCGACCCGCCCGCCAGGACGGCACGGGCCGGGAGCATGCCGCCCGACGACGCGACCAGGGCGAGCGCCCGGTGCGTGGGCGTCACCCGCACGCCGGCCGGGACAGCCACCGCGCCGGCGGTGTCCAGGGGCGCGTCGCGCAGGATCGTGAGCGCGCCACGCCGCAACAGATCCTGCCACGCCGCCGGGCCGCCCACGCGCGCCGGGGTGACCACCAGCGGCACGGGCGACGGGCGCGTGTCGAGCAGTTGGGCGAGTCGCACCGCACCAGCCTAGGACGACAGGGCCCCGGCACCCGTTGTCCACAGGTTGCCGGGGCCCCGCCCAGGGTTCCGCGCCGCCCGGAGCCGCCCGGGCACCGCCGGGTCAGGCCGTGCTGTCCTCGGCGGCCCGGACGACCTGCTCCAGCCACGACTTGCGCGCGGCCAGGGAGGACTCGAGCTCCGAGACCTTGCGGTCGTCGCCCTTGGCACGGGCGGACTCGAGATCGGACTCCAGGTCGGCGATCGCCGACTCGAGCTGCGCGGCAGCCCCCTCGGCGCGGGCCTTCGTCTCCGGATTGCTGCGGCGCCACTGCTCCTGCTCCGCGTCGCGGATCGCGTTCTCCACCGCTCGCATGCGGTTCTCGACGCGCTGGATGTCACGACGCGGCACCTTGCCGGCCGCGTCCCAGCGGTCCTGGATACCGCGCAGCGCCCGCTTGGCGGACGCCAGGTTCTTGACCGGGACCAGCCTCTCCGCCTCGACGAGCAGCTCCTCCTTGACCTTGAGGTTCTCCCCGTACTCTGCGTCGATCGCCGCGTTCGCGGCGTCCCGGGCCTGGAAGAACCTGTCCTGCGCCGCCCGGAACCGCGCCCACAGGGCGTCGTCCTCCTTGCGGGACGCGCGGCCCGCGGCCTTCCAGCGCGACATCAGGTCGCGGTACGCCCCCGCCGTGTAGCCCCAGTCGGTGCTGTCCGACAGCGCCTCGGCCTCCGAGACCAGCAGCTCCTTGACGGCCTTGGCCTCCTTGTTCCGCTGCTCCAGGTCGGCGAAGAAGTGCCGGCGCTCGCGGTCGAAGGCGGTGCGGGCGTGGCTGAACCGCTTCCAGAGCGACTCCTCCGTGCCCCGGTCGATCCGCGGACCGCCGCGCTGCGCCGCCTTCCAGCGGTCCAGGAGCGCGCGCAGCTCCTCCCCGGCGGGACGCCACTGCATCTTGCTCGGATCGGTACCGGCGATCTTCTCGGCCGCCTCGACGATGGCCTCGCGCGCCTTGACGGCCTCCGCCTTGGCGGCGGCACGCTCCGTCTCCAGCGCCGCCCGGCGCTCGGCCGCACGGTCCTTCAGGCCGTCGACCCGGGAACGCAGGCTGTCCAGATCGCCGACGGCGGCCGGCTCGGCCGTTTCCTCGGCGAGCTTGGCGAGCGTCTGGTCGATCTCCTTGACCGACAGGTCGGCACTGTCGAGCCGGGTCTCGAACAGCGTCACCTTGGCGACGAGGTCGAGGTAGCGCCGCACGTAGAGGCTGAGCGCCTCGGAGGTGCCGACACCCGGGAACTGGCCGACGGCGCGCTCACCGGACTTCTCGACAACGTACACGGTGCCGTCCTCGGCCACACGACCGTGCTTCTCCGCCTCGGCGGTCGCGGCGGCGTCGTCCACCACGGGCACGACGGGCGCCGGCGCCGCGGCGGGCGCGGACTGCGCGGCGGCAGCCGCGGGCCGACCACCCGGAGCCGCCGGATGCGGGGCGCCGGGCTTCGGGGGACGCGGCCTGGCCAGCGCGGCGGGCGAAGGGATCGCCGACGGCTTCGGGATGTCGGGCTTCGGGGCGGGGGCGGCCGCGGCCTGCGCCGCCTCCGACTGCGCGGCCTCGCCCTCTGGCTCCTCGGTCGGCTCGATCTTCGTCGCCGCGCTCTCGGGCGCTTCCGCCGCTGCGTCGCCCTCCGGTTCGGACGTCGCCGCTTCCGGTTCCGTCGCCGCCTCGGCAGGCGTCGAGGCGTCCTCGGCCGGCGCCTCCGCCGGCTCAGCGGCCTCTGTCGGCTCTGCGGCCTCTGCGGCCCCTGCCGACTCAGCGGCCGGTTCGGTGGCGGGCTCCTCGTCAGCCGCAGCCGGCTCGCCGGTCGGCTCTTCCTCGGCCTGTGCCGCTTCGGTGGCGGGCTCTGCCGCGGGCTCTTCCTCGGCCTGCGGCGCCTCGGTGGCCGGCTCAGCTGCGGACTCTTCCTCGGCCTGTGACGCCTCGGCGGAGGGCTCCGCCGCAGGCTCCTCCTCGGTCGCCGTCGCCTCAGGGGCCGGTTCCACCCCGGGCTCCTCGGCGGCCGTGTCCTTCGGCGCAGGCTCTGCCGCGGGCTCGTCGGCCGCCGCCTCGGTGGCCGGCTCCGCCGTGGCTTCCTCCGCTGTTGTGGCCTCAGATGCCGGTTCCTGGGTCGAGGTCTCCTCGGCCGCGGGCGTCTCGGGAGTTTCGGCCACGGGCTCGGTGGCGGCCACGTCCTCGACGGGTCCGCTTCCCTGCTCGGTGCTCTCGCTCACTGGGTCTCAACTCCTTCGATGGTGACGGGGCCGGCAGGTGCGCCGTCCGTGGCGCTGTCGGCCACACCCTCGTCCGCGACTGCCCGGACGACGTCCAGGCCGGATGTGATCTCCCCGAAGACCGTGTATCCGCCGGCTTCGTCCGACGGGATCTGGGAGTCCTCGTACACGAGGAAGAACTGGGAGCCCATCGACTCGCCGTTGCCGCCCTGACGCGCCATCGCGACCGTCCCGGCCGGGTAGACGTCGTCCTGCGGGGCGTTCTCGATGGGCCCGAACTCGTAGCCCGGGCCGCCCGCGCCGGTGAACGTCGGGTCGCCGCACTGCAGCACGTAGATGCCCGAGGTCGTCAGCCGGTGGCAGCCGGTGCCGTCGAAGTAGCCGTCGGCCGCGAGCGTCACGAAGCTGGCCACCGCCTGCGGCGCCGCAGCGCCGTCGAGCTCGAGCGTGATGTCCTGGTCGGTGCCCGTCGCGCAGGTGTGCAGCGTGACCGTCCACGTGCGGTCCTCGGCGACGTCGACGTCGGGCAGCTCATGGCCCTCGCGGGCATCGGTGGTGCCCGGATCGCACCGGCCGGCCTCGGCGGCCGCCTCGTCGGGCCTCGTGTTCACCAGCGCGGCGACCACGAACGTCGCCACCAGGGCCAGCGCCGCCAGGCCCGCGACCAGCGCCGTCACGCGCCGCTGGCGTGCCCTCCGGGCGGCTCGGCGCTGCTCCTGCCTCGCCTGCTGCTTCCTGGCCTGCTGGGCGCTCTGGCGCTGCTTGCTGGTCGACACCGTCGCCGGGCTCCTCTCCGCTCGCTGCTCATCCGGGGGCACGGGTCCCGCGTGGGACGGGTCACCGTGGGACCCTGGGCCATTGCAGTCCGTGCGGGGACAGTGTAGGCATCGCAGGCCAGGACATTCTGCCTGGGCCGCGCCGGGCAGGGGTGAACTGCATCCCTCCGCACCGTGACCGGCACCTGTCCTGTGGAAAGCCCAGGCCCGATGTCCGCCTGCCGTGGGAAGATCTGACGCATGGCCCGTATCGCACCTCTCTCCGGATTCCCCGAATGGCTCCCGCAAGGTCGCATCGTCGAGCAGCACGTGCTCGACGTCCTGCGCCGCACCTTCGAGCTGCACGGATTCACCGGTATCGAGACCCGGGCCGTCGAACCGCTCGACCAGCTGCTGCGCAAAGGCGAGACCTCCAAGGAGGTCTACGTGCTCTCGCGCCTCCAGGACCTCGGCGAGACCGATCAGCGAGAGCGGAGCGACAAGCAACTCGGCCTCCACTTCGACCTCACCGTGCCGTTCGCGCGCTACGTGCTGGAGAACGCCGGCAAGCTCGCCTTCCCGTTCAAGCGCTACCAGATCCAGAGGGTGTGGCGCGGCGAGCGCCCCCAGGACGGCCGGTTCCGTGAGTTCACGCAGGCCGACATCGACGTCGTCGGCTCCGGCGACCTCCCGTACCACTACGAGGTCGAGGTCCCCCTCGTCATGGCCGACGCGTTCGGCGCCCTGCGCGAGATCGGCCTGCCGCCCGTCCGGATCCTCGTCAACAACCGCAAGGTCGCCGAGGGGTTCTACCGCGGCATCGGCCTGTCCGACGCCGAGGGCGTGCTCCGGCAGATCGACAAGCTCGACAAGATCGGCCCCGAGCAGGTGGCCACGCTCCTCGTCGACGAGTGCGGCGCGAGCGAGGACCAGGCCAAGGCGTGCCTGGCGCTCGCGGGCATCAGCGGGTCCGACGCGTCCGTGATCGCGGAGGTGCGCGCGCTCGCCGAGTCGTACGGCGCGGTGACGGAACTCCTGACCACGGGGCTCGCCGAGCTCGAGGCGCTCGTCGTGGCCGCGGGGCGGAGGGCGCCCGGCGTCGTTGTCGCGGACCTGAAGATCGCCCGGGGGCTCGACTACTACACCGGCTCCGTCTACGAGACCGTGCTGGTGGGGCACGAGCAGCTCGGATCGGTCTGCTCCGGCGGCCGGTACGACACGCTGGCGTCGGACGGGAAGAACACCTACCCGGGTGTCGGCCTGTCGATCGGCGTCAGCCGGCTCGTGTCGCGGCTGCTGTCGGGCGGTCTGGTCACGGCCACCCGCAGCGTGCCGACGGCGGTGCTGGTCGCCGTCGGCGCGGAGGAGACCCGGCCGGCGTCGGACGCCGTCGCGGCCGCTCTGCGGGGGCGGGGGATCCCGTGCGAGGTGGCCCCGGCCGCCGCGAAGTTCGGGAAGCAGATCAAGTACGCGGACCGTCGCGGCATCCCGTTCGTCTGGTTCCCGGGCGAGCCCGGGGACGTGGCCGACGACGCCGGGTCGCGAGCGTCCACCGGGGCCGGGCTCGCGGGCTCGGTCAAGGACATCCGCTCGGGCGACCAGGCCGACGCCGACGCGGGTACGTGGGAGCCCCCTGCCGAGGACCTGCACCCACGCGTGGTCCCCGCGCCCTCGGAGTAGACGGCGGCAGAACGGACGACAGTGGCGCGGGACCCTGATCAGGGTCCCGCGCCACTGTCGTCCGTTCTGCCGCCTGGGGCGTATATCGCGGTCGAAGAATTGCCAACGATGGGAACATGTGTTCGAATATCTGTGTGCGATGGGCAAGGCAGGAACTCACCACGGATGACGGCGCGCTGCCGGGGCTCGAGCTTCCCGCGCTGCGTACGGCCGGGCTGGTTCGTACGGTCCGCAGTCCCGAGTTCGACGGCGTCACGTTCCACGAGGTCGTCGCCAGGAGCGCGCTGTCGAAGGTCCCGTCCGCCTCACGGATGCCGTTCCGCTGGACCGTGAACCCGTACCGGGGCTGCAGTCACGCATGTGTGTACTGCGTGACGCCGGAAACGCCGGTACTGCTCGGCGATGGCACGTGGCGTCCCATCGGGGACCTCGTCCCGGGGGACCGGGTCATCGGCACGCTGCCCGACGGCGGCCGCCGCGTGCTGGTCGAGACCGACGTCCGGGATGCGTGGCGCACGGTGAAGCGCGCCTACCGCGTCACGACGGCCGACGGCACCACGCTCGTCGCGAGCGGCGACCACCGATTCCTCACGGGTGACGGCTGGCGGTACGTCGCATCCTCGCCCTCAGAGGATGCACCCTCCGGGCGCGCGCCCTCGGGACGCTCGCCTTCCGAGCACCTGCCGTCCAGCGGTCCGACGTCCAGCGGAGCGCCGTCCGGCCCGGATGCCGCGCCCGTCACACGGCCGGTGCTGCGTCCCGGGGACGGGCTCGTGGGCATCGGCTCCGATGGCGTGCGGAAGGGCTCCGAGCGCCCGGACGCCCCGCCCGTCGACGTCGTCGGCCGGCTGGTGCGGACCTCTCCCGGCCGGACCGTGGTGTCCGTCGAGGACCTGGGATACGAGACCGACATGGTCGACATCACCACGGGCACCGGCGACTTCGTCGCGAACGGTGTGATCAGCCACAACTGCTACGCGCGCGGCTCGCACACCTACCTCGACCTGGACGCCGGCGCGGACTTCGACTCCCAGGTGGTCGTCAAGGTCAACGTGGACGAGGTGCTGCGAGCGGAGGTGACCAAGCCCTCCTGGAGTCACGAGTCCGTCGCGCTCGGCACCAACACCGACCCGTACCAGCGCGCGGAGGGCCGGTACCGGCTCATGCCCGGGATCATTTCGGCCCTGGCGGACTCCGGCACGCCGTTCTCGATCCTCACCAAGGGCACGCTGCTGCGCCGGGACCTGCCGCTGCTCGCGGAGGCGGCGGAGCGCGTCGAGGTCGGGCTGGGTGTCTCCCTCGCGTTCGCCGACGAGGAGCTCCAGCAGCGGGTCGAGCCCGGAACTCCGACGCCCCGTACTCGGCTCGCGCTGATCCGTGCGGCCCGCGACGCCGGCCTGCCGTGCGGGGTCATGGTCGCGCCCGTGCTGCCCTGGCTCACCGACTCCCGGGACCATCTCGCCCGCCTGCTCGACGCCGTGGCGGAGGCGGGCGCCACGGGCGCGACCGTGCTCCCGCTGCACCTGCGCCCGGGCGCCCGGGAGTGGTACCTGGAGTGGCTCCGACGCGAGTTCCCGCAGCACGCGGCGGGTTATCGCCGTGTCTTCGGCGACCGCGCGTACGCCGACCGCCGCTACCAGGACTGGCTGTGGGCGAGGGTCGAGCCGCTCCTCGCGGAGCGCGGCCTCGGCCGTGCGGCGTTCCGGTTCGACGGCAGTACGGCGGACGGCGCGGACGGCTCGGACCGGGACGACGAGGGGGCATACCCGGACGGCGCGATGCCCGCATCGACCGGGTCCCCTATCGGCACCCCGCTCCCGCCTGACGCCAATGGTCAGGACGCGCTTTTCTGATGTGCGTCGCTGGGCCGGTCGCAGGCACGTCTGGGGATACCGGTCACTGGCTCCTGGAGGCTCCGTCGGGCCAGATGACGTCGACGGGAACTCCGGCGGCTCGGGCCTGGGTGACGGTGTCCGCGGTGCCGCCCTTGCCGGTGGACGGTTGGCCGTCCCAGACCGCGACAAGGCGGTCGGCTCGTTCGATGAGGATCTTGTTGGCTGCCTCGTAGGCGTCGCGGTTGGCCGAGGTGAACGGCATCACCGCGACGTCGGCTGCGGCCTCGATGAGTGTGTCGAAGGTGGGGGCGTGGTCCGGCTTCACCTTGGTCTGCCGGTAGTCCTGGGACGGGATGACCGCTACGAGCCGCCCGCCTGCTGCCAGGACGGCTTCGGCGAACAGTGTGTCCGCGCCGCGCGCAATGCACGAGACTCCCGTGACCTCGCCTGCGGCTGTCAGCGGGGTGAGCGTTTCGTCGAGTGCCGCGCGCACGAGCGGGATGCTGTCGGGGGAGAGGTCCATGTGGCCGGTCACGGCGATCGTCACCACGGGAGGGAGTCCTTCCGGTCAGGGATCTAGGGCGGGTTCAGCGTGTCAAGGCGGTGCGTATGCGTTCGCGGGCGTCTCGCACTGCGGAGTTCTGCTTGGCGCTGGTGGTGTGGTCGTACAACTCGGAGAGTTTTTCCCGGACGCGGGAGGATCGGGATGTGAGGGTGATGTCCACGGAGCGATGAGTCTCATCGACCGCTGTCGAGAGGTCACCCAGGAGGAAGTGGCATTCGGCCAGTCCGATGCGGTCCAGGGCATGACTGCGCCCGGCCTCGGGGCCTCGCCGCGCCAGTGCGGCGCCGATCTCGGTCAGTGCGGTCTCGGCGTGCGCGCGCGGGTCATGGTGGGCAAGGTCGAGGTATCTGCCGCCGATCGTGCCGCGTAGCTCGGCCTCGTCGAAGTACGCGATCCAGTGTGGTTCGTCGTCCTCCGAGCCAGCAGCGCTGAGCGAGTCATGTGCCTGGTCGGTGGCGCGGCGGAACGCGGCACCGCGTCCCATGGCGGCGTACGCCCATGCCTCACGGACCTGGAGCATGGATCGCAGGCGAGGTCCGGCGGTGTGTCGTGTCCCGTCCTGGGCCATGCGGATCATCTCCAGCGCGTCAGAAGGCCGCTTCATGTAGAGCATCTGGCGGGCCATGCCAGAGAGGATCTTCGCGCCGAACCGCGTGTCGCCGATGGTGTGTGATGCCCGCAGGCCCAGCAGGTAGTACTGTCAAGCCCCGGGTTTCGTGGAGACTGGATTAGTTGGTTTCCAGGGGTGCGGTGACCGGG
>NZ_BAAGRL010000028.1:0-95875 GCF_054782975.1 Myceligenerans halotolerans
TCCTGCCCCCAGCCTACGAACTCACGAAGACCGGGGTCTCACGAAAGCCTGGCAGATAGGGGCAGGTCGGCCGACTCTGCGACGGGCGGGAGTTCCTTGTCGGGGTATTCCTGGACGGAGAGCGCCACCATCTCGTCCCCGCCCAACCCGGTGACCACGCTCGTCGCACCGGTCTGCGCGGTGGCGCGCGCCATGAGGGTGAACGGGTGGTGCAGGGGTTCCTCGGCGGGGCTGATGGGTGCGCCCTGGACGCGCAGGCAGTCGGGGGCCAGGGGCTGGTGGGCCATGGCGTCGATGAGGATGTCGGTCTCGGCATACGACATGCGCTCGCGCATCTGGCCGCGTCGTCGGATCTGGGAGTCTCGGCCCGGTCCGCCGATCAGGAGTGCGGCGGTGGCGAGGCGGCCGGGCCAGCGGGCCGCGGCGCGGGTGGCGATGGTGCCGGAGTCGAACCCGCCGGTCAGGTGGAACAGGGTCCGGTCCGGGTCCAGGGGCCGTTTGTCCAGCACGGCGTCGATGGTGGAGGTGAACGCGTCCAGCACGTCGGCATCCTCGGCCAGATCGCGTGGCCGCAGGTGAAGGGCCGGTTCGGGGTAGCGGATCACCAGGTGCCCGGCGAAGTGCGCGCTCGCGCGCTCGGTCAGTTGCCGGATCCCGGTGAAGAACGTGTCACTGCTGTACCGGGGCCGGTACACCAGCAGCCGCGCGGCTTCACGCGCGTCGACCCCGCGCACGTAGCCGGTAAGGTCGGCCATGTCCCATGACCCGGCCAGCACGTGGGCGTCGTGCGCCAGATACAACGGCGTGACCCGCGCCGCCCCCGCGGTCACGATCACCGGCTCGTGCGGGACCAGCTCGACCGTCACGAAGTCCAGCGGCCACCGTCCGGCCATACTGCGGATGCGCTCGAACTCTTCCCGTGTGACGGACTGAACGGCCGAGGATGATGCCGGCCCTCCCGCCGCCCTCTCCCGCACGACCACCAGGGTCCGGGTCCCGTCGCTGGCCGCCACCTGCTCGATGGCGGGGTTCGCCACCGGGGTGATCCAGGTCGCCCCATCGGCGCTCTGATAGCCCGTCCCGGTCCACGTCGGTGAACCTACAGACCGGGTGTCGATACGCATCCGCAGCATGAGATCCCTTTCTCAGACGGCCGTCGTGTCGTAGGTCTTCGCGCCGTCGGACGACCCGGAGATCTTCTTGTAGTCGTGCGCCTCCTGCGGCGACTGCACGAAACGCACCGGCCGAGAGCAGAACAATGCCTCGAACCCGAAGTCGGGCTTACGAGGCGGCTCGAACATCTCCATCTGACAACCTCCCTGTCCGCCACGGCGGGCACACGCCCGCCCGGCAACGGTCCAAACGCTTCACGGCCTGCACACCCAAGGCACCTGTGTGGCATTCCTGTGGCACTTTCGCTACACACCTCCCATCTGTAGGCGCCTGAACGGGGCGGAGCCGTCGGCAGTCGCGCCATCCCCCGCCGTCCCGGCCGTCCCGGACGTTGCCCCGGCCGTCACTGCTCGTCCGCCCGGACCGCCGAGGCCGGCACGACCACGACACCGCTTCCGCCGTCGACCGGCACGCCCAGGTCCACGGTCGCTCTGTCCGGCCCCGACCCAACCAGGAGACCCGACCGCCCTGCGAAGCGGCCGGACGTGATCCACACCCGGACCCGCGTCCCGACTGCCCCTGCCTCGGTTGTCATGGCCGCCCCTCCCGGAGCATTTCCACCCACTCGCCGCCACCGTGCTGCCAACACAACGCCTCGCCCAGCTCCGCGACCTGGTCACAGCCACGCACACAGCACGGAGACTCACTCAGGTGACGGATCGGGAGCGAGGCATCCCCAGCAGCGGTCGTCATGCCCACGAGCGTCCCATCGCGCAGCTACCGACGACATGCAATTGCAGACACTGGAGCAATTGCGGTATAGAGAGCATTCCATCCGGCAGGGGTGGCGTGCCAGACTTTCCGGGCAAGGCTCGCCCCACTGCACCACCGACCCACGGAGGAACGATGGACATCGAGTTCATGTGGAAGGACGAGGACTCCCGCACCGGCAACTGCCCGGCGCTGTACAAGACCGGCGACGGCTACGTCGTCCAAGGCGTCAAGCTCGACGACGCGACCCGCGCCCAGCTGCGTGACCTCGCTGACCACGAAGACGGTGTGTTCGTCCCGGCGAACGTGCTCGACCGTCTGCGGGGTTCGCTCTGACTGGCGAGACGATCACCGCGCAAGACTTCGGTGAACTACTGCACTCCTTCGGGGCCACGGCCTTCCGGCTGGAGCAGCAGCCGGTGTACGCGGACGACCTCAAGGACGACCACTTCGAGACCTACCTTGCGGGCAACCCCTACGACCCGAACCAGATCCCGGGGTTCACCGACTGGCTCGATCACATCCGAGCGCTGACGGCCGAAGGCCGACGGATGGAGAGGGTGCGGATCCAGCAGGACCCGCCCACGGACTATCAGCGGTACGCCCGCTGGGTCGGACGCTGGAACGAGGAAGCCGGCGAGGTGATGCACTACACCACGCCGGAACGGGCGAGGACAGTCGGACTACTGCCCGAGGCCGGGGAGGACGACTGGTGGCTCCTGGACGACGCGCGCCTGATCGTCATGGAGTTCGACACCGCTGGGGAGCTCATTGGTCTGCGCCTGGAGACCGATGAGGCTTCGCTGGAACGGGCCCGGGCGTTGAGGAGACTGGCGCTGCGCGCCGTACCCTCCTGATATGCCTGGTCCGGACCACCTGCAGAACCTCGGTCGGCGTCTGCGCGCGCTGCGCGTGGGCGCCGGCCTGGCAGGCAAGGAACTGGCCGGGGCGCTCGGGTGGCCGGCATCGAAGGTCTCGCGGCTGGAACTGGCCCGCCAGAACGCATCGCCGTCGGACATCACCGCGTGGATCGCGGCAACCGGCGGCAGCGCGGACGAACGCGCCCAGCTCCTCGGACTGCTCGACCAAGCCCGGGAGGACCAGCACACCCACCGACGACGCGCCCGACGCGGACAGGCGCCCGTTCAAGCCGGCTACAACGCGCTCGTCGAGGGCTCGACCTGGATGCGCGAGTTCCACAACGTCGTGATCCCCGGCATGCTCCAAACCCCCGACTATGCTCGCGTGATCCTGACCGCTGCCGCGCAGGCGCACGATGTCGCCGTCGCCGACGTCGAGGAGGCAGTCGCGACGCGCATGGAGCGTCAGCGCTACCTCTACACGCCGCGCCGGTTCGAGTTCATCATCACCGAACCCGTGCTCCGCTGGGGCCTGGTCCCGTCCGACATCATGCGCATCCAGATCGACCGCCTGCAGTCCGCGATCGGCCTGCCCAACGTCCGACTCGGCTTCCTCCCGTTCGGCGCGGCCCACGACGTGCCACCCCACATGTTCGAAATGTTCGACGACCTCGTCTGCGTCGAGACCCTCAGCCGCGAACACCGCTACACCGGACCCGAGGCCCAGATCTACATCAACACCTTCAGCACACTGCGGAAACTCGCGCTCACCGGCAACGACGCCCGCCACTTCATCACCAGCATCGCCAACGAACTCGGGTGACGGCGACGCCCTCGCGGTCGGTAGGTTCATTGATGGGGAGCCGGACTCTCATGAGGCAACGGGGTGCGTCGAGGCCGCGCACAGAAAGAAGTTTGGGACGCCACACCACGACCCGAGCAATCCGAACACATCCGTCACGAAGGAATCCACATGACAGCGCCCCAGGAAGACGCCATGTCCAGCGAGGTCAGCAGCGTTGTGGCGGACAGGATCGCCGCCGATTTCCGTTACCTCATCGGGCGCGGGGAGTACGGGCCGGGTGAGCGGCTGCCGAGCGAGAGATCGCTCGTGCGGGACCACGAGACAACACGCCCGACAGTGCGCAGCGCGCTCGCCCAGTTCCAGGCCGCGGGCCTGGCGGTCACTCGCCAGGGTGCCGTCTACGTCCGCGACTTCAGGTAGCCCGTCATCCGGGACGCGACCTCTCCGCCGTCGATGCATTGCTTTTCACCTCCGGAATCGACCCCGACCAGCGATCTCAGACACGGCTGGTGAACGCTCGCCGGGCACCGGCGCCGCAGCACTCCACGCTCCGGCTCACCCGATCGGACGGCACAGTGCTCTGGCACCTGGCCACCGCCATCGACGACATCGACACCGGCGTCAACCTCATCGTTCGCGGCACCGACAAGATCGACGCCACCAGCATCCAGGAACGCCTACGCGCCCTCCTCGCGCCCGGCCATCAGGTCGCCTACCTGTTCCTGCCCCGCCTCACCGCCGCAACGGGCGCGCCGAAGATCCGGGTCCGCAATGTGCTGTCCGACGCCATCGGGCCCGAGGCGCTGCGCTGGTTCCACGCCGAGACCTACCTCCTCGGCGATGAACCCGCCACCACCTTCGACCAGATCGTTCGGCGACTACGCCCGAATCTGCCGAAGTCGCGCGACAGTCTGCTCGACGTGCGGCGATTCATCGCACTGAACCGCAAGACCGCCGCGATGCCCAGGGCCGGAAACTCGGCAGCCGCGCCCGCTCAGGCGGTTCGGCTCAGCCGACCCGCTGTGCCGCCATCCTGAGGCGCTCCAGAGTCTTCTCGCGGCCCAGGACCTCCATCGACTCGAACAGCGGCAGCCCCACCCGGCGACCCGTGACCGCGACCCGGACCGGTGCCTGCGTCTTGCCCAGCTTCAACCCGCGTGCTGCGCCGATCTCCTCGAGCGCGGACTTCAACGCCTCGCCGCTCCACTCGGTCTCGGAGTAGCGCTCGATCGTGTCCGCAAGAATGCCTGCGGCGTGCTCGGAGCCCATGGCCTTGTCCCACGCGGCCTGATCGATCACCGGCTCATCCAGGAACAGGAAGTCGACCATCTCCACCACGTCGCCCAGCAGCACGATCCGCGTCTGCACCAGCTCAGCGACCTTCGCGAACACCGCCAGGTCGTACGCCTCGGCCGGCCACGGCACGTCCTCGGACACCAACCACGGCTGCACAGCGCCAGTGAAGGCCTCGACCGACATCGCGCGGATGTAGTCACCGTTGAACGCCTGCAACTTCTTGATGTCGAAGAACGCCGGGGACGGGTTCACATCCTCCAGCCGGAACTCGGCCACGATCTCCTCCCACGGCACGATCTCCCGATCATCCGCAGGCGCCCAGCCCAGCAGCATCAGATAGTTCCGCATCGCCTTGGCCAGATACCCCTCGGCGCGAAAGTCCTCCAGCGCCACCCGGTCACGACGCTTGGACAGCTTCTGCCGCTTCTCATTCACCAACACCGGCGCATGCGCCCAGATGGGCGGCTGCGCGTCGAGCGCCTCCCAGATCAGCTGCTGCTTAGGCGCGTTCGGCAGATGCTCCTCGGCACGCATGACATGCGTGATGCCCATCTCCAGGTCATCGACCACGTTCGCCAGCAAGAACACCGGCGACCCATCCCCGCGAGCGATCACGAAGTCCTCGATCAGCGCGTTCTCGAACTCCGGCTTGCCACGCACCAGGTCCACCACCACCGTGGAACCCTCATCCGGCGTACGGAACCGCAACGCCCGACCCGGTGCAGCCTCCAGGCCGCGATCCCGGCAGAATCCGTCGTACCCCTTGTGGCTCGACCCGGTCCGGGCGATCACGTCCTCGCGTGCGCAGTCGCAGTAGTACGCCCGCCCGTCGTCCAGGAGTTTGTCGATCGCCTCGCGGTGCTTACCTGCGTACTCCGACTGGAAGAAAGGACCCTCGTACTGCGACTCGTCGATCCCGAGCCACGCCATCGCGTCCAGGATCCCCTGCACCCACTCCGGCCGGGACCGCTCGGCGTCCGTGTCTTCGATCCGCAGCACCAGCGACCCACCCGCTTGTCGCGCGAACACCCAGTTGAACAGCGCCGAACGAGCGTTCCCGACATGGAACATGCCCGTGGGCGAGGGCGCGAAGCGAACTCGGATCTCGGGATTGGTCACGGCGCACAAGCCTATCCTCACCGCACTCGGTGTCCCTCTCGAATCGCTGCGATCTCAGAAGGACCGTGAGTTGCCAGACTTTGCACGGCGACGAGTCAGGCCAACCTCGGGGTCCCAGACCCAGAGCCGAAGACCGCTGCCTCGCTAAGTCGTGGTCCGAAGGAATCCACATGACAGCGCCCCAGGAAGACGCCATGTCCACGCGTACTGCTGCAACGCCAAGGACACGCCGCGAACAGCCTCGCACCGGCCCGGGTGGCTGAGCTCATCGCCAGGCTCGGCAACAGAACGCTGCGAGACCCGTGACGACGGTCGCGCCCTCGTCGAAGGGGAAAAGCGCAGGCCGCTGCGGCGCTCTCGCTCACCGGGCCCCGCCGACGAGGGGCGCCGACAGCGTCCGGTGTCCGCAGACCGGTGCTCAGCCGTCCCGGAGCATGCGCGCCACCAGCGCGGGGGAGAGCCGGTGCAGGACCGCCAGGGCGCGGATGCTGCCGACGCGGATGACGGGGCGGTCACGGTCGAGACCGCGCAGCAGTTCCGTGGCGGTCTGCTCCGGGCTGATCTTGCCGCTGCCACGGCCGGCCGTCATGGCCGTGTCGACGAGAGGCAGCATGGCCTCGATGACGCGGAGGCCTCGCTCGTCGTCGGCGAGCTGGTAGCGCAGCGCGGTCGTGTAGTTGCGCAGGGCGGCCTTGGTGGCGCAGTACACCGGAGCGGCACGCTTGGGGGTCAGCGCAAGGGCCGAGGTGATGTTGACGATCGTGCCTCCGGGCAGCATCAGGGGCAGGGCCAGTGCGGTGAGCTTGACGGGGCCGGTCAGGTTGGTGCCGATCTCCGTGTCCATGTCGCGCAGCAGATCGGCGGGGCGGCGCTCGGTCAGCCGGTAGCCGAACTGCACGGCCGCGTTGTTGACCAAGAGGTGTATGCCGCCGCGGGCGCGGATCTGCTCCGTCATGGAGGCAAGGTCGCTCTCCACGGCGAGGTCGCAGCGGACGGCCTCGATCCCCGGAAGCGCGTCGGCGGCGGCCAGCCGGCCCTCGTCCCGGCCGCAGACGATGACCTGCTCCCCGCGCTCGGCGAGCTGTCGCGCCAGGGCCAGGCCCACGCCCGCGGTGCCGCCGGTGATCAGGGCGAACCCCGCTCGTTCTGTGCTGGACATGTGCGTCCTCTCCGCTTCGATTTGCATTACATAACAGTACTGTAATCTAATGCGCAGGATGGTCACGGGCAAGAAGGTCCCCGACAAGAAGGAGTGACATGACGTACGTCGTGATGAACATGCTGCAGTTCCAGCCCGCCTGGCTGCGGCTGGAGCGGGGCGAGCGGGCCCGCGTGTGGGCAGGGGTCAAGGCATTGGCGGCGCGCGCTGACGGGGTGCGGCTGCGCTGGTTCGACGCGGAGGCTTTCTGCGCCGACTACAGCGACATCCTGTTCGTCGAGACCGAGGATCTCTCCGCGTACTACATGTTCTGGGAGGCGGTCCGGGACACCGAGCTGTTCTCCGTGCCGTACGTCGAGGTGAAGCAGGTCGCCATGGGGATCGAGGACGGGTTCGCCGCGTATGACAGCGCCGTCGCCGGACAAGGGCCGGCGACCGTCGTCGGACGGGAGCGGGCGCCGCATGAGTGAGCCGGCACAAGCGCCGGGCCGTCCGCGCAGCGGCGAGGCCTCGGCGCGCATCCTGCGTGCCACCGTCGAACTGCTGGCGGAGAGCGGGGCGGCCGGGGTATCGGTCGACGCGGTGGCCGTCCGTGCGGCCGTCTCCCGGCCGACGGTCTACCGGCGATGGAAGGGGCGCACGGAGCTGATCGCCGCGGCGGTCCGGGACGCCTTCGCGCAGGCCAACCCCGAACCCCCGCACACCGCGGACCCGCTGGCGGACCTCGTCACCGTGATGTCCAACACCGTGCGCCTGCTCACCCGCACCGAACTCGGCCGCGTCATCGCCGGGCTGGTCAGCGAACTGCCCCGATCGCCCGAACTCGCCGCCGCCCTGCGCGAGGTGGAGCGGGGCCGGCGCGAGATCCTCCGTGAGGTGCTGCGCCGGGCCGAGGAACAGCAGCGGCTACGGACGCCCGACGTGGAGCTGGCCGTCGATCTCCTGCTCGGCCCGGTCTACCTCAGACTGCTGATCACCGGCGACCCCGTCCCCGCACAGCTCGCCACGCAACTCGCGGAGCTGGTGGTCGGCCCGCCACCGGACCTGATCAGGAGCTGAGCCGGTCCACACGCCCCACCCGCGCGTGACGTGTCAGTGACACCGCTGTGACGGTCGCTGCCCATGCTCGATGTACGGACGGTCGTTCTCGCCGGTGTCGAAGGAGTCCCTCATGACCATCACCCCCAGCCACCCGGGTGTCTACATCACCGAGGTGCCGAGCGGGAACCGGGCGATCACGGGCGTCGCGACGTCGATCACGGCGTTCGTCGGCGTGGCCGGGCGCGGCCCGGCGAACGAGCCGGTACCCATCAGCAGCTATGCGGACTTCGAGCGGCGATTCGGCGGCCTGGCCCGGAACAGCGGGCTCGGCTATGCGGTGCGCGACTTCTACCTCAACGGCGGTGGCCGGGCGATCGTCGTGCGGGTCGCCCCGTCCGGCGCCGACAGCGCGACGCTGGACGTCGGCGACCTCTCCCTCGAGGCGAACGGGCCGGGCTCCTGGGCCGACACCCTTGAGGTCGAGGTGCAGCACCTGCCCACCGCCGAGGCGGACGACGTCGCGGCCGGCCAGGGCGGAGGCATCCAGGGCAGCGACCTGTTCACCCTGCTGATCCGCGAGGCCCCGGGCGAGGACCCGGCCGAGACCTTCCGCAACGTCACGATGGTCGACGGGCCGCGTCGCGTGGACCGCGTTCTGGAGGCATCGCTCCTGCTCCACGCGGCCGCCGCTCCGGCCGAGGGGGACGCGCGGCCGGCGAGCGGTAACTTCGCGGTCGCCGCGGCCGACCAGGGATCGGACGGCGGCACGATCGCGGGCAGCGACTACGCCAGCGCGGCCCTGGAGTCGTCCCGCGGTGGCATCTACGCCCTCGAGGACGCCGATCTGGTCAACATCATCGTCATCCCGCCGCCCACACCCGCCGGTGCGCTGCCCCCCGCGGTCTGGTCGAGTGCCCTCGCGTACGCCGTGACGCGACGGGCCTTCCTGCTCGTCGACCCGCCCCCGGCAGCCACCCCGGCGGACGCCGAGGCGTTCGCCTCCGACAACGGACTCACCGGCATCGCGGCCCGCAACGCGGCCCTGTACTACCCGAGGGTGCGGCACGCCGACCCGATGCGCGGCGGAAGCATCGGCACGTTCGCGCCCAGCGGCGTCGTCGCCGGAGTCCTGGCCCGCACGGACGCCTCCCGGGGCGTGTGGAAGGCCCCGGCGGGTCTGGAGGCCGCGATGACCGGCGTCGTCGACCTGGAACGTCACCTGTCCAACGACCAGAACGGCGACCTGAACTCCTCCGGCGTCAACGCCCTGCGCGCGTTCCGCGACGCCGGATCCGTGGTGTGGGGCGCCCGCACCCTGCGCGGCGCGGACGTCCTCGCCGACGAGTACGGGTACGTGCCTGTCCGGAGGTTCGCCCTCTTCCTGGAGGAGAGCCTGTACCGCGGCACCCAGTGGGTGGTGTTCGAGCCCAACGACGAACCCCTCTGGGCGCAGATCCGGCTCACCATCGGCGGGTACATGCAGGACCTGTTCCGCAAGGGAGCTTTTCAGGGCAGCACCCCGCGCGAGGCCTACTTCGTCAGGTGCGACGCCGAGACCACCACCCAGTACGACATCGACCGAGGGATCGTGAACATCCAGGTCGGGTTCGCCCCGCTGAAACCGGCGGAGTTCGTCATCATCTCGGTCCAGCAGAAGACCGCTGCGACCGGCGAGTAGGAGGCACGCCGTGGCTGAGTTCACCGTCAACGCCAGCCGGTTCGACCCGTACAAGAACTTCAAGTTCCGCGTCAAGTGGGACGGGAGGTACGTCGCCGGCGTCAGCAAGGTCAGCGCGCTGAAGAAGACCACGGAGGTGGTCACCCACCGCGACGGCGCCGACCCGTCCAGCAGCCGGAAGTCGCCCGGCCGCACCGAGTACGAGGCGATCACCCTCGAACGCGGCGTCACCCACGACCCCGAGTTCGAGAAGTGGTCGGACAAGGTGTGGGACTTCGGCTCCGGCCTCGGCGCGGAGTCGTCGCTGGCGGACTTTCGCAAGGACATCATCATCGAGGTCTACAACGAGGCCGGGCAGCTCGCGCTGGCCTACAAGGTCTACCGCTGCTGGGTCTCGGAGTACCAGCCCATGCCCGAGCTGGACGCCAACGCGAACGGCATCGCGATCTCGATCCTCAAGCTCGAGAACGAGGGCTGGGAGCGGGACATCGCCGTCACCGAACCCACCGAGCCCACCCTCGACGTGTGATGTCCGACGACGGCGCCACGCTCGCGCTCGCCGAGGCGCTGTCGGCCGCGGCGCCGGAGACCCGGGGAGCGGCGCTGCTCCACGCCCGGGGCGAGGCGCCGGACCTCGGCGCCGCGGCCGCGCTGCCGCTCGCGCGGGTAGCGGTGGCGGCCCTGGACGAGCTGCGCGCCCGGGTCGGGCCCGTGCTGGCGACCGTGATGACGTGCCCCGGGTGCTCGGCCTCCCTGGACGTACCGCTGATGCTGGACCTCCTTGCCGACACGGCCTCGGCGGCCGCGACCGACGAGGTCCGCGTCACCGGCGGAGTCGTCCGCGCGCCGACGACGGCGGACCTGCTCGCCGCGGCCACGTCCACCGACCCGGCGGCCGCCCTGCGCGACCGATGCGTGCACTGGGAGCCCGGTGCCGTCGTCGACGACCCGGGCACTCTCATGGAGGTCGAGGCCGCCGCCGAGCGGCTCGTCGGCGCCGCGGACACGACCGCGCGCCTGCACTGCCCGGCGTGCGGCGCCGAGGCAGGCGTCGCCGTCGACCTCGTGGCGCTGCTCACGGACCATCTCGTCGACGAGGCGCAGCACGTGATCGCCGTCGTCACCGAACTCGCCGCCGCCTACGGGTGGACCGAGGCCGAGATCCTGTCGTTGCCCGAGTCGCGGCGCGCGGCGTACCTGGAGCACGCCCGCAGCGGGGTGCGGCGGTGATGAGCGTCTTCGACCGGCTCGCCGCGCGGGCCACCTCGACGGTACCGACGCTCGCGACGCGACGCGCCGGGCGGTTCGAGCCCGGCCCGGGGCAAGAGCCGCCACCGGTCGAGCCGACCGGCTCACCGCACGCTACGGCGCGGATGCCCGACGACGGCGCGGACGCCTCCGCGGTTCCGCCGGCCTCGGGCGACCCCGGCGCCGGGGTGGCCGGGACCGCGCACGGCCGGGCGCGGAACGGGTCCGGTACAGCGTCTCCGGCCGGGACCCGCCGCTCGTCGTCCGGGGCCTCGTACGACACCTCGTCGTCCGACGGCCCGACGGCGGCCGCCGGCGCCGGCCACGAGGCGCGCCGAGGAGACGCGGCGAGGGGCGAACCGAGCGGCGGATCCGTGCCGGGCGGGCGGATCCGTGCCGGGCGTCCCGAGCCGGCGACGCCGGATCCCTCGGGCGCGCACACGACCCGCCGGGCTGGACGGGGGACGGGCCCCGGCGCCCGCACGAACCCGCGCGCGGACGCTGCCTCGCCCAGATCAGGCCGCGGCGACCGTGTCCCCGGCAACCGACCGTCGAGCGACCTGCCCGGCGACCGTCGTCCCGATGGCCGTTTCCGGGCCGGCCCCCTGCGCAACGGCAGTCCCACCGCCACCGCACGACAGGTCGCTGCCGCCGAGGACTCCCGCAGTGCCGCGACGCCACGAACCCGGCCCGGCGCACCGCCGTCGGACCGTACCGACGGCACACCGGCCGGCCGCGCAGGTCCCGCTGCACGACGGGCCGACGGTCGGGCGACCGACGCCCCAGGGACTCGCAGCACGGCGACCGACGCCCCGGCATCCGACGGCGGTCGAACCGGCCCCCGGCGCCCACCGTCCGGCTCCGGCGCCCCTGGTCCCGCCGAGCCCGCGACCCGCACCCTGACACGCGACGAACTCCTCGCCCGTCTCACTCCCGCCCTCGTCGCCGACGGCACGCTCTCCCGCAGCGACGCCGAGCGGCTCGTCGCCGTCCCCGCCCGCGTCACCGACCGCCGTCGGGCATCCGGCGGAACGGGCGAACCCGGCGACACGGGGCTGCCCGCCGACCGCCCCGCCGTGGGCCTCGACCCCCTCGACGTCCCGGCCGGCGACGTGCACGTGCACATCGGCCGTGTCGACGTGCACCACCCCGACCCGCAACCGGCCCCGCAACGACCCGAGCGGCAGCAGCCCCCGCGCGTCGACCACAGCGCCTACCTCGCCCGGCAGGAAGGCCGGTGGCGGCGATGAGCAACACCCTGGCGATCGCGGCCGTCACCTCGACGATCCGCTACGTCCTGCACGAGTCCCTCGGCGGCGACGAACCGGCCCCCGTCGGCGGGGCCGACGTCACCACCCTGCGACCCGCCCAGGTCGCCGACCTCGGCAACGTCGGCCAGACCGCCGCCGGACTGAACGTCTACCTCTACCAGGTCACGCCCAACCACGCGTCGAACCTCGACGACCTGCCCACCCGGCACCGCGACGGCACCCTCGCCCGACGTCCCGCCGCCGCCCTCGACCTGCACTACCTCGTGACCGCCTACGGCGACGAGGAGGCCCTCGAACCCCAACGGCTGCTCGCCCGCAGCGCGCTGGCGCTCGCGGCGACCCCGGTGTTCACCAAGGCCGTGATCGAGAACGCGGTGGCCACGTTCGACACCGGCGCCACCGACTTCCTCGACGCGACCGACCTCGCCGACCAGGACGAGCTCGTCAAGATCACCCCGACGCCCCTGCCGCTCGAGGAGCTGTCGAAGCTGTGGGGCGTCCTCGGCACCGGCTACCTGCTGTCCCAGGCGTACACCGCCACCGTGGTGCTCCTGCAGGCCGGGCTGCCCGTGCGTACCCCGCTGCCCGTCCTCACCCGCGACCTGGCGGTCCGGCCGTTCAGCCGCGTGCTGCTCGACGACGTCGCCGTGGCGGGTGACGGGCCCGCGGTCACCGGAGCCACCCTGGTGCTCACCGGACGGGGCCTGCTCGACGCCCGCACCGTCGTCCGCGTCGCGGGCGAGGCGCTCGAACCGGACCCGTCGTCGCGCAGCACGCGCCTCGTCACGACGCTCACCGGCGCCGTCCGTGCGGGCGTGCACGGCGTCCAGGTCGTGCACGAGGCCGCACCCGGCGCCGCAGGGGAACCCACGCGGGTACTCGGCCGCTCCGACACGCTCCCGCTCGTGGTACGCCCAGGCGTCGGCACGCTCACCACGACGGGCACGCGGCTGGAGGTCCCCGTCACCCCCGCGTTGCAGGAGGGACAGCGCGCCGTCGTCAGCCTCGCCCGGATCGCCGGCGGGGACGCCGCGGACCCGCCGCTCGTCGAGGAGCATTTCGGCCCCGTGTCCGACGACGACGCTCCCGCCGACCGCCTCGACGTGCCGTTGTCGTCGCTCACCGCCGGCACCTGGCTGGTCCGCGTCGCCGTGGACGGAGTGGCGAGCCTGCCCACCATGTCCGGCGACACCTACGACGGCCCCGCGGTGACACTGCCGTGAGCGAGGCGGCGATCGTGGCGACGCCGGAGGAGGTCCGTGACCTCGTCGTCGGCGAGCTCGACATCGCGCGCGCCGTCCTCGCAGGCACCGACCCCGGTCCGGCCCGGCAGCGCCTCGACGCGTTGCGCGCCCGGCGGACGGGCCCCGGCCCCCTCGACGAGATCGAGTCGGGGTTCGGGCTGAGTCCGTTCGAGCGGCAGACGTTGCTGCTGGCCTGCGGCCCCGACCTCATCGGCGAGGTGGCTCGCGAGCTCGCCGACCGCACCGGCAGCCCGCGGCTCACCTTCGCGGCCGCCCTGGAGCACCTGCCCGGCGCCCACTGGGACGCGCTCGTCCCCGAGGCGCCGCTGCGCCGCTGGGAGCTGCTGCGCCTCGCCGACCCGGCCGCCGTCGTCGCCGGCCCGCTCCTCCCCGACGAGCAGGTGGTGCACCGCCTCGCGGGCGTCGACGCGCTCGACGGACACCTCGAGGTGCTCAGCCACCCGGTCACCGCGCCGGCCGGGCTCTCGCCGACGCAGGCGGTGGTCGCCGCCGAGGTGGTGGCGCGCTGGTCCGCGTCCGGGCCCGTCGTGCTGCGCGGCCCGCAGCCGCGCACCACCCGGGCGATCGCCGCGGCGGCCTGCGCGTCCGTGGGCCTCGCCCCGCGGCTCATCGGCGCTGCCGACCTGCCCCCGGGGGCAGGCGACCTGGAGCGGCTCGTGCGGCGGCTCGTGCGCGAGGCCGTGCTCGGCCGGGTCGCCTGGCTGATCGACCTCGACGCGCCGTCCGTCCCCGACGGGATCGGACGCACCCTCATCCACAGCGAGGCGCCGGTCGTGCTGCTCGGCGGCAGGGGGGCGGCCACCGCCGCGCTCGAACGCCTCGGCCTGCCCGTGCTCGACGTGCCCCGCCTCGGCGCGGGGGAGCGGCGCGCGACCCTGGCCGCCGCGCTGGACCGGGCGGGCACCGTCGTGCCCGACGACGACGTCGCCGCCGCCGCCGGGGCGTTCGACCTGTCGGTGGGGGACGTCGACGACGTGGCGAACGAGGTCGCGGCCGGGCGTCCCCTGTGGTCGGCGTGCCGTCGCCGGCCCCGCGGAGACGTGGGCGGGCTCGCACAGGTGCGCGTCGCACTGGCCGGCTGGGACCGCCTCGTGCTGCCCGGGGCGCAGACCGACCAGCTGCGAGCCCTCGTCGCCGCGGCGCGGCATCGCTCGACGGTCCTCGACGACTGGGGGTTCGGCGCTCTGTCGACGCGAGGCCGCGGCACCGCGGCGCTGTTCGCGGGGGACAGCGGTACCGGCAAGACCTTCGCCGCCGAGGTGATCGCCCACGACCTGCAGCTCGACCTCGTACAGGTCGACCTGTCGCAGGTGGTCGACAAGTACATCGGCGAGACGGAGAAGCGGCTCGCCCGGCTGTTCGACGCCGCCGAGGACGGCGGCATGGTGCTGCTGTTCGACGAGGCCGACGCGCTGTTCGGCAAGCGGTCCGAGGTCAAGGACAGCCACGACCGGTACGCCAACGTCGAGGTCGGGTACCTGCTGCAACGCATGGAGGCGTTCGGCGGGCTCGCCGTGCTGACCACCAACGCCCGCGGCGCCCTCGACCCGGCGTTCACCCGCCGGCTGTCCGCCGTCGTCACGTTCCCGTACCCGGACCGCGCGGCGCGTCGGCGCATGTGGGAGCAGTCCCTGCCCGACGGCGTCCCGCGCGCCGGCCTCGACCTGGACGGGCTCGCCGACGCCGACCTGTCCGGAGGCGGGATCGCCGCCGCCGCGCTGCAGGCCGCCTACCTCGCCGCCGACGACGGCGGGGAACTCCGCATGGAGCACCTGACCCAGGCGGTCCGCTGGGAACTCGGCAAGTCGGGCCGCGTCGCGCGGTCGGGGGCGCGCCCGCGCGGGCGGGGAGGCGCGAGCTGAGACCGCGCGGCTGTCACGAACACCCCGCGTCGTCCCGTGGACCCGCTCGCTTGTCGATCCGATCGGTCGCGATCACGATCTCCGTCGTGACCGACGGCGAGAGCGCGAGCGTGCGCATCCGCGACAGAACCTCTCCAGCCGCCGGCCCCCCGATATCGCCCAGCGAGCACGCCACCCGCTCGAGCTCGTCATCCGTGAGAGCCACCGTGTGGACCAGACGATCAAGCGACGCGATCGCGCCCTCGTCCCGGAGAGACCCGAGGACATCGATCGCGAACGGACGACGCGCCGGATCGGTGAGCATCGGGACGACACGTTCGAGAACACGTTCCGGAGCCCGGCGCCCTGCCGCGGTCACGGCTTCTTCCAAGAGTTCGACCAGGGCGGGGGTCTCGGTGGTTCGCGGTCCGGGATCGCTGACGATGTCAAGCAGGTCGTCAAGATGTGTCGGATTCAGCCGAGCCAGGAATCGTTCCTCGTCTGCCCGTCGCTGCTCAGGAGTGGTGAACGGTCCGAGTGGTCCGGCCAGGTCGGTCAGCGCGTCGATGAGGCCGTCGGGACCTGTCATGGCGACTCCGTCTCCTCGTCGTCCTCGATCACGAGTTCGTAGATCGTCGTGGTGGTCTCCGAACCGAGGAAGTAGCCGATGCCGCCCGCGAGCAGCGTGCCGACACCATGGCCGACCCAGGCCCACGGCCCAGCCACGTCGGCGGGCGTGTACCAGTAGGCGAAGGCGGCGCCTGCCGCGGTGGCGCCCGCCCATCCCCCGGCGACACTGATCACCTCACGAGTCCGGTCCTCAGCCGTGATGATGCGATACGTATCGTTGACGAGGCCCACGACGATGAGGACCTTGCCTCCGTAGTGGAACACCCCGCGGACACGGCCCGCCCAGCGCTGCTGGGTAGCGGCTTCCTCCGCCGCGGCGGTGAGAATCGGGTTCACGGGCTCTCCGACCGTGCGCAGCGAGGCGAGAACTGTCGACACGCCACCTCGGATGCGAATCCTCGAGGCATCGCGCACCACGGCGAAACGTCCGTTCCCTTGTCGCGAGAAGCGGCTGTTCTCCAGCACCACCTCGCCGACCCCGTGTTCCGAGGCACGAACACGCTCTCCGACCCGCTCCCACATCCGTGATTCAGCGGCGCGTTCGAGGAACCGCCCGCGGATGTATCGGCGTTGCTTCGAGGTCAGGGCCGTCGACGCATTGAGCTGCGCCGTGCGTCGGTACTCGGCTTCGATGATCGGTTCGAGTGCCGCGCGTTCGCGTTCGAAGATCTCCAGCAGATCCGACTCATGGAACACGATGGCTTGGTCAGGGTGCACGAGCTCGACCGGGATGGTGACGCTACCGCCGCGGTCGCCGCCGACGTACGGATCGCCTTCGGTGACGAACCAGGCCACGCGGCCGACCCGGCCGAGGTCAGGGCGCCACGGGAACCGCCCTTCCGTCGAGTTGCGGAGAATATCGAGCGCGACCTCTGGCGACACCCCCGCGTTCGCCGGGCGGCCTGGTACGAGGTCGCGGGGCATCGCGGTGCCGAACCCCGGATGGTCGGGATCCTCCATCCGGCGGACCATCTCTCCTTCCAGCCGCGCCAGGTCGAGGACGTCGACCTCCCGCAGGGCCTGCCGATAGCGCATCATGAGCTCGGTGTCGGAAAGGGATGTGAAATCCTCCGGAGGGAGGGGCGGCGGCCGTTCCGCCCCCTTGTCGAATGTGTGCGCGCGGCGGTACAGCTCGAGCTCGGACTCGTCGTCGGGGCTCTCGACGGTGGTGGGTGCTGGAGTACCTCGAGGAGGGGCGGTGGCCAGCTCGTCCTCGAAGTGTGCCGCCTGTGTTCGCTGTTCCTCCGTCGGTGGCTCGAACTCGAGCATCTCGGTCTCGAAGAGGTCGGCATGCGGTGTCGGTGACGGGTACTGTGCCGCGTGGATCGCCAGCATGTTGGCGTCGCCCCAGTAGTTCTCCGGCTCGATCCCGGCGAGCGGGTTCTCGTCCGGACGGTCGCGGTAGTGCCGCTCCAGGAACTGCATGAACCCCAGCGAATCTCCCGGCAAGCCTGCGAGCGGGTCCGGGTTGTCCTCGAGGAGCCACGGGATGTGCTCGGGCCGCTCGAATTCCTTCCGCTCCCACGCGGCGCGCAGTCGCCGCAGCATCCCGGCGTTCTGCGGGCGGTAGGGGCGGTTGAGCCGCCGAGCCTCGAGCGCGATCTCCCGCAGCGACAGCTGGTCCAGCTCGGCGTCCGAGCCGGCTGACGACGGAGCCGACAAGTTCCAGTAGGCACCGAGAGACGGCACACTCGCCGGCTCGCGCACCTTGAGCTCCTCAGCCGCCTCGGATCGGCCGGTACCGGCGTCGATCATCGCGGCGAGTTCGTCGTGCGCCTCCTGCCCGACGACGAAGAACTCGGTCGGCACGTGCCCACGGAGGCCGAACACCCGCGCGATGTACTCGCGCTTCTGCTCGTCCGGAGCGGGCTCGAGCTCCGGAGGCAGATAGTCCTGCTCCATGAGGAAGTCGAAGGCTTCTTCGGCCGTCCCCAGATGGCTGGTACCGATCGGCGCGGACTCGTAGCCCTGATAGACCCGGGGCGCCCAGATCCAGGCCTGCCCGCCAAGGAGCGACCGGAGCACGTCGAGGGCCTCGTCCGACTGGCCGAACTCGCACCCGCGGACGATGACCCGGGTATCGGCGTCGAACATCGTGGCCACGACCTGCCGCCGCCGGCGCCTGAACCGTTCGTGCAGCCCCTGCTGGAACTCCTCCTGCAGGTCGTCGACGTCCCACACCGTGAAGAACCGGTCGCGCGCGGCATCGCCGCGGGTCAGAGGGATCTGCATCCCGCCTGCCGCGTTCGCGTGCGTCACGATGACCAGTTCACGCAGGTGCGGCGTCACGCCGGTCTCGACTCGGCGCATGTCCGTGAACATCCGGTCGAACATCGCCTCGAAGCTGTGCGAGCGGATCAGCCGGTGGTCCGGGTAGTAGCGACGGATGAATGCTTCGGCGGATCGACCGTAGGCGCCGCCCGTGAAGACGAACGCATAGTCGAGCTCCTCGACGTCGGGTCGGTCCGGAGCGACAGGATCAGTCGCCTCGGCGGTCTCGGTAGGTATCGGGTCGAGACCGACGAAGGTGCCGGTCTCGAGCGAAGTGATGCCGGCCCCGGCCCCGGTGAGGCGCTGACCGGACCGCGCCTCCCGTTCCTCCGTGGCCGAGGCGAGGGTGGGGACCTGTCCGGCCGTGGGGCGAGATCCTTCCCGTGATGCCAGCGCGTGCCCGAGCTCGTGCTCGACCACCCGGTCGTGGCCGAGCGGCCCCAGGGATCGTGCGGCTCGGCCGAGGTAGACGTGCCGGCCGACAGTGAACGCCCTGGCGTGCAGACCGGCCGCGACCGCGTCGCTCTCGCGTCCCACGTGCACCTGCACGTCACGCACGTCGTGACCGAGCCGAGCGGTCCGGTCCGGGCTCAGCACGTCCGTGACCGCGCGCCCGCCGGAGACGGGCAACGCCCCCCACGCCTGCGCCGCCACGTCGGCGACAGGCTCGACCGCCGATTCGCTCTCTGCCCCGAGCTTGTCGGTCACGGCCACCGCTCCCTGCTCAGCCGTTCGTGCCGCGCGACACCCGCACGGTGAGGACGTCGCCGGGCCGCATCTCGGCGCCCTCGGGTGGTTCGGTCGCGACGACGGTACCGCCGCGCACGCCCGGCGCGTCGACCTCCTCGAACCGCACCGTGAGACCGGCGTCGATCGCGCGCCGCTCGGCGAGGCCGCGGGTGCGACCGACGACTGCGTCGATGATCACCGGCGGGATGACGATCGGCGGGCGCCCGAACCAGAACCACGTCTCGAAGCGGCCGCCGGTCACCTCGTCGGTGGTGGGCAGGCGCAGCAGGGTGCGCCCCCGGTCCGAGGTCGCGACCGCGTGGCCGTTGAGGTGAAACTCCGGGTTCCGCGCGTCGACGATCGCCCAGCCGTCGAGCTGGAAGCGCATCCGCAATGGCAGTGTCCCCTCCGGCACCCGGCCTTCCTCCTGCCAGCGGAGCACCGTCTGCCGAACCTGCTCCAGGATGTCGCCCAGACCGTCCGCGGGATCCCAGAAGACCTGCGGACCGTCGAGGCTCATCCGGCCGTCGAGCACGATCGTCTGGGTGCCGAAAGATCGGCCGATGTCGAGGTCGCCGCCGAGCGCGGGCGTGGGCCACGGCATGTCGAGCAGCACCCGGCCCACGGGCTTGCCCTGCACGCTGTCCGGCAGCGGCTCGCCGTCGAGCTCGACGGCGATGCCCGACGCGACGGCACCGGCCGGCGCGAACGCGTCGTTCACCAGTTCGGTGCCGTCCCGGAACTCGATCGCCACCACGTGCAGGCCCGGCGTGTGCCCGGCCGCCACGTCGAGCTGCGCGGACACCCGGACCGGAGCGTCGTCGAGCGCATCTTCCAGCCCGATCGTCAGGACGTCGCTCAGCGCGCCGCCGTCGTCGCCTCCGTCGAAGACGGGCTGCCACGCGAACGCGGCCACACCCGCGCCGTCCGTCTCGGCGACGGCCTCCTCGGTCGCCGTCGCCGGCAGGGACGCCGGCACCGCCGAACCGTCGTCCGCCGCGACAACCCTCGCGCCGTCGCGGCCGCGCGCCACGACCCGCGCCCTGGCCGGGCCGCACAGGCTGTCCACGACGACGCGCACCAGCTGCGGAGCGGTGCGCCCGCGCGCCGCGACCTCCTGCCCGTCGCCGCCGAGCAGCCGCAGCTCCTGGGCGGTCACGACCCGGTCCAGCGCGTCCTGCACCGTCCGGGTGTCCGCGAACCCGTCGCACACCGGGTCCCACGCCACCTCCCGGGCGACGCTGAGCCGGCCGGTGACGACGACGGTCGTCCCGGCGGGCCCGTCGGTGTCGTCGAGGCGTACCGCCGCGAGCGTCTGCGTGGTCCCGCCGCCGGGATCGGGCGTCCAGAGCACGGCCGCGACGCCGTCGCTCCCGGTGGCGACGACGCCCGAGCCGCCCAGCGCGTCGCCGGAGTCCGCGTCGCGCAGCGTGCCGGCGTCGGCGGTGAACCGCACCGGCGCGCCGTCGACGGGGATCCCGCCGTTGCGTACGACGACGCGGACGGGTTCGTCGAGCTCGTCGCCCGGCATGGCCTCCTGGCCGTCTCCGCCGACGAGGTCGAGCGAGACCAGGCGGGTCAGCGGCGGGAACAGCCGGCGGCAGTCCGACTCCAGGGTCCACGTCCCGCCGGCGCGCACGAGGATGCCGAGCGGCGCCCGGCGGCGGTCCGGCCCGTTCGGCGGCTGGGGGTCGGGCGTCGCCGCGTCCCACGGCCACTCGAGGGTGCCCTGCCGCGCGGTGACGCCGAACCCGAGCCGTGCCGGGCGTGCCGGGATCAGCCAGTAGTCCCCGACCCGCGGGGTGCCGCCGGCGGGGAACCGCACCGTGATACCGCCCTCCAGGTCGGTGGAGGTGGGGCGCAGCCGGGTCGGCCCGCCGTCCCACCGGCGCACCACCGGCGCGGATCCGAGGGCCGCGACCGACGTCGGGGCGCCGTCGTCCCACGCCACGTGCAGCAGGAGGTCGTCGACGCGCTCCACGCCGGCGAGGAAGCCCGGCAGGCCGCGCAGCCGGCGGTCGGCGCTGGTCACCTCCACGAGGTCGCCCTGCCGGATGGACAGCTCCTCGTCGCGTCCCGGGCGGTCGATCGTCAGCGCCGAGTCCGCGCCGGTCACGGCGGACACGTCGAGGTCGAGCAGCCCGGCCACGACGGAGCCGTTCTCGCGCGACCACACGAACCGCGGCTCGGCCCCGGCGTCGAACACCTCGACCCGGTACAGCTGGCTCTCCAGCCGCTGGTACCCGCCCCCGCCGACGATGCGGCACGGGTCGACGTCGTCGTCCTCCTCGCGCAGCGCGGCGACCATGCGCCGGGGTGCCGTCGGCTCGGCCGCGGCGAGCTCGGAGCACACCTCGTCGCCGAGCGGCGCGAGCCGGACCTGCCAGATCGTCTGCTCCCGCGCCGCCGTGTCCGGGCCGCCGAGCGCGGACTCCAGGAGCTGGGGCCGTTCGTCGGCGGTGACGAGGTGATCGGAGACCTCCAGCCAGGCCGCGTACCGGCCGTCGTCCCCGGGCTCGGTCAGCCCGGGGTCGGCCGTCACCCCGGAGGAGATGGTGCGCAGGTGCGGCTGGTTCGCCAGCGGCCAGGCGCCGGATCCCGTGGCGGGGTTGGGCGGCGCGGCCGCGAGCACCCCGTCGACGTAGTACCGCCCGGGTGCCACCGCGAGATCGGCCCACCCGGCATCGTCCGGCGGCCCGCCGTCCGGGAGCGCGACCAGCGCGAACGGCCCGGCGCCGCCGTCCACCGGCTCTGCGCCGCCGGCCGGCCCGACGACGTCCTCGGTGCGCACCCGGTCGTGGTGCGCAGTGATCTCGGCCTGCTCGTTCCACTCCGCGTCCAGGAGCACCCGGCCCTGCTGCATGAGCACCGAGCGGTACCCGAGCGCCGGGTCGAACGTCCACCGCGTGAGGTCTGCGTGCATGGTCAGCTCCCGAACATTCCGATCTGGATCCCGGCCGGGACGTAGGGCTCGACGAGCCGCCGGGCCGCGTCCCACCGACCGGGCCGGTGGAGGTGGTGGTGCACGCCCATCTCGGCGCCGTTCTCGCCGCCACGCCGGATCGAGGCCGGTGTGCTCGGCGCGAGCTCGGCGTACCGCGGCGAACCGGGCGCGGTCGAGACGTAGGACGGTGCGTCCGATGTCGTGGTGTCCGACGGCGGCACGCACCGGTAGCGGCGCGGCGTGTGCGAGCCGGGTCCCAGGAACGAGTAGCGGGCGCAGCCGCGCTGGGTGTCGACGACGGTCACCACGCCGTCGCAGACACCGGAGGTCAGTTCGAGCACGCGGCAGCCGACGTCCCCGAACAGGGTGCTTCCCGCGACGCGGGCGTGGGCCCCGGCGGCATCGACCGCCACGCCGACCGGCCCGGCCGGCGCCAGCCCGGGGTCCACCACGCAGTCGGTGACGACCAGGTCGGGGACGGTCGGCGCGAGGTCGACGCCCCCCACCATGCTGCGCCGCAGCGTGACGGTCAGCCCGCGGTTCGCGGCCTCGGGATCCGCTGTCTCGTCCGCCTCGACACGGATCCGGCCGGCCACCGTGCACTGCCCGAGCGTGAGTGATCCCAGGTCCCCGGGCGCCACGACGACGTCACCGTCGACGACGATGCCGTCCAGCAGCACCGAGCTCCCGGCCGCGCCGGTCACGACGACGTCTCCCACGATCCGGGGGCGGAGCCCGTCGGGGGAGTACACCCCGGGAACGGGGGCCTCGACGTCCCCCGACAGCAGCCGGCGCCCGCGCCATGCCGCCGCGACCAGCACCAGCCGCGTCTCGGCCGGGACGTCGACGGCGAGCCCGCCCGCGTAGGCCTCGGAGTCGCCGACGGACACGACGTGCGTGCCGCCCGTGGCCGCCGGGTCCGCCCAGGCCTCCGCGGTCGTCGCGACCGCGTCGGCCACGGACGCGGCGAGGTCCGTCTCGCCCGGGCCCGGGGGCGGCACGGATCGCACCGCCACCTGCCCCTGGAATCCCAGGATGTCGGCCCCGCCACGGTCGGTGTCGCCCGCGAACGGGTCGGCGGCCAGGGCGTCCTCGTGGGCCACGCTGCGGTCCTGCGTGCCGGCGCCGACGTCGGCCAGCGCCCCGTAGGCGAGGTCGACGTGCAACGCCCCGGGAGCTGCGGCGGCTCCGTCACGATAGGGGTGCAGCCGCCCCGTCACGGCGTCGACCATCACCTGCCAGCCGCCGAGTGCCGCCAGGTCCTCCAGCCCGCACACCCGGAGCCGGTTCGGGGCGAGCGGGGGGCCGTCGTCGACCCGTACCGCCAGCGGCACCCGTTCGCCCGGCAAGCCGTCCCGCGCGGCCCGCAGCGCGGCGAGGAGCCGGCGCGGGCGCAGCGGCACGGGCAGGTGCGCCTCTCCCGCCAGGTGCTCCACCGACTCCTCCGTCACCGGCGGGGCGAACAGCGGCTCGTCGAACCCCAGCGGATGGGTGTGCCAGACGTCCGTCCCGGGGCGAGCGGGAGCGGCCGGCGCGTCGTACACCTGGAGCCCGAACATGAACACCCCGACGTTGCGGATGTTGTACCGGCCCCGCCCGCCTCGCGGCCCCGGCGCGACGTGGCGCACCTCCCCGGTGCGGGCGGTGGACGTCAGCGCCCCGGACGCGAACCCCGGCGAGGCCAGCTCGACGCGGGCGGCGTCACGCAGCGACGCCCACGCGGGCCGGTCCGTGCGGACGTGGTTGACGTGCGTCGTCGTGCCGAGCAGCCGGTAGAACTCCACGGCCACCGCGGGCCGGCCCGTCACGTCGCGCACCACCTGCTCCAGCACCGCCACCGTGCCCTTGCGCTGCCGGTGCGCGGTCGTGTTGGCGACGAGGGCGCGACGCCCGGCGCCGGCGTCGCCCAGATCCCGGGGCAACCCGCTCACCCCGACGAGGTCGGCGAGATACGGCACCACCCATTCGGGCGCCGTCTCGACGAACCACGCGTCGTACAACCGCTCCAGGTCCTCCTCGAGGACGGCGAGCTCGCCCGCCACCGCGCCGAGCAGCGCGTGCAGCAGGCCGCCCGAGGCGGCGTCGCGCTCGCGGACGTGCGTGGGCAACAGGGACTCGAGGTAGGCGGTGCGGTCGTCGCGGCGTTGCGGCGAGACCGTGGAGAGTGCGGGATCCGGGGTGCTCATGACGTCACCTCCACGGTGAGGCGGCCGGGGACCAGCCGCAGGGACTCGGCGGGCCGCACGCCCGCCTTCTCGTCCCAGCGGGCCGTGCGGGCCACGAGCAGGTCCTGCGCCGCCTTGCTCACGACGAACGGGGACACGACGCTCCCAAGCGTCACCGGGGGCAGGAGCTGCGGCATCGTGGCGCCGGCCACGCCCTCCACGGCGGCGGCCGTCACCAGCACCTGGGCGGCGGCCACGGGCGTGGCGAACGGCACGTCGCCGAAGTCGGCGAGCAGCGCCCCGACGACGGCGTCGCGCACCGCGTCCGTCTCGTACCGGGGGTCGACCCGGATGCTCAGTCGCGCCCCGACGTCGTGGACGTCCCCGGACAGCACGAGGCGCGGAGCCCGGTCGTCGCGGGCGCCGTCGATCGTGTCCGCCAGATCCGTCAGCAGCGACGACGACGCCGGGCCGCCGTCCGCGGCGAGCACGGAGACCACCACCGTCTCCGCGCGGCCGTCCCACACGAGGTCCGCGCGGGCCCGGCCTACTCCCGAGTAGGCGCGCGCGAAGTCGGCGTAGTCGTCCACGGACACCGCCCGGTCGAGCGTGCGGACCCGCTGCGGAGCGTTCGTCCGGGCGGACTCGAGGTCCTCGGGCGGCGCCCAGTCGCGGGACGGCGAGAGGTTGCGGATCGTGGCGATCCCGCGGGGCCGGCGCATCGGCAGCGACACCTGACCGGCATCGGCCACCCCGTCGGAGCCGATCCCCACCCGGTACACCGCCCGCACGTTCTCGGAACCGGTGGGCAGCCGCGCCCCGTAGGTGCCGTCGCCGAACGTCACGGTGGAGGTGCCGTCGTCGTCCTGGCGCACGACGTACACCTGGTCGCCGGGACCGGCGTCGTGCAGCGACTCGACCTCGGACCAGGCGACGTCGTCGACGCGCACCTCGAGGGCCGCCGCCGCCCCGGCCGCCTTCGTCGTCGTGCGCAGGTATGTCAGGTCGGGGCGGCGCAGCTCGAAGGACGCGAACTCGGCGCGGCCGTCGCCGGACCCCAGGACCTGCTCGACGGTCTCGCCGTGCGTGGCGCGGGCGACGTTGCCGTGCACCCGCACCGTGCCCGGCAGGTAGTCGCGGGTCAGCGGCGGGTCGAGGGTGAGGCGCTGCACCTCCTCGCCCGGGGTCTCGCCGTCTCCGCCGGAGGGCGTCGTCACCTGCTCCACGGCCACGACGGTCGTCACCTCGACCTCGCCGGCGCCGTCGGTCGTGGGACCGGCCACGAGCACGAGACGGCCGGGCTCCAGCGGCGGGTCGCTCGCCACGACGTCCAGGGTGTGCCCGCCGGTGTCGTCGCCCGCGCCCACGGGGTCCGGGCGGGGCCGCCATGCCGCGGGCAGCTCGGTGCTCACCGCGTGCACCAGGGCGCTGTCGCGCCTGAAGACGTCCACGCCTTCGGAGATGTCCAGGGTGACGCGGGTGAGCTTGCCGGACAGCGCGAACTTCGTGGCGCCGTCGGGCATGACCTCGGTGACCCGGTACGCCTCGGTGCGGCCCGGCTGTTCCATCGCCAGCCACGACCCGGTGGAGAGGTCCGCGACGTCGGTGTCGATCTCGATCTCGCGCCCGCCGTCGGGCAGGTCGTAGCCGGGCCACGGGTCGGTCTGGCCCTCGAGCAGTCCCGGGTCGGGCGCGTTCCACCCGAACAGCGACAACCGTCGCGACAGCGCGTGGACACGGACGTCCTGCTCGGCGACCAGCGGGCGCGACTGCTGGAATCCGATCGGGCGGTCCAGCCGCAGGCGTGTCCACGCGGGTGCGCCGGGCGGGGAGACGTCCACGGCGTCGACCGTGCGCAGGTCCCACCGTTCGGTGTCGTCGGAGTGCGGGTCGTCGTCGGTCACCGACTCGCGCTCCGCGCCCACGATGAGCAGGCGCTGACCTGTGCGGACGTCCGGCGTCGTGGTGGAAAGCCAGATCTCCTGCGCGCCGAGGCCCGGCTGCTGGGGGACGCGGTCGTGGAGGGCCAGGGAGTTCCACGATCCCCTCGCGACGACCTCCTCGCTGGTCTCGAACGTCTGGGGCAGCGACTCGGGGGCGGGCACGGTCTGTACGGGCGTCCCGGCCGGGACGACGACGGACGCCGGCGCCCCGGGCGCCGTCTCGACCTCCAGCGACAGCTCGGTCCGCGCCGCCACGCCGGGGCGCAGTTCGTAGCCGAGGGTGGCGGCCAGGGCGCGCACGGAGGTCTGCTCGGTCGCGGTGCGCAGGAACCCCTCGGTGGCGATCCGCTCGGTGTAGAACGAGACGATGTCCCCCACCAGGGCCCAGGCGTCCAGCAGGGCGACGGCTGGGTCGTCGGGCGGCCGCGTCGCGAGCGACCGGACCGGCAGCGGGTGGTCGCCCGACGCCAGGGCGGCGCGGAGGCGTTCCATCGCCGTCCCGCGGGGTGCCACGCGCCAGTGCAGCACGTCCTGACCCGGCGGGTTGGACGGCACCCGGTACCCGGCGCGCTCGGCGCATCCGTCGGTGCTCACGATCCACCTCCGAAGGAGAACTCGATGTGTCCCGCCTCCGGGTTGTTCGGGTCGGAGTCGCAGCGCAACAGCTCGCGCGACGCCATGGTGAGCTCACCCGCCTGCAGGCTCGCCCTGGCTGCGGCCCTCGACGCCGACGCCCGGGTGAACCGGAGCGGCTCGACCCAGGCGACGCCGTCGACCGCCATCGCCGCCGCCACGACGTCGGACAGCAGCAGCGGCTGGCCGAACGTGAACCGGTCAGGATGGAAGAATCCGCGGCTGCCGTCCGGGCGCACCCCGGCCGAGAACGCCTCTCGCAGCCGCGCGACGACGTCACCCACCAGGTAGCCCCGTGCCACGCAGCCGCCGAGGACGATCTCGAGCGGCACGTGCAGGCGGCGCTCGAGGGCGACGTCGACGCCGGCCATGCGCCGCACCTCCAGCGCGGCCAGCACCTCGTCCCGCAGCACCGGGTCGTCGTCGCGGGCGGCCACCGGGTCGAGCGTGACCGACTGGACGTACCACGACCCCGTCCACCGCCGCCGGGCCACCGCCCGCTGCGTGCCGGCGTGCTGCTCCGCGACCCGCGCGTAGTCGGGCGACGTGACGGCCCGGAGCTGGGTGCGCAGGGCCGCCGGGGCCAGCTGCCGCACCTGCTCCAGGGGTTCGGGGTCGCGGCCGCCCGACGCCGGCAACGGGTTCCACACGTGCACGTCGGCGCCGCCGGTCGGATCAGTGTGGTCGGGGCGTCGCAGGATCCGCACGAGCCGGTCGGGCCCGACGTTGCCCGCCGTCCCCGTACCCACCCGGTACGTCGCCCGCGGGCTCACCCCGACCGCGGGGCTCCGGCCGTGGACGCCGTCGCCGAACCGCAGCCGGCTCACCCCGCCCGGCTCGGGCTCGATCACGAGGTGCGTGGCCAGGCGTCCGCTGGCGAGCAGGTCCGGACGGGGTTCCCAGGTACGCAGGCCGTCGTCCAGGGCGAGCGCCCCGTCCGCCCGGCGCGGGTCCGGTGCGAGCAGCTCGGTCGCCGGGGCCGACGGCGGCAGGGTGCCGTCGACGCGCGACAGCCCGGGACGCTGCAACCGCGGCCGGTAGTCGACTCCGGCCGGGACGGTCGGCGGGACGAGCAACTCCTCCGCGACCGTCGCCCCGTGGTCCGCGACGACGACGTTCGCCAGGGCCACCGCGCGCGCCTCCGCGGTCCCCGGCTCCGTGACCGGCAGCGGCGCGGTCAGCGCGTCGGCGGGGTGCCAGCGGATCTCCCACACGGTGACGGCCGGGTCCAGAGGGTCGGCGTGCTCGCGGGCGTCGGTCACGAGGCGGACGGGAAACCGCCGGGCGGGATCGCCGTCGCGCGGCTCGCCGCCCGCGGGCCGTTCGGCGAGCACCAGCAGGTCGCCGGCGCGCAGCTCGGGGTCCGTCCCCGCGGAGGTGCGCACGAATGCCGCCGTCGTCCCGGGGCGCAGGCAGTGGTCGTCGTCGCCCCAGGCGAACAGGTCCAGGGCGTTGCGCGCCGGCGTGAGCGTCACCGGGGCGGCCGTCTCGACGACGAGGCGCCCGGTGTCGGAGGCCTCGATCGGCACCGCGGGGTCGGTCGTGCCCGGTGGGACCGCCGCCCTGGCCTCGGCCGGCAGGTCCGCCACCGCCGTCCCGGCGGGCAGCGTCAGCGTGGAGTCCGTCGTGAGGGCGAGCAGCGTGCGGGCCGAGCAGCCCTCGTGCACCGCGTAGGCCAGGAGGCGGGCGTGGCGTCGCACCGACGTGCGCCGCCGGGCCGTGCCCAGGTACGCCTCCGTCGCGATCGCGTCCTGCCAGTACGAGAGCCGGTCGCCGACCACGGCGAAGAGCTCGGCCACCATGACCGCCGGGTCCGCGGGGCTGTGGTCCGTCCACCCCGGCATCAGGGCGGCGAGCCGGTCCAGCAGCCGGGTGCGCAGTCCCTCGAAGTCCCGCGCCAGGTAGTCGCCGGTCGCCGGCCCCTCGGCGGGCGGCAGGTCCTGGGCCGGGACCCGGCAGTCGAGGTCCGAGGGGCAGTCCACGCCGAACCGGAACGACGACGTGGCCAGCGGGGGGTCGATGCCGTCGGGCACGCCCGTGCCGCCCTCGCCCAGCAGGCGCAGGGTGTAGGTCGACAGGTCGCCGGGGGAGTCGGTCCGCACGACGAGGGCGCGCGCCCGGGCCTCGTCGCCGGCGAGCGCCTGCCCGACCAGGGCGCGGTCCTCCGGGGTGACGCCGTCGAGCGGGTCGGCCGGTGGCGTCGTCGTCGTCCCGGCGACGGCGACGGCCGCGTGGGCCCAGGTGACGCCGACCGGGTTGAGGTCGGGGTCCTCGCGCACGCCGCCCGGCACGGCGACCGTCGTGGCGTCCCACGTCGGGGGCACCGGGCCGTTGAGCAGGTGGACGAGCAGCGTGCGCTGCGCGGGGATGCCGGGGACGTGGCCCGGGGTGCCGGCGTGGTTGGAGAGGACCTCGACGAAGTCGATGCCGTCAAGGTCGGCGCGGCCCCGCACGAGCGCACGTCGTGCCTCGCGGTCGATGGCCGCGGTGAAGGTGGGGGCGGGGGCCGTCGTGCTCACGGCGTCCGCCCGTGCGCGGGCCCGCCGACGGTCAGGGTGCGCGACTGCTCGGGTCCGGTCGCGTGCAGCGGCAGGTACGTCACCCGCACGTCGAGGCGGGTGTCGGTGGCGGTGACCCGGACCTCCTCGACACGGACGAGGTCGCCGAGCCACCGTTGCAGCGCTCCTTGCACGAGGGCCTGCGTCGACTCCGCGAGGGCGTCGCCGGCGGGGGCGAACACGAGTCGGCCGACGCCGCTGCCGAACTCGGGACGGTCGACGCGTTCTCCGGGGGCGGTGAACAGCACCTGTTCCACGAGCCCCGCCAGGTACTCCTCGTCGTCGACCAGGGCGGTGCGGCCGCGGGCGTCGAGGCGCAGCGGGAAGCCGACGTGGCGGGTCGTCGGCGTCCGGCGAGGCGACGGGGGAGGCGGGGTGGTGCTCATGTCGCCCGCACCCGGGTCTGGGTGGACTGGGCCTGCATCGGCACGCCGGTGGGTGCGCACGTGCCGGTGGACGCGAGGATCGCGAGCGGCACCCCGTTCGACGCCACCCGGGTGGTGCCCGTGGTCCACGCCCCGGCGGTGTCGGGGCCGCCGACGTTCGACGGCGCCGCGCAGCCCGCCACCGTGTACGGGGCGCTCTGCAGCACGGCCGGCGTGCCGCCGAGCGTGACGCGGGGCGCCCCGGCCGACGGCGTGGCCGCGCCCTGGTGGGTGCATGCCACCTTCGCGGTCGTGGTGAGCAGGTAGCCGGGCATCACGTCACCTCCAGGGCGCCTTGGTTCAGGGACACCGACGTCTTGGAGACGCTGATCGATCCGGCGCCGGTGGCGATCTCGACGCCGTCGCTGGTCACCGTGATCTCCACCGGCAGCGTGACCGCGGGCGGCTTCGCGGCGAGGGTGATCCCGCCGGTGCCCGGCAGGTCGCTGGCCTCGATGGTCACGTACTCGGTCTGGAGCAGTTTCGTCTCGGCGATCGCGGGGCCGGCGGGGACCTCGCCGGCGCCCCAGAAGCAGCCGGCGAGGATCGGCGTCGCCGGATCGCCGCCCTCGAACTCGACCCAGACGTTCGCGCCCACGGGTGGTACCAGGAACAGCCCGACACCGTTGCCGGCGTACGGGGTGCAGGGCATGGCCCAGCTCAGTGTGCCCGCACCGAGCACCGCCGGGCACGACACCTGGACGCGGCCGAGCTGCATCGGGTCGAAGTTGTTCTCGACCTTCCCGCGGTACTTGCCGTAGAACGCCATCGTTCCTCCTCAGACCCGCACGACGGGGACGGTCGAGCCGTAGCCCTCGCGCGCCACGGTGAAGTCGCTGGTGTAGCCGCCCCGCGTGATGTGGTGCTCGACCTTCCGCACGTACCAGAGGCCGTCGTGCGACCAGCCGGCACCGCGGATCCCCACGAGCCCGCGGGGGCGCAGGATCGCCCCGTACGCGCCGCCGTCGAGCGTCCCCGTGCCGACGACGCAGTCGACGCTCGCGTCCGTGGTCGCCTGGGCCCGAGCGAGCGCGGTCGCGGCGGGGACGCCGGTGTCGCGGTACTGGCGCGTGCGCACGTGCGGCTGCTGGACCGCCCACACGGGCAGCGCCGCGAGCGGCGGGCGCAGCGAGGCCACGGTGCGCACGGGGACGACCGTGCCGAGCCGTGAGTCCTGGACCTGGCCCTCGACGAGCTCCGGTTCGAGGGCGTCCATCCGGAAGCTGGGTGAACCGGTCACGTTGGTGTCGGGGCCGAGGTCGATCGACAGGGCGGGCTGCGGCGCCCCGGCCCGGACGGGCGGCCCCCAGTACAGGGTGCTGGTGCCGGGCGCCGGGCCGGGGATCATCGCCACCACGTACCCGTGGAACCGGGCGAGCTTCTCCAGGTGCTCCCAGTCGGTGTCCTGCTGGGTCGGGGTCTGTTCGATCGGCAGCGGCGGGTCGAGGACCGGAGGCGGGACCACCTGCGGCGCCACGCCCTGGGCGGCGTACGGCGCGGCGATCTTCAGCACCTGCAGCGCGTCGTCGAGCCCGACATGCTCGGCCGATACCTCGTGCCGGTCCATCAGCACCGACAGGTCGTGCCCCGTGACCTGCAGCTCGGCGGCGGAACCACCGCTGCCCCCGCTGCCGGGCACGAGCCGGGTCTCGGTGACGATCCCGTCGGACAGCACGTGCGGGACTGCCCCCAGGGTGAGGACGACGACGACCCGCGCGCCCGCTCGCAGCGGCGACGACATGAGCACGGACGTGTCCAGGGCGGCGGCCGGCCCGCTGCGCCCGGCGTCGAGCGTGACCGTGAACGCGGACCGTCCGTCGTCGGACTCCGTGAGGGTCACCTCGTGCACGCGCGCGGTGACGTCCGGCGGCAGCGGGACGGGAACCGTCGGGCCGGCCAGGACCGTCAGGTGCACCCCGAGGAGCGTCATCGGCCGCCCACCCCCGGCAACGGGATCACGATCTCCGTGCCGACCGCCTCCGGGCCGGTCAGGTCCTCCGGGTCGAGCGCGGCGTTCGCGTCGCACAGACGCCAGAACCCCGCCGGGTCGCCCGTGTACCGGTAGCTCAGGAGGTCGAGCCGGTCGTCGGGCAGGACGGTGTGCCGCGGCGGCCGCGCACCCGCCGTCGGCTCGGTGCGAACGGGTGGCGGGAGCGGACGGCGGCGGTAGTAGCGCACCCGGCGGCGGTTGCCCTCCGCGGTGGTCGTCTCGTGGTCGGCGGTCTCGACGTCGTCGTAGCGGCCCATCTCACCCTCCGACGGACAACTCGACGGAGGCGCCGACGACACCCGAGAAGCCTGCCACCCGTGCGAGCGCCTCCAGGGCGACGTGGTGGGCCACGTACAGCGAGAAGCCCGGGTTCGTGGGGGACAGCTCGTCGTACGTCAGCGTGTTCAAGGAGACGTCCACGCTCGCGCGTACCGGCGCGAGAGCCTGACCGAACGCCTGCTCCCGGATCGACAGGCTCTCGACCGTCACCGGCACCACCCTGCCCGGACCCCAGGCCAGCACCGTCAGCGGCCCCTGCGGCGGGAGCACCTCGATCGTGCCCGCGGCGAGCAGCCCCGTGTTGACCGCCACCGCCGCCGAGCTCGGGTACAGCAGCATCTCGAGGGCGGCGATCTGCGGTGCCACCCCCGCACCCACCGCGACCGGGTCGGACGCCGCCAGGCCGTCCGTCGCGTCGAACTCCAGCGTCATCGAGATCGACTCGGTCGGCGCACCCCAGATCCGCTGCGCGTCGGAGGCGGACCCGCCGCCCGACGGCGGTTTCCGGGGACTCACCCGGCGGACCACCTCGTCGGGGTTGTACTGGAACACCACCACCTGGGCGAGCGGGCTCAGCGGGTCGACCGCGACGATCGCACCCGGCAGGACGCGCGGGCTGCCCGGGAAGCTGCTCATGCCCGCCATGCTGGGACGACGGCGTCACGCGGGTGTCACGTCGTCGTCACCCGGGCACCTGTCATGCCGTCGCCACCCGTGATGTATCACCGGCGCGCGAGTCGCCTCCTTCCCCAGTAGAGTGCGTGCGCAGGGGCGGGCGCTGCGCCGTGATGTCGCGACCACCGCCCCGAGGGGGCTCCATGAGCAACGAGAGACGGGTCAGAATCCCGGCACTCCGCCCTGGACCGAGCGTGTCCCTCCGGCTGCTCGGCAGCTTCGTGCTCGAGGTGGACCATCAGCCGGTGACGCTGCCGGCGGGTGCCCAGCGACTCGTGGCCCTGCTGGCGCTGCGGGGCCGCACCGGCCGGAGCCGGCTCGCCGGCCAGCTCTGGCCCGAGACCGTCGAGCAACGAGCGCTCGCCTGTCTGCGGACCGGCATCTGGCGCGTCAACCAGGCGGCCCGAGGGCTCGTGGTCGCCACGCACGGCACCGTCGAGCTCGACAGCGTCGACATCGACGTCACGCGACTCGTCCGGCGGGCACAGGACCTGCTCTCCACCGACGACGTCGACCCGACGTTCCTCGACGACCCCGCCTCCGACCTCCTGCAGGACTGGGACGAGGAGTGGCTCGACGCCGAACGCGAACGCCTCCACCAACTCCGCCTGCACGTCCTGGAGGAGAGCGCCCGGCGCCTCGCCGACCAGCGGCGCTACGGCCTCGCCCTCGACGCGGCGCTCGCGGCGGTGCGTGCCGACGAGCTGCGGGAGAGCGCACATCGCACCGTCATCGCCATCCACCTGGCCGAGGGGAACCTGTGCGAGGCCCGCCGCGCGTACCAGGTCCTCGCCCGGAACCTGCGCGCCGAGCTCGGCATCGAACCGTCACCGTCCGTGCAGGCCATGATCGGGGCGTGACCGTCAGGGCACCAGCACGACCTTCCCGCCCGCGTGGCCGCCGTCGACGAGGGACTGCGCCTGGGCCGCCTGCGCGTACGGCAGGACCTTCGCGACCGGGACCGACACCTTGCCGCGGGCGACGAGGTCGAGCAGCTCGGCGAGCTCGGCCGCCGAGGGCTCGCCCCCGCTGCTGAACCGGACGCCCAGCTCGGCGGCGGCCGGGTCCGCGATCGTCAGCACGCGGTCGGTGCCACCCCGCAGCTCGATGCTGTCCGGCAGCGCGCCCCGTCCTGCGGCGTCGAGCACGGCGTCCACGGTGGGCGCCAGCGCACGGACCCGCGCGACCAGCCCGTCCCCGTAGGTGGTGGGTGTCGCCCCGAAGGACGCCACCCGCTCCTGGTTCGACGGCGAGGCGGTCCCGATCACCGTGACGCCCACCGCGGCCGCGAGCTGGGTCGCGAGCCCGCCCACGCCCCCGCTGGCGCCGTGCACCAGCAGCGTCTCCCCAGGCTTCAGGTCGAGGATGTGCAGCACCCGCCGGGCCGTCTCGTTCACGACGGGCAGCGCCGCCGCCTGGGTCGTGTCCATGCCATCCGGCACGGCCGCCCACGTCGTCAGCAGCGCGTACTCGGCCGTGCCGCGGCTGGTCGAGCCGGTCACGCGGTCGCCCGGGGCGACGCCGGTGACACCGGGCCCCACCTGGTCGACGACGCCCGCCACCTCCGACCCCGGCACGCCCGGCAGTTCCGTGCGGAACATGCTCTCCATGGCGCCGGACCGCACCTTCCCGTCGAACGGGTTGACGCCCGCGGCCTCGACCCGCACGCGGACCTGGCCGGGATCCGCCTCCGGCTCGGGAACCTCGCCGAGGTGCAGCACCTCGGGGCCGCCGAACCGGTCGAAAACCACTGCTCGCATGCGCTCTCTCCTTCGGGACGTCGTTGCTCGGGCCAACGGGATCACCCTTCGGTCTATTTCACGGCGTCCCGGCCGCGTCAGGAGCGATCCACGGTCCCGTTCCCTCCGACTGGTCGACGATGCCGTCCTCGAGCCAGCGCACCCGGCCGTCCATCACGGCCCGGGCCAGACGGGTGTCGGTCCGGGCCGTCGAGGACCTCAGTCCGCGGAAGCTCTCGGCCACCCGCAGGCGGGCCTGCTCGCAGTAGGCGTCCGCGAGCCGGACGGCGCCGGCGCCCGAATCCTTGCGCCGCATGGCCTCCGCCCGCGTGCAGACCGCGGACATGGCGAACAGCTCGGCGCCGATGTCGACGACGTGGCCGAGCAGCACCTGCTTGCGGTCGAGGCGCGCCTGCCAGCGGGCCATCGCGGAGAAGGTCCGCCGGGCCAGGGCCCGGGAGGAGCGCTCCACGAAGCGCAGGTGCCGGGCGAGCCGCCCGAACTCGCCGTACGCGCCGGGCCGCATCCCCTTGCCGGCCACGAGCGTCGGCAGCCACCGCGCGTAGAACCTGCTCGCGCCGACCGCCGCGTGGGCCTTGGCCAGCAGCTCGGCGTCCCGTGAGGCGAGCTCGCCGGCGGCGTCCAGGTGGACGTCCACCGCCTCGCGCGCGATCAGCAGCCGCATGATCTCCGAGGACCCCTCGAAGATCCGGTTGATCCGCATGTCCCGCAGCAGCTGCTCGGCGGGCACGGCCCGCTCGCCACGGGCGGCGAGGGAGTCCGCCGTCTCGAAGCCGCGCCCCCCGCGGATCTGGATCAGCTCGTCGGCGACCCGGTACCCCATCTCGCTCGACCACAGCTTGGCCAGTGCGGCCTCGATCCGGACGTCCCGCTGCCCGGCGTCGGCGAGCGCCGCGGACAGCTCGAACACGGACTCGAGGGCGAACGCCGTCGCCGCGATGAACGCGAGCTTCGTGCCGACCGACTCGTGTTCCCCGATCGGCCGGCCCCACTGGACCCGGTGCGTCGACCACTGCCGGGCGATGCTCAGCGACCACTTGCCGGCGCCGGCGCAGATCGCGGGGATGGACAGGCGGCCGGTGTTGAGCGTGGTGAGTGCGATCCTCAGGCCCTGTCCCTCGCGGCCGAGCCGGTTCGCGGCCGGCACCCGCACCTGGCGGAACCGGGTGACACCGTTCTCCATCCCGCGCAGGCCCATGAAGCGGTTGCGGTGCTCGACGGTGATCCCGGGGGTGTCTGCCTCCACCACGAACGCGCTGATGCCCCCGCGGCCGCCGTCGTGCCGGGGCACGGCCGCCATGACGACCAGCAGCTCGGCGATCGGCCCGTTCGTCGTCCAGAGCTTGACGCCGTCCAGGAGGTACGCGGAACCGTCCGCGGTGGGCGTCGCGGTGGAGCTCATCCGGGCCGGGTCGGAGCCGACGTCGGGCTCCGTCAGCAGGAAGGCCGAGATGGCACCCGCGGCGCACCGGGGCAGGTACTCCTGCTTCTGCTCCGGGGTGCCGAACATCCGCACGGGTTCCGGCACGCCGATCGACTGGTGGGCCGAGAGCAGCGCGCCGAGGCTCGGGTGGACCGTGCTGATCAGCATCAGCGCACGGCCGTAGTCCACGAGCGACAGCCCGAGGCCGCCGTACTCGCGGGGGATCTTCATGCCGAAGGCGCCGATCTCGCGCAGGGCCGCCACCGTGTCGTCGGGGACGTGGTCCTCGCGTTCGATCCGGGCGCCGTCGATCGTCCCGCTCAGCTCGGTCAGTGCCTCGAGGAATGCCGCGCCCCGCGCCGCGACGTCCGGGTCGGGCACGGGGTACGGATGGATCAGCCCGAGATCGAACGAGCCGAGATAGAGACCCTTGGCGAAGCTCGGACGCGCCCACTCGCGCTCACGGGCTTCCTCGGCGACCTCACGGGCCTTGCGCTCACCCGGTGTCGGGGACTGTTGCCTGGCGTCGACGCTCATGACGGACCCTCCCGGCGGGCCAGCGGAACGGGATCGCTGTTCGCTGCGGACGACCCGGCGCCGGCGGACGTCCACACATGGTAGGCACGCGGTCAGACCGCTGACCACCCATGGAGGCAGGCAGCCCGCCCCCGGAGCGGGCGACGCCGCGCGCCGGACCGACTGGCCTGAACGACCGGCCCCTGATCGGCCCGTTCGCTGGTCCACCGCGCGCCTAGCGTCGCAACATGCACAACGGTCTCAGCGTGCCGCAGGGCGCGGCGCTCACCCTCGGCGCCATGCTCGGCACCGGCGTCATCTCGCTTCCCGCGCTCGCTGCGGACGTGGCCGGCCCGGCGTCGCTCCTCGCCTGGGCGGCACTCGTCCTCCTGTCGATCCCGCTCGCCACGACGTTCGCGGCGCTGGGCGCCCGCCACCCCGACGGCGGCGGCGTGGCCACCTACGCCCGTCTCGCGTTCGGCGAGCGGGCCTCGACCATGGTGGGCTGGGCGTTCTACGCGACCATCGGGGTGGGCGCCCCGGCCGCCGCGGGCTTCGCCGGTGCCTACGTCGCGGACGCGACGGGCGGCGGGACGGGCACCGCACTGGTCACCACGGTCGCCATCGTCGCCGTGCCCTGGCGGCGGCGTCGGGCACGGATCGCGCCGGCCGTCACGGCGCCAGCAGTCTCCCCAGCTCCTGAATGCCTGGCCGGATCGAGCTCGTGACCGCGCCGCCGATCCCGAGCACGATCCCGTCGCGGTGGGGACCGACCGCGAAGGCGTCGAGGGATTCCAGGGCGATCGAACGTCGTCGGGCACGGGCCACGAGGGACGCCGAACCGACCGGGGCGTCCTCCGGCAGGTACGCCGCGAGGTGCAGGCCCGCCGCCGACGGCACCGGCTCGACCGGCAGGCCGGCGAGCGCGTCCAGCAGGATCTCGTGCCGTTCCGCGTAGTGCGCCGACGCCCTGCGGACGTGCCGGGCGAGCAGGCCGTCGTCGATGAACCGCGCGAGCGCGGCCTGCACGTGCACGGCCCCGTGCCCGTCGGTGAGCTGGCGCGCGGCGAGCAGGGCGTCCCGCAGGGACGACGGCGCCACCAGGTACCCGACGCGCAGGCCCGGCAGCAGCGACTTCGAGAACGTGCCGACGTAGACCACGCGGCCGTCCCGGTCGAGGGCCTGCAGGGATTCGAGCGGGCGGCGGGCGCGGCGGAACTCGCTGTCGTAGTCGTCCTCGATCACGGCCGCGCCGTGCCGGGCGGCGTGTGCGAGGAGATCCCGGCGACGGGCGAGCGACAGCGGCATCCCGAGCGGGAACTGGTGCGACGGCGTGGTGTAGATCAGGCGGGCCCGGTCGGGGATCTCGGCCACGACGAGGCCCTCGGCGTCGACGGGGACGGGGACGACGTGCGCACCGTGCAGCGCGAAGAGATCCCGTGCCTGCGGATAGCCCGGGTCCTCCATCGCGACGACGTCGCCCGGTTCGAGCAGCACGTGTGCCACCAGGTCGAGGGCCTGCTGGGTGCCGGTGGTGGCGACGATGTCGTCGGGCCCGGCATGGACCCCGCGGGAACCGGCGACGTACCGGGCGACGGCCGCGCGGAACCGCGGGAGGCCCGCCGGGCCGGCGTAGGTGCCCGCCGCCGGGCCTCCCGCTCGGGACTCGGCGGCGAGCAGTCGCCGCCAGGTGTCGTACGGGAAGAGGCCGGCGTCGGGGATGCCGGCGCGGAAGTTGTAGGTCATGGCGGGCAGGTCGCCGCTCGTGGGGTGCGGCGTCCAGGGCCGGCCCGCGCGCGGGCGGAGGGCGCCCGGTCGGTGATGCCGTGACGCCGGCACGTCGCGCGCCGCCGCGGTGGCGAACGCGCCCGAGCCGGCCCGGGTCTCCAGGAAGCCCTCGGCGACGAGCCGTTCGTAGGCTCCCGTGACGCTCGCGCGCGAGACGCCGAGGTCCCGGGCCAGGTCGCGGGTGGAGGGCAGCCGGTCGCCCACCGGCACCCGGCCCGTGGTGAGAGCCGTGCGCAGGGCGCGGTAGATGGCATCGGTGCGTCCGGTCCGGCTGCTGAGATCGACGGCGAGGTCCACTCACCGATCATCCCCTGGCCGGGCGCATCACGCAGGAGGATTGCGGGGTGCCTGGGAAGACGATATTCTTTACCCATGGTGCTCAACATCAAGGATCCCGAGACCGACGGGCTCGCGCGAGAGCTTGCGCGTGAGACCGGGGAGTCGATCACCACGGCGTTGCGGACGGCAGTGCGTGACCGGCTGGCCGCGGTCCGTGCGCAGCAGGCGGCCAAGCCGAGCGGACTCGACGAGATCATCGCGCGTGGGAGAGCACGGCGGAACCTGGACTTGCGGAGCGCTGAGGAGATCCTCGGATACGACGAGCACGGGCTTCCCGCGTGATCGTCACTGACACGTCCCCGCTCGTCGCGGTCGTTCTCGGCGAGCCGGACGCCGAGTCACACCTGAGCAGACTCGAAGCCGAAAGAGTGCTCGTCTCGGCGGTTTCGGTCCTCGAAGCCGGCATCGTGGTGGAGACGCGCCAGGGGCCGGATGCGGCGCGCGATCTCGAACTCCTGATCGACGGCACCGTCGAACGGGTCGTCGAGTTCGACGCGGCGCACGGCAGGGCCGCGGTCAGCGCATGGCGGCGATTCGGCAAGGGGCGGCACCCTGCTGGGCTCAACTTCGGTGACTGCGCCACCTACGCCACGGCCAAGCTGGCTGGTGCGCCCCTGCTCTTCAAAGGCAACGACTTCACGCAGACGGACCTGGCAAGCGTCCTCTGAGCCGTTGGGGGCATGATATGGCGGGCAGCTGACGCGTGTTCTCAGTGCGCGGCGACCCGGGGCACGCCGGGGTCGCCGGCACGCGCCTCGCTCTGGCGCGGGAAGGTGCGGACCCCGTCCCCGACGCGGACGCCGACCCGTTCGCCAGGGGCGGGCAGCCGCGTGCCGAGGACGCGCGCGCGAAGGCCGCTCGCCTCCGTCGTGTCCAGCTCGACGACGGCGTCGTGCCCGAAGTAGGCCACGCGACGCACCACCGCGTCGAAGGCCCTGCCCCGGGCGTGGCGAGGGCGAGCTGCTCGGGCCGCACTATGACGTGGACGTCGCCGCCGGCGGACAGCGCCTGCACGGGCAGTCGCGTGCTCCAGCCATACGGGATGCCAGAAGCTGTTCGCAAGACAATTCGGCCAGATCCAAACAGTTCAATCTGCACCAAACAGTGTTTACCACCTGGCTTCAGAGATCCTAGAGTTTCTGCACGTGGGCCGAACGGGTTCGCCGGGGCGGGATGACCGCCTCGACAATTTGGAGGAGGCAAGAATGCACGTTGGAACGATCGCCGGGCCGCGCGTCATCGTGGGCGCTCTGCTTGCGTCGCTCGCACTCCTGGCATCGCTGTTCGTGACCATGCCATCGGCAAACGCGGCCGAGCCCCAGGATCGAGACCACTCGGCCGAGGGCTCCATCGGAGTCACCTCGGTGACTGCCCCGTACATCACCCATGACCTTGACGGCCTCGTCCTGGACGCGAGCATCTCCAAGGGCGTACGACTCAACGACTACAACGGCGGCACGTACCAGCGGTGGACGTTCCTGAGCTCGGGCCACGTCGTGCACGAGCAGAGCGGGAAGTGCCTCGACGCGAGCGTCTCCAAGGGCGTACGGCTCAACACCTGCAACTACAACGGATACCAGGAGTGGTACAGCTACGACACGGGCGCAGGAGACTGGATCGTCCATGCCGAGAGCGGGAAGTGCCTCGACGCGAGCGTCTCCAAGGGCGTACGGCTCAACACCTGCAACTACAACGGATACCAGTACTGGAGCTAAGACCTCGCTGGCCGGTCACGCCGTGTCGCGCCCCGGGTTCGATGGAGACATCGAACCCGGGGCGGGGCCCGTCGCACGCCTGGACCTTCCCGGCGTCGACCCGGCCGAGGACGTCACCGTCGAGATCGAGGGCCGCAAGCTCGTCGTGCGCGGGGAGCGCAAGGACCAGCGCGCCGAGGACGCCCAGGGCCGCCGCATCTCGGAGGTCCGGTTCGGCGAGTTCCGTCGCGTCGTGGCCCTGCCGCGGGCGGTGGACGGCGACGCCGTCCGCGCGTCCTACGACGCCGGAGTCCTGACCGTCACGGTCGCCGGCGTCTTCGCCGGCACGACGCCGCAGCGCATCGAGGTCACCACGGCGGCCTGACCCGCACCGGCGACACCAAGCGGCGCCCGGTCCATCGGACCGGGCGCCTGTCGTGTGGTCGGTTCGATGTCGCGAAGTCGGTCCCCCGAGCGGCCGATCACACGACGAGCGGCCGACCACCGGATCGCGAGGCGGGGCGGCTGATCTCCGGCTCGCGGGGGAGGGGGTTCCGTCCTCAAGCGGATGTCTTCGCAGGCCCCGCATGGTGTGCTGGAGGCATGAGCAGCGAACTGTCCCTTGCCGAGCAGGTTCTTCTCCTGGCCCTCGACGACGAGTCGGGCAAGCCGCTCACGGACGGCACCCGGCTCCATGCCGCGCTCGCGGGTGCGGCCCTGCTGGACCTCGTCCGCGACGGCGCCCTGGAACTGGCCGAGCACGACACCGACGTCCGCGCGGGACGGTTGCGGCGTACCGGGGTGGCCGCGCCGTCGGACCCCTTGCTCGCCGAGATCCTCGGCCTCGTGCACGGGAAGAAGCCCAAGGACGCCGTCATGGCGGTGACCGGCGTGAGCCAGTGGACCAACCGCGCCGGCAAGCTGAAGGAAGGGATGCTGCGCGCTCTCGCCGGCCGCGGTCTCCTGCGCGAGGAGCAGAGCACGTTCCTCGGCATCTTCCCCCGGACCAGCTGGCCCGCCGGGGATCCGGGCCCCGAGGCGGAGGCCATGTCCCGGGTCCGGGGCGCGATGACCACGGCGGGCGTGCCGGATCAGCGGACCGCGGTGCTCGTCGGCATCCTGGACGCGGCCCAGCTCCTCCACCGGCTGATCCCCGACGTCCCGAAGCGGGAGCTGAAGCGCCGCGCCCGGGAGATCGCCGACAAGGGCTGGGCGGGCGAGGCGGTCGGCAAGGCCGTCGACCAGGCGATCATGGCGGCCATGGTGCCGGCGATGACGGCCGCGATCGTCGCGAGCTCGGCGGCGGGTACGGCCGGCAGCTGACGGACAGTTCTCAGCCCGCGGCGACCCCCGACACGCCGGCGGCGCCGGCCCACGCCCCGCCCTCGCGCGGGAAGGTGCGGACCCCGCCCTCGACGCGGACGCCGACCCGTTCGCCCGGCGCGGGCAGCCGTGTGCCGAGGACGCGCGCGCGAAGGCCGCCCGCGTCCGCCGCGTCCAGCTCGACGACCGCGTCGTGCCCGAAGTAGGCCACGTGACGCACCACCGCGTCGAACGCCCCTGCCCCGGGCGCGGTGAGGGCGAGCTGCTCGGGCCGGACCATGACGTGAACGTCGCCACCACCGGCGGACGGCGCCTGCACGGGCAGGGTCCCCAGCCCGCACTCCACCCCGTCCCCGGCCACGGTCCCGGTCAGCAGCAGCGCGTCGCCGAGGAAGGTCGCCACCTCGGGGTCGACAGGGTCGCGGTAGACGGACGCGGGGCTGTCGACCTGGCGGAACCTGCCGTCGCCGAGGATCGCCACCTCGTCGGCGAAGGACAGCGCCTCGCCCTGGTCGTGCGTGACGAGCACCGCGGTCGCGCCCGCCGCGCGCAGCGCCTGCGCCGTCGCCTCCCGAGTCGCGGCACGCAGCGCCGTGTCGAGCGAGGAGAACGGCTCGTCGAGCAGGACCAGCCCGGGGCGGGGGGCGAGCGCGCGGGCGAGCGCGACCCGCTGCTGCTGCCCGCCCGAGAGCTCGTCCGGCCGGCGTCCGGCGAGTGTCGTCGGCAGCCCGACGAGCTCCAGCAGCTCGGCCACCCGGCCGCCGTGGCGGCGGCGCGGCCACGGCAGCCCGAACGCGATGTTGCCCGCCACCGACAGGTGCGGGAACAGGCCGCCGTCCTGCCGGACGTAGCCGACGCCGCGGCGCTCGGGCGGCATCCAGGTGCCGTCCCCGGCCACGACCCGCCCGTCGACGGCGACCGTCCCGGACCGCGGCCTCAGGAACCCGGCCACCACCCGCAGCAGGGTGGTCTTGCCGCGCCCCGACGCGCCCAGCACCGCCGTCGTCGTGCCCTCGCGCACGGTGAGGTCCACGTCGTCGAGGACCGCGACGCCGTCGTACCCGGCCGTGACACCGCGCAGCACCAGCTCGCTCATGTTTCCTCCAGGATCTGCCGCCGCAGCAGCAACGTCAGCGGGACGGACAGGACCACCATGGCCGTCGCGTAGGGCGCGGCGCCGGCGTAGTCGAGCTCGCTCGCCTCCCGCCAGAACGCCAGGGCCAGGGTGTCCGTCCCGGTGGGGGCCAGCAGCAGCGTGGCCGTGAGCTCGGTGCTGACTGCCAGGGCGACGAGCACGAAGCCCGTGAGCACCGACGGGGCGACGAGGGGCAGGACGACGCGCACGAGCGTCGCCACCCCGCCCGCGCCGAGCGAGCGGGCGGAGTCGGAGAGCTCCGGCGGCGCCGCGGCGAGGCCGGCCCGCAGCGACACCATCGCCCGCGGCACGAACAGCACGGCGTACGCCAGGATCACCAGGGCCAGCGTCTGGTAGAGCGGGCGGGCCCACCGGACCGCGAGCGTCACCATCGCGAGCCCCACGACGACGCCGGGCAGCGCGCTCGCGAGGAAGGTCGTGCGTTCCAGCGCCGAGGCCAGGGCGGACCGGTGGCGGTTCAGCAGCCACGCCCCGGGGACCGCCGCGACGACCGCGGCCAGCGCGCCGGCCGCGGCCAGCCCGACGGTGCTCAGCACGACGGGTACCAGGCCGGCCTCCGCGATGGCCCCCGTCTCCACCGCGCGCACCATCCAGCGCCCGACCGTAGCCAGGGGCACCGCCACGGCACCCGCCACCACTGCCCCCAGGAGCAGCAGCGCCGGCACCGCCCACGCACCCAGGGGTGCTCGCACGGCGCGGCGCTGTGCGCCCGGCCCCACCCGCGCCACGCGGGCGCGCCCGCGTGCCACCACCTCGACCAGCAGCGCGACCGTGCACAGCACCAGCAGCACCGACGCGAGCAGGCTGCCCGAGGCGTCGCTGAAGCTCACGGCGTACTGCTGCATGATCGCGGTGGTGAAGGTCTGGAAGCGCATCATCTCCAGCACGCCGTACTCCGCCAGCAGGTGCAGCGCCACCAGCAGCGCCCCGCCCGACACGGCGGGCCGGATCCGGGGCAGCACGGTGCGCGCCACGGCCCGGAACGGCGACGCGCCCAGCGAGCGCGCGACCTCCTCGTCGGCCGGGTCGAGAGCGCGCAGCAGCGCGGCCACGGGCAGGAACACGAACGGGAAGTAGGCGAGCGTGGTGACCAGGGCGGCGCCCCAGAAGCCGGTCATCCAGGGCGCCACCGTGACCCACGCGTAGGCGCTGACGAACGCCGGCACGGCGAGCGGCATGAGGAGCAGCGTGCGCCAGGCACCGGCGGCAGGCAGCCGGGTGCGCTCGACCAGCCAGGCGGCGACGACGCCCAGCACCACCGTCGCGGGCACGGTGACGGCGACGAGCAGCGCGGTGTTCGTGAGCAGCCGGCCGATCCGCGGCCGCAGCAGGAACTCGGCGGCCTGCTGCGGCCCGGCGGACACCGCGCCGGTCACCACGACCAGGACCGGCAGGAGGACGAGCGTCGCGACCAGCGCCGCGGCGACCGTGACGCCGCGGGTCCCGACGCCGCGCGTCCTAGAGGATGCCCGCATCCGTCATCGCGGTGATCACGGCGTCGGAGTTCAGGGTGAACGGGTCCACCGGCGGCGCGTCCAGGCCGTCGAGCGCCGGCAGGGCCCGGTCGGAGTCGATGCCGTCGCCGACGGCGTACTCCATCGAGCCGCTGTCCACGAGCACCTGCTGGCCCTCCGGGCCGGTGACGTACTCGAGGAACTGCTGCGCCTCGTCGGACATGTCCGACGAGGCCAGCACACCGCCCGCGGACAGGCTCACGAACGCCCCCGGGTCCTGGTTGCCGAAGTAGTGCAGGGCGGTGCTGCCGCTGCCCTCCTTGTCACCGGCCTGGTCGCGGTACCAGTAGTAGTGGTACATGATCCCGACCGGGACCTCGCCGGCGTTCACCGCCTTCATCGTGGCGATGTTGTTCTGGTAGATCTCGGCGTTCTCGGCCAGCGCGTCGAGCCAGGCCTGCGTCTCGTCCTCGCCGCGGTCCGCGAGCATGCCGGCGGCGATGGCCTGGAAGTCGGCGCCGCCGGGCGCCGCGCCCCACTTGCCCGCCCACTCCGGGGCGGCGAGGTCCATGATCGACGACGGCAGCTCGTCCTCGCCGATCTGCTCCGTGTTGTAGACGAGCACGGTCGAGCGGGCGGCGACGGCGGTCCAGTCGCCCGAGGAGGGCGCCATGCCCTCGCGGACCTGGCCGAGCGTCGACTCCTCGACCGGCGCGAGCAGGCCCGCGCGTTCGACGACGGTCATCGCGGGGGAGTTCTCCGTGAGGAAGACGTCGGCCGGGGACGTGTCGCCCTCCTCGACGATCATGTGGCCCATCGAGGCGTCCTGGCCCTCGCGCACCTGGGTCTCGATCCCGGTCTCCTCGGTGAACGCCTCCGCCCACGCCGCCGTGACGTTGCGGTGCTGGGAGGAGTAGATCTGGAGCGCGCCGGGCTCCGGCTCGTAGGGCTCCTCCCCGCCGGAGCAGGCCGACAACGCCAGCGGGAGGGTGAGCAGGGCGGCGGCGAGAACGTGTCGTCGCAGGGGCATGAGGGTCTTGCCTCTCGGTCGGGGGATGGTCATGAGCAGGGTGTTCACCGGGCCGGGAACGCGAGGTCCTGCAGCCGCCGTACGGGACGGTCCGCAAGCCACCAGGCCAGGCAGCCCGCGGTGATGGCGGCGACCGTGCCGCCGAGCGCCGTCGGGACCAGGTCGAGGATGGGGAACTGGACGAGGTACACGTACAGGGAGGCGGCGGCCAGCAGCCCGAGGAGCGGCACGAGCCGGGCCGGGACACGGACCGCCGGGACGAACGTCAGCAGCGCGATCCCGGCGAGGATGGTCAGGTTCCGCAAGGGATCGTCCGGGAAGAAGGTCACCCCTCCGGCCACGGCGACGGCGAAGGTGAGCAGGCGGCGCCTCCGGGTGTCGGCGAACGCCAGCGCGGCGCCGACGGCGAAGAGCCAGAACACCGTCGGCATGATGCCGCGCAGCACGCCTTCGGCGAGGACGAGGATGACGAACCGCGGCACCAGGGCGACCACGGCGACGGCGAACGCCACCCGCCACGGGTCCCGCTGCCAGGCGCGGCCGACGGCGGGCACGGTCAGGACCGCGGCGAGCAGCACGGTGCAGGCCAGGAGTGCGTCGACGAACCAGAGCTCGTTGTGTTGCCCGTAGGCGACGTCGCCGGTCGTCCAGTTGGCGAGCAGCACGTTGGCCCACCCGTAGCGGTCGTGCGTGACCATGCCGACCAGGGCGACGACGATCGTCGGGACGGCGATGCCCAGCAGCGTCCGCGCGCTCGACCGCCAGCGACCGCCCGCCGTCGGCCGCGACAGGGCGAAGTGCGCCGCGTTGAACCCGGCGACGACGAGCAGGGTGTGCGCGCCGCCGGGGAAGCGGAAGAGATGCGCGTGGGTGGCGCAGATGGCGATCACGGCGAGAGCGCGCAGCAGCACCGAGGTCTCGACGCTGTGCAGGCCGCCCGTCCAGCGCAGGACACGGCCGGTGCCGGGGGCGGCGGCGGGAACCTGAGTCTCCCCGTGCGCGACGAGCTCGGCCAGCGTGAGGTGGTGCCAGCCGCGGGGGAGCGGCCCGAGGATCTGTTCCAGGCGGACGGACGCCTGCACGTGGCTGAGGGAGTCGCCGCCGAGCTGGACGAAGCTGCGGTCGAGATCGACGGCGTCGAGGCCGAGCAGGTGGCCCACGGAGCGGGCGACGTCGCCTGCGAGGGAACCGGCGCCGGGAGCGCCGGCCGTGCGCGACGCGTCGTGCGTGCCGGCGGACGCGGCGCGGACCAGCGCCGTGCTCGCGGCCCGGTCCACCTTCCCGTTGCTCAGCCGGGGCAGCGGCGCGACGACGACGGCGACCGCCGCGGGCCCGAGCCCCGACGCCTCGCACACCAGGCGCCGCGCCTCGGCGACCGTCGCTGTCTCGGGAGTCGCCGCGGACCGGGTAGCCACGGCGCCGTCACCGGTCACGCCGCGGGCGGAAGCGGCGGGGTCCCCGTGGTCGGCCCCGCCGTCGTCCGGTCCGACGACAACGGTGAGGCCCTGCTCGTCACCGCCGACGCAGGCGGTGCGGCCCGTCGCGTCCAGCGCCGCCTCCACCCGCGCGACGTCGATCCGCAGGCCCATCACCTTGACGAACCCCGACCGGCGCCCGGTCAGCCGGAGCATCCCGTCCGGGCCGATCCGGCCGAGGTCGCCGGTGCGGAGCTCGTCGAGCATGGCCCCGAGGGCGAGGTCGTCGGCGTGCTCGGCGTAGCCCATCATCACGCCCGGGCCCCGCACCACGACCTCGCCGGCGCCGTCCGCGGCCTCCGGCACCGTCGTGTCCAGGCGCAGCGACGTTCCCGCCACGGGGTGCCCGACGGCGTCCGGGTGGTCGGCCACGAGCGCCGGGTCGAGCACGCAGATTCGTGCCGTGGCCTCGGTCTGGCCGTACATGACGGACAGCCCCCAGCCGTGCTCGCGCCCCAGGGCGGCGGTGCGCAGGACACGGTCCGGCGCCATCCGCCCGCCCGCCTGCGCGACCAGGCGCAGGGACGGGTGCGGCCGTTCGAGGACGCCCGTCGAGTCGAGCAGTTCCAGGGTGTGCGGCACGGCGGCCAGCGTCGTGACCTCCAGGCGGTCCATCGCGTCCCAGAGGTCGTCACCCAGGACCGAGCCCTCGTGGAGCACCACCGACGCGCCGGCGGCCAGGTGCGAGTGCAGCACCGACAGCCCGAAGGTGTAGTGCAGCGGCAGGCTCGTGACGGCCCGGTCGGCCTCGGTGAGGCGCAGGGCGGCCGCGATGGCGCGGGCGTTGCTCAGCACGTTGTCGCGGGACAGCCGCACGAGCTTGGGGGAGCCGGTGCTGCCGGACGTGCTCAGCAGCAGGGCGAGGTCAGGGTGCAGCAGGTGCCGCGGGGCCGCGGAGAGCACCTCGAACGGCCGGTCCCGGTCCCCGGTCGCGGCGACGTCCGGCCGGTACCGGCCGAGGATGGCGTCGGCCCGGTCGTCGTCGGGAGCGACGAGGGCGACGTGGCCGGAGCGCAGCGTCGCGAGGTACGCGACGACGTCGTCCAGGCGGGCGCGCAGCGGGAGGTGGACGAGCCGGCGCCCGTCCGCCGCGTCGGGGAGGTGGCGGGCCGCGGCGTCGACGACGTCGCGCAGGTCCGCGTAGGTGAGCACGGCGCCGGACGTCGTCAGGATCGCGGGCCGCCCCGGGAGGGCCGACGCCGCGAGCGGGAGCGCGTCGCCGGAGGGCGCGTCGACGGGGGCGGTGCTGATCACGGAAGGTAATGCTAACCTAATGCGCGCGCAAGGAATGCCGGGGGTGACGCACATGACACTCCACGTCTGGTGGGCCTCCCTCACGGCGGCGGACCAGAGCCTGACGGCGGTGCTCGACAGCCGCGAGCGCGCCCGGGTCGAGTCCCTGCGGCGCCCCGCGGACCAGGGCCGATCTCTCGTCGGAGCGGCGCTGCTCCGGTTCGCCGTCGCCGACCACCTCGGAGCTGCCCCACAGGAGATCGTGATCGATCGCACCTGCGCCGAGTGCGGTGGGCCGCACGGCGCTCCGAGGGTGCTCGGTCCCGGAGCCCCGCCGTTCCCGCGAGTCTCCGTCTCGCACTCCGGGCTGCTCGTGCTGGTCGCGCTGAGCGACCACGGGCCCGTCGGCGTGGACGTCCAGCGGCTCGCAGACCTGCCGGATCCCGCGGGCGGCCCCGGCTGGGTCCGCCGCGAGGCGCTGGTCAAGGCGGGAGGTGCGGTGAGGGATGCCGCGACGCAGGATCTGCGACCCCCGCTGGACGGCTACGCCGCCGCCGTCGTCGCCCCCGACGACCTGCCGGGCCCGATCACGGAGCACGCCTGGCCGCCTGCCGGCTGAAGTCCTGGGTCGACGACCACGTCATCGTCGACGACCACGTCATTCTGCGGCGTGGGAGCGCGCCCACCCCCACGAGATGGCGTGGTCGCCAAGATGACGTGGTCGTGGTCGCGCCTCAGAGCGCGATGCGCTCGCCGGTGACGCGGTCGACCACGTCGCCGAGCATCGCCGCGCCGAGCACCTGGTCGGCGTCGTCGGTGACCAGGGCGACGTGCGTCGTGCCGGTCTGCATCTCGGTCAGTGCCCGGTCGAGCGGCGTCGTGCGGGCCAGGCGGACCAGCGGCCGGATCTCGTGCGACGGCAGGGGCAGCTCGGGGTCGTGGTCGAGCAGGTCCTTGATGTGGACGTAGCCCGCGATCTCGCCGTCGTCGGTGACCGGGAAGCGGGAGTGCCCCGTCTCGACGCACAGCCGCTGGAACTCGCCGACGGTCGTCTCGGTCTCGGCGGTGACCAGATCGGCCCGGGGCACCATGATCGTCTCGACCGTGTCGGCGCCGATGGCCAGCACCCCGGACAGCAGCGCGTTCGCCTCGGCGTCGAGCAGCCCCTCGCGCGTGGACTCGGCGATGAACCCGGCGACCTCCTCGGCGGTGAACGCCGAGGTGACCTCATCCTTGGGCTCGACCTTCATCAGCCGCAGCGCGTGGTTGGCGATCCAGTTCACCACGACCAGCAGCGGCTTGAGGATCGTGACCACGACGTACAGGGGCGGGCCGAGGGCGAGCGCCGCGCGCTCGGGCCCGGCGATGGCGATGTTCTTCGGCACCATCTCGCCGACGGTCATGTGGAAGGCGACCACGATCGTCAGCGCGATGACCAGCGCGATCGGGTGGAGCCACTCGTGCGGGACGCCGAGGGCCTCCAGGCCGGGCTCGATGGCGTGGGCGATGGCCGGTTCCGCCACCGCGCCGAGCCCGAGCGAGCACATGGTGATGCCCAGCTGAGCCCCGGCCATCATCAGCGACACCCGTTCCAGGGCCCGCAGGGTCAGGCGCGCCCCGCGCCCTCCGGCGGCGGCGCGCGGCTCGATCTGGCTGCGCCGCGCGGAGATGAGCGCGAACTCGGCGCCGACGAAGAACGCGTTCCCGATCAGCAGGGTGATACCCGTGACCATGCCCGCCCAGTTACTCACTGTCGTTCTCCTCGGTGGTGGCCGGTTCGGCGGTGAGGCGGACGCGGGAGACACGGCGGCCGTCGATGCCGGTGACGACGAGTCGCGCCCGGACCGGGGTCGGCAGGCCGTCCTCGTCGAGGCGGGAGCTGTCGAACGCGTCGGTCACCATCGCGTCGCCGGTGCGGGCGAAGCGGCCCATCCGTTCGGTGACCATGCCGCCGATGGTGTCGGCGTGCTCGGCCTCGGGCAGTTCGATCCCGGTGGCGTCGCCGACCTCGTCGGGGCGCATCAGCCCCGGCAGGCTCCACGCGCCGTCGGCCAGTTGCCTCGTCCTGCCGACGGGCCGGTCCTGCTCGTCGTCGATCTCGCCCACGACCTCCTCGACGAGGTCCTCGAGGGTGACGATGCCGTCGGTGCCCCCGTACTCGTCGACGACGACGGCGAGCTGGAGACCGCCGCGCAGCTCGGCGAGCACGTCGTCGAGCGTCATCATGGCCGGCACCGCGGCGACGGGCGCCATGAGCGCGCTCGTCGTCACCTGCGCGCGACGCCCGGCGGGAACGCCGAGCGCGGCCTTGAAGTGCACGACTCCCACGATGTCGTCGACGTCCTCGCCCTGGACCGGGAACCGCGCGAGTCCGGTGAGGGCGGTCAGCGCGAGGAGGTCCTCGGCGGTGGTGCCGGCCTGGACGAACCTGACGCGCGGGCGGGGGGTCATCACGTCGGCGGCGGTCAGCTGGTCGAACTCGGCCGCCTGCGCCAGCCGGTCGGCCGCACCGCGGTCGAGCAGGCCGTGCGCGGCCGACCGGGTGGCGAGGGCCGCCAGCTCCGACGCCGAACGCGCCGAGGCCAGTTCTTCGCGCGGCTCGATCCCGAGCCCCCGCACCATCGCGTTCGACGCGCCGTTCAGGACGACGATCAACGGCCGCGTCATGGTGGTGAACAGCCGCTGCGCCCCGGCGACGGCGCGAGCGACGCGCACCGGCTCGCTGATGGCCCAGTTCTTCGGGATCAGCTCACCGAAGACCATCTGCGCGACGGTGGCGATGATGAGCGCCGCGGTCAGCGCGATCCCGAGGCTGGTCGCCGCGGGCAGCCCGGCGGCCTCGATCGGGACCGCCAGCAGCGTCGCGATCGAGGGCTCGGCGATGAAGCCGACGATCAGGCTGGTGATGGTGATGCCGAGCTGCGCGCCGGAGAGCTGCGTCGAGAGGGACTTGAGGGCCTTGAGCACCGAGGCGGCGCGCTTGTCGCCGGAATCGGCGGCGCGGGCGATGGTGGGCCGGTCGACGGTGACGAGCGCGAACTCGGCGGCGACGAAGAGGGCGTTGAGCGCGATCAGGACGACGGTCAGGAGGACCAGCAGCCATGCTGCTATCACCGGCGGGGCCCTCCCCGGTGTGGCGACAGCGGGCCAGGTCTGTGCGCGTCGGCGTCCATGGTCCTGAACGTACCTGACGCCGGTTCGCCTTCGCCAACGGGTGCGGGCCCGCCGGTGAGCCCCGCGGGACGACGACGGTGACCGCGCCGTAGATCAGCCGGCCGCGGCGAACGAGCGGGCCAGGCCCGTCATCGCACCGGTGATCTCGGCCAGGTCCCTGCCGTCCTCGGACAGCCAGTGCGCGATCATCTCGCCCGACAACGCCGCCAGGAGGGCATCGGCCCGCAGTTCGGGGGAGGGGGCACCCGCCAGGTCCAGCAGGTGGCGGCAGTGGGTGCGCCACAGGGCGTGCGCGCCGCTGCGGAAGCGGGCGCCCGGGGCCGCCGTCTGGGACAGCAGGACGAGTTCGAGCTGTTCGGCGACGAGTCCGACGTAGCCGGTGACGAACGCCGCGAGGCGCTCGACCGGCTCGGCGCCCGGGCCGAGCGGCGGCGGGCCCGAGATCATCAGCTCCTGGAACTGGCGCTCGCGCTCGTCGAGCAGGGCGATCGCCAGCCCGGCCTTGTCGGTGAACCCGCGATAGAGCGTCCCGACCCCGACGCCCGCCTCCTTGGCCACGGCCTGCATGGTCACCCGCTCCACGCCGTCGCGGGCGAACAGCCGCTCGGCGGCGTCGAGGACCTTGCCCCGGTTGCGGACGGCGTCCGCGCGACGCGACCCGGTGGCCTGGGCCTGGGCGCGCAGGGGCAGGCGAGGGCCCGTTGACAAAGCGGAATCCGTTCCGCTACTTTCCTTCATGAAGCGGAACCTATTCCGCTTACACGTTCCTGTCCACCTGACACCCCGGAGCCGACCATGACCCGACTGTTGCACATCAGCGCCTCCCCTCGCGGCGAGGCGTCGGAGTCGCTGAAGATCGCCGCCACCTTCCTCGACACCTACAGCCAGAAGCACCCCGAGGCCGAGATCGAGCACTTCGACCTGTGGGACGGCACCCTGCCGGAGTTCGGTCCCGCGGCGGCGAACGCGAAGATGGACGTGTTCGCCGGCGCCGAGCCGAGCGGGGAGGGCGCGGCGGCCTGGGCTGACGCGAAGGCGACCTTCGAGCGCTTCGACGCCGCCGACCGCTACCTGTTCAGCGTGCCGATGTGGAACGCGGGCGTGCCCTACATCCTCAAGCAGTTCATCGACGTCGTCTCGCAGCCGGGCATGCTGTTCGGCTTCGACCCCGAGACCGGCTACGAGGGCCTGCTCACGGGCAAGAAGGCCGCGGTGGTCTACACCGGCGCGGTCTGGGGCCCGGGCCTCGGCCCGGAGTTCGGCAGCGACTTCCAGCAGCCGTTCTTCGAGGACTGGCTGCGCTGGGCGGGGGTCGACGACATCACGAGCATCCGCTTCCAGCCCAACCTCGTCACGGCCGACGCCGACGCGGCCCGCGAGCGGGCGCACGCCGAGGCCCGCGACGCCGCGGCCGTGCTCTGACCTCCCCGACACCACTCACCTCAGGAGACGATTCCCATGACCACGATCATCTCGCGCGACGAGCTCGCGGCCGCGATCGAGCAGCAGGACCTGACGCTCATCGACACGCTGCCGGCCGCCTACTACGACAAGCAGCACCTGCCCGGAGCCGTCAACCTCGTCCTGGCCGACGTGGACGCGCACGCCGCCGACCTGCTGCCGGACAAGAACGCCCGGCTCGTGACCTACTGCACAGGCCCGACCTGCCAGAACAGCACCCAGGTCGCCGCCAGGCTCCGCGAGCTCGGCTACACGAACGTCAGCAAGTACGCCGACGGCATCGAGGACTGGACCGCGGCCGGCCTCCCCACCGAGAGCAGCGTCCCCGCGGACTCGATGTGAACCGGTAGGCGATGCAGTCGGTCGGCTGTCGAGTGGTCGGCCGGTTGTCGATGCAGTCGGCCGCACAGGGGACCGACCGCACGGACAACCGACCGACCGCACTCGCGGTCTCTTGCGTCACGGGCGGGGTGGCCGGGAGGTGAGACATCGCCCGGCTACCAGGAACTGCGATGCGTCCTTCTGTCATACTTTTCCGGGAAATGGAGTCAGCGCGAGCGGCTGAGGGGCGCCATGGCGTGGTTGCAGACTACGGAAGAAGCGGCCTCGGGGCCGCCGGATGGTTCTGACGTTGGTGAGATCCTTCGCTGGTACCGGCAGCGTGAGAACCTCACCCAACAGGACGTCGCCGCGCTCCTGAACACCACGCAGTCGCGCTTGTCGAAGCTTGAAAAGGGGACGCAGGCGCTTCGCGATGTCACCGAGCTGCGGAGTATTGCCGAGCGGCTCGGGATCCCGCCTGAGCGGCTCGGGCTGCTTCCTGACAGCTCCCCGGAGGCGGATCCGTTTCCGTCACATGTCAGTGATCGGCCGGGGCCGGTCCGTGACAGTCAGGTGCGCTGGCGGCAGGTTCGGCGTGAGCTGAACAACAACCGTGCGCACCTCGGTGATCTCGCCGCCGAGTTCTACCCCGACGAGTCGCGGATTCCCGGCACGACGGTCCTCACGTCACCGGGTTGGGCCGGACACGGTCCCGTGGAACTCACTGATGTCGAACTGGCCTGGCTCACCGAGGCGCCGGCACCGACGATCAGCGGAAGCCTGCCCGAATCGGCGGGCGCCCGGCCGTTGATGGCCGGCGGTGAACGCTACGGAAGGTACTCGCGGGCGCTTCGGGACCTCGCGCGCCCGCGCCTGCTGGACAATCGAGTGAGTTATCGCCTCGTCGACGTCGACTGGACCGAGGGCAGGAAGAAGCTCGGGTTCAACTACACGAGCTATTTCGATGTTCTCGACATCGGCGAAGCGCTAGGGCATGAACTCGCACAGGAATGGCTGGGAGCAGGCCGCAGGCGACCGAGTCTCGCTCACCTGTCGTTCCGCAGGAGCATCGAGGATGTCTTCGACTTCGCGGCGCGCCCGGCGCTACCCAGCATCAATACTCTGACGATCCGCAGAGACCCCATCGAAGGCCACCGCATGTACCTGCATCGCCGCGACGCGAAGTCGGTGGCGGCGGCCGGCGGGATGCACCATGTCGCCCCCGCCGGGGTCTTCCAGCCCGCGGCGCTGGCGCCCGCCCATCAGCGCAACGACTTCTCCCTGTGGCGGAACGTGCAACGTGAGTTCTCCGAGGAGTTCCTGGGCAACGCGGAGCACGACGGCAACAGCATCGACCCGATCTCCTACGACACCGACGAGCCGTTCGTGTCGTTCGAACGAGCGCGTCAGGCCGGCGACTTCCAGATCTACGCCTGTGCGCTCGTCGTCGAACCGCTCACCCTGTGGGTGGAGCTCCTGACGGTCGCTGTCGTCGCGGCGCCCGTGTTCGACAGCCTGTTCGCGGGCATGGTCGCAATCAACGAGGAGGGTGCTGCCGTCAGCACGGAATCAGGGGTGCCCAACGTCGGCATCCCCTTCACCGGCCAGGCCCGCGAACGGCTTCGCGACGAACTCCTGTCGCCGATCTCGCGCGCCTGCATCGAACTGGCGTGGGAGCACCGGCATGAGCTGCTGGGCCGATGAAGGTCCTGGTCACCGGAGCTAGCGGGTTCGTGGGTTACGCGGTAGCCACCTTGCTGACTCAGCGGGGCCATGACGTGATCGGGTTGACCCGTTCGGCCACGTCGAAGCTGCCCGACCAGGTGGAGCGGATTCACGGGGACCTCAGCCGCGACGCCCTCCTTCCCGCGCTGGACGAGGTCGATGGCGTGTGCCACCTGGCCGCACGCACGCGAGTGCGTGAGTCGCGCTCGGACCCGCTGGGCTACTGGGAGACGAACGCCGGAGGAACGCTCGCGCTACTTCGCGCGATGAGCGCCACCGGCTGCCGGCGACTGGTGCTCGCTTCGACGTGCGGCGTCTATGGCGATCATGCCAGTCAGCCGATCGACGAGAATGCCGTCACCGCGCCGTCCAGTCCGTACGGGACCAGCAAACTGGCCGCCGATACCGCGGCACTGGACCTCGCCCGCACCGGCGCGATCGGCGCGGTCATCTTGCGTGCCTTCAACATCGCCGGCGCGCTACCAAGCCACCCAGATCGTGACGAGACCCGGCTCATTCCTCGAATGATGGCTGTACAGCGAGGTGCGGCACCAGAACTAGTCATCAACGGCGACGGTGACGCCATCCGTGACTTCGTCCACGTCACCGATGTCGCCGAAGCGTTTGCCCTCGCCCTCGAATCATGCGAACCCGGCACCGCGCGAACCTACAACATCGGAAGCGGCCGACCGACCCGCGTGCGTGACGTCATCAGCACAGTGGAACAGGTCACCGGCCGCCCCGTGGCCCGGCGTCACGCACCCCCGGCGGCCGAACCCCAGAAGCTGCTCGCGGACAGCACGGCAATCACGGCGGACGTGGGCTGGAGCCCGCGCAGATCCGACCTGCACCAGATCATCCACGACGCCTGGTCCGCGGTCGGCGAGAAATAGTCGCCAGCGGAATATTCCAGTTCACACTATTCCAAGAACGCCTGTACTTCGGTGACCGGCGGATGGCGAATGCCTGTTGCATAGCGGGCATGACTATCTCCCATGAATCCATGCCCCGCCGCCCGGTGAAAGTCGTCTTTCTTGACATCGACGGCACGCTTCTGCCGGACGCCGGCGATGTGGTGCCGGAGCGGGCCCGATCCGCGGTGGCCGCGACGGTGGCGAAGGGCATCAACGTGGTGCTGTGCACGGGCCGTTCCGTGGTTGGGGTGCTGCCGATCGCCGAGCAGTTGCGGCTGGGTGAGGGCTCGGTGTTCATCGCGTCCAACGGCGCGGTCACCGCGGAACTGACCGGGAACCGGCGTCGCCCCTTCCAGATCGTGCGCCGGCGGGTGTTCGATCCGTGGGCCGCGCTCACGGTCGCCATGACGGTGTCCCCGCAGGTCAGCATGGCCGTCGAGCGGGTCGGGGTCGGGTGGCGGGTGAACCGGCCCTTCCCGGTCGGCCGGCTGAACGGGCTGGAGCACCTCGTGGACGAGCGGGTGCTGTGGTCGGAGCACACCACCCGCGCCGTCGTGCACGCACCCGGCATCGCCGAGTACGCGCCGCAGATCGAGGGCACCGGATGCACCGCGACCCCGAACGGCACCGACTGGATCGACCTGACGGCGCCCGCGCTGTCCAAGGCGAGCGAGGCCGATGCGCTGCGACACCGGTGGGGCATCCACCCTGATGACACCGCCGCGATCGGTGACGGCGCCAACGACATCGGGCTGCTGCGCCAGGTCCGCCACGGGTCCTCGATGGGGCATGCCTCACGGGCCGTGAAGGACGCCGCCGATTACATCACCGGCTCGATCGACCACGACGGCGTGGTTGGAGCCCTGAACTCCCTGACGATCTCCAGCCGCGAGGTTCAGGTGCAGCCTGCCAGGTCGGAGGTGGACACCCGATGACGACCTTCGAGGAGGACGACCCCACTGCGAGTTGGCAGACCGGTCCCTTTGCCGGCCACAAGGCCGTGATCCCCGAGGGCTACGGAGCCCGGCTCGGGGAGGCCGGCATCTGCGACTCGTGCGGGAAGCCGGTCCGGCTCCAGTACGTCGGCGATGACGTGTGCCTGTGGATCGCCCACGGCGAGCCCGCCGACACCGAGGCCCGCTGCGACGGCGGCACGAGCACGTTCATGACCGCGATGAGATTGACGCGCCACCATGCCAGGAAACGGCTGTGGTCCTACCACTACTCCGACGTCGTCCAGCCCTGAACACGAAGGAGACCCCCGTGCTCATCGGCGTCCTGATCGTCATCTACGCACTCATCCTCGCCGTCGCCTGGCTCGTTCGGCTGCGGTGGCACTGACCTCACACCCCACCTGCTCGCCTCGGAAGGATGATCATGACCCCGAAAAGCCGTCGCGGTCGGCTACGCCCGCGATGCCGCGCAGCTCGCCGTCGTGCAACGCCACGCGCGCGACCACGGCTACCGGCTGGCCCACGTCGTCGAGGACCGGCGCGACGCGGCCACGATCAGCCAACTCACCCAGCACGCCGCAGACCACGACGCCGGCCTCGTCATCCTGCCCGGCGACGCCATCCTGTCAGCCGCCCGCACCCGGCTGGAGAAGGAACTCGCCGGCCTCGGCGCGGCCTGCATCGTGCTCGGCGCCCCGAACGACCCTGCCCGCGGAACGTTTGACCGCGTACTGCCACGCCGCGACTTCGACACCGCCCGAGGCAGGCACTCCAAACGTAGCTACTCACCCCGGACGGCTCGGTCACCTGGGTGACACGGTCACGCGCGTCGTACGCGTAGGACGTGGTTCCGGCGATGCTGTCCGTAACCTGGGCGAGCCGGTCCAGGCTGTCGTATGTGTACGTCTCCTGTGACTGCGTACCGGCGTAGGCGTCCTGCACAGTCTGGATACGACCGAACGAGTCATAGGTGAGGGTGGTCGTGCTCCCGGCCCGGGAGGTGGCTGTGGAGATCCGGCCGGCAGCATCGTGGCGTTCGTCGTCCTGCTCATGATCTACGGAGTGCCGTAAGAGTGTTCGGCCCTCTCTTCCCGCGGCCCGCGGCCGGCCGCGTCGATGCCTGTCGCCGCGCGGGGACCGGAGCACGGGAGTACTTTCGAATTCCCGGTCCGTACCGATGAAGAGAGCAGGGCTGATCATGGACTTCTGGGATTTCTTCTGGTTGATGATCTGGACGTTCTTCCTCGTGGCCTACCTTCTGGTGTTGTTCCAGATCGTCGTGGATCTCTTCCGCGACAAGGAGCTCTCGGGATGGTGGAAGGCGCTGTGGATTCTCTTCCTCATCTTCCTGCCCGTCCTCACGGCACTCGTCTACCTGATCGCTCGCGGCCGGGGAATGGGGCTGCGGCAGGTGGAGACGGTGGCAGAGGCTCGCCGCGAGACCGAGAGCTACATCCGCGACGTTGCCGCGGCCTCGCCGGCCGACCAGATCGCGAGCGCGAAGTCGCTCCTGGACGACGGCGCGATCACCCCGGACGAGTTCGAGAGGCTCAAGACCAAGGCCATGACCTGACCGGCCGATCCTGATGCTCGCGGCGTTCACGTGGGGCGCGGTCGGCGCGGCGGCGCTGCTGGTCGGCGCCTTGGTGGCGTACGCCGGGGCGCCGAGCCGCCGGTTCATCGCGATCGTGATGGGGCTCGGCGCCGGCCTGCTCATCGGGTCGGTCGCGTTCGAGCTGATCGACGAGGCGGTCGAGACCGCATCGGTCGGTCTGGTGGGGCTCATGACCCTGCTCGGAGTCGCGACATTCACCGCTGGTGACTGGTGGCTGAGCCGCAGGGGCGGCGGCGGGCGCAAGGACGCGGGCGGGGCCCAGGCAGACGGGACTCCGCTCGCGATCGTCTTCGGCTCGGTGCTCGACGGCATCCCCGAGTCGTTCGTCCTGGGACTGACGGTGCTCCAGGGAAATGTCAGTATCGCCCTGCTCACGGGCATCATCCTGAGCAACTTCCCCGAAGGGCTGTCGTCGTCGAGTGGGCTCCGTGCCGCCGGATGGACCCGATCGCGGGTGCTGGGGATGTGGTCGGTCGTCATGCTCGTCGCGGCGGTGAGCGCCGCGCTCGGCTACGCGCTGCTCGATCCGGCCAGCGGCCGTACCGGAGCGCTCGCCCAGGGGTTCGCCGCCGGGGCGCTGCTCGCGATGGTCTCCAACACGCTGCTGCCCGAGTCGTACCGGGTCGAGGGTGTGGCGACGGGATCCCTGGTGGCGGTCGGCTTCGCCGTCTCCCTGTCGATGTCTGCGATCTAAAGGTCGGGTGACGTCACCCGAAGCAGGTGAAGCGATTTCCTCCGTCGACGTCGCACGCTAGGGCCTGCCGAGGAAGCGAGGTAGTCCCATGTCCGAGTCGAACAAGCACACGGCGCCGAATCCGCCGTCGGCGACGATCGCCCGTCAGCAGCAGGATCTTCTCGCACGGCTGCCGTTCGCCGACACCCAGGACTTCGAGGACGCCGACCGGGGGTTCCTCGGCACGGCGGCGTCGGGCCAGATCCGGGATGCCGGCGGACGTGTCGTGTGGGATCTGGACTCCTACGACTTCCTGCGGGGCGACGCGCCGGATTCGGTGAACCCGAGCCTGTGGCGGCAGTCCCGGCTCGCCGCGCGGCACGGCCTGTACGAGGTGGTCGAGGGCATCTACCAGGTGCGTGGTCTCGATCTGTCGAACGTCACGTTCGTCGAGGGCGATGCGGGCGTCGTCGTCATCGACCCGCTGCTCAGCCGGGAGACCGCGGCAGCCGCGCTCGCGCTGTACCGCGAGCACCGGGGGGACCGTCCGGTCACGGGGATGATCTACACCCACGCCCACGCGGACCACTTCGGCGGGGTCAAGGGCATGATGAGCCAGGACGACGCCGACGCCGGGCGTGTCCCGGTGGTCGCGCCGGAGTCGTTCCTGGAGCACGCGATCTCCGAGAACGTGTACGCGGGCACGGCGATGAGCCGCCGGGCGGCCTACATGTACGGAGCGTCGCTCCCGCGCGGCCCGCAGGGCCAGGTGGGTGCGGGCCTGGGCCAGACGGTCTCCGTCGGCGAGGTCACGCTCATCCCGCCGACGCACGACATCACCACGACCGGGCAGGAGGAGGTCGTCGACGGGGTCCGCATGGTGTTCCAGATGGCCCCGGACACCGAGGCGCCGGCCGAGATGCTGATCTACTTCCCCGACCTCCGGGCCCTGTGCACCGCCGAGGACGCCACACACACCTTCCACAACCTGCTGACCCTGCGCGGTGCCGTGGTGCGCGACCCGCACGGCTGGTCCGGCTACCTGACCGAGGCGATCGACCTGTTCGGCGGCAAGGCCGACGTCGCGTTCGCGTCCCACCACTGGCCCACCTGGGGCGCGGACCGCGTGGTCGAGTTCCTGTCCGTCCAGCGTGACCTGTACGGGTACGTGCACGACCAGACGCTGCGCCTGCTCAACAAGGGCCTGACCGGTCCGGAGATCGCCGAGGAGCTCCAGCTCCCGCCGGCGCTGCGGGACGCCTGGAGCGCCCGCGGGTACTACGGGTCGCTGAGTCACAACGTCAAGGCGGTCTACCAGCGGTACATGGGCTGGTTCGACGGCAACCCGGCAAGCCTCTGGCAGCACACCCCGGTGGAGAAGGCGAAGCGGTACGTCGACGCGATCGGCGGCGCCGACGCGGTCGTCGACCGGGGGCGTGCGGCGTTCGACGCCGGCGACTACCGCTGGGCCGCCGAGCTCCTCAACCACGCCGTGTTCGCCGAGCCCGATCATCCGGCGGCCCGTGCCCTGCTCGCCGACACCTACGAGCAGCTCGGGTTCGGCGCGGAGAACGGCACCTGGCGCAGTTTCTACCTGGCGGGTGCCACCGAGCTGCGCGACGGCCAGTTCGGCACCCCGACGCAGACCGTCTCGCACGACATCGTGTCGACCCTCAGCCCCGAGATGCTGTTCGACGCCCTGGCCGTGCAGATCGACGGGCCCAAGGCCTGGGACGAGCGCATCGCCATCGACGTCAGCCTGACCGACGCCGGCGAGCGGTACCGCCTCCGGCTCGCCAACGGCGTGCTGACGTACAGCACGGCCCCGCAGCGCGAGCCGGCCGACGCGACGCTGTCGATGCCGCGGGCGTCGCTCAAGGTACTGGCCGGCGGCGCGCCGGACCCCGCCGCGCTGACCGCAGCCGGAATCGAGATGACCGGCGACACCTCCGCGCTGACGCGGCTCATGGCGGTCCTCGACCCGGGCGACGACAACTTCGCCGTCGTCACGCCGTGAGCGGCCAAGCCATGAACGCCGTCCCACCCGACGACGCCGCCCGCCTGGCCGAGCTGGAGCGGGAGAACGCCCGGCTGCGACGACGCCTCGACGAGGCGCAGGCCATGCCGGAGGACGCCGCCTCCCGGCCCGCACGACACCGCGGGCGCACCGCGGCCGCCGTCGTCCTCATCACGCTCGGCGCCCTGCTCGCACCGGCCGCCGTCGTCGCGGCGTGGGTGGAGCGCACTCTGACCGACACCGACCGCTACGTCGCCACGGTCGCCCCGCTCGCGGACGACCCGACCGTGCAGTCGGCCGTGGCGGGACGGCTGACCGAGGCCGTGATGGCGCGGATCGACGTGGGGGCCGTGGTGGACGACGTCGCGGCAGGGCTCGCCGCGCAGGACGTCCCGCCACGTGCGACGACGGCCCTGACCGCGCTCGAGGCCCCGCTGACCAGCGGCGTCGAGTCGTTCGTCCGCCGGGCCGCCGACGGTGTCGTCCGGAGCGAACAGTTCGAGTCCGCGTGGGACCAGGCCAACCGGGTCGCGCACCAGCAGTTCGTCGCCGCGATGCGGGGGACCGGGAGCGACGTCGTCCAGGTCGGCGCGGAGGGGCAGCTCACGATCTCGCTCGCCGGGATGATCGACGTGCTCAAAGAATGGCTCGCCGAGCGCGGGTTCGGGCTCGCGGCTAACCTGCCCACCATCGACGCGACGTTCACGATCGTGGAGACCTCGCAGCTCGTCGAGCTCCGCAACCGGTACGCCCAGCTGGTCGCGCTGGGGACCTGGCTGCCCTGGGTCGCGCTGGCCCTGCTGGCCGCGGGCGTCCTCGCCGCGACGCACCACCTGCGCGCCCTGGTCGCCACGGGGCTCGCGCTCGTCGTGGCGATGCTCGTCCTCGCCGTCGGCCTCGCGATCGCCCGCGGCCTGTACCTCGACGCGCTCAGCGGGCAGGTGGCGCGGCTGGACGCCGCCGAGGTCGTGTTCGACCAGCTCGTCACGTTCCTGCGCGTCACGCTGCGCACCGTGGGGGTGCTGGGCCTGGCCGTCGCGCTGGCGGCCTACCTCGGCGGGTCCAGCGCCTCGGCGCGCGGCCTGCGCGCCGGCATCGGCACGGGCCTCGGCAGGACCCGCACGTGGGCCGAGCACCGGGGCGTGACCGCCGGGCCCGCAGGCACCTGGCTCGGCGAGCACCGCGGCGTCGTCCGCACGGCGGTCGTCGCGCTCGCGGCCGTGGTCGTGCTGCTCGCGTCGAACCCGACGCCCGGGCTCGTCGTCGGCGTCGCCGTCGGCGCCGGGCTGGTCATCACGCTGATCGAGCTCCTGGCCCGGCCTCCGACGGCGGCGCGTGACGAGCCGTCCTGAGGTCATCCGGGGAAAGCCTCCCGGCCCGAGGCGGCACGTTCACCCGCAACGGGTGAGTCCTTCGGCACCGCGGGGCGCGCATGGTGGGGGAACAGTCGAGAGCGACGGGAAACCGGAGGCGAACCGATGGCGGCCCAGGGACAGCAACCGGAATACCCTCTGCAGGGTCAGACCCGCGTGGACGCACGGACCCTGTGGTCCGGGGGCGTGGCGACGGCCCTGGTCGCGGCGCTCATCGCGCTCGTGGGCGTGGTCGTGTTCCGTGGCGTGTTCGGGATTCCCATCATGGCCCCCGAGGAGGACGGCGTGTGGGGAAACGTCTCGACGACCTGGCTCATGGTCACGGCCGCCGTCGCCGCGCTGGTCGCGGTGGCGCTGGTGCACCTGCTGCTGCTGCTGAGCACGCCGCGCGCCCTGTCGTTCTTCGGCTGGATCGTGGGCCTCGCCATCGTCGTCGCCGGCGTCGCGCCGTTCGTCACCGACGCCGAGATCGCCAGCAAGCTGGCGAGTGCCCTCATCAACGTGGTCATCGGGTTCGCGATCCTGGGCCTGGTCTCCGGGGTCGCGCGCACCGCGGTCACCCGCGCCGCGCGGGCCGGGTGAGGCGCCCGTCGCCCGGTCGCACCGTTTCCCAGCTCTCGTGGAGGTTCTCATGGACCCGTCGTTCGGCCCCGTCGAACTCGTCGCACTCGCCTTCGACTCGCCACGGATCCCGCCGTCGGTCACCCGGGCCGTGCGCGACGTCGCCGGGAGCGGCGCCGTCACCCTGCTGGACCTCGCCGTCGTCCGCCGGGGAGACGACGGCGAGCTGGTCGTCCTGGAGGCCACGGACGTGGGTGGCGAGGCCGACGTCGTGGGCGTGGAGCTCTCGGCGCCGGGCCTCACCGGCGACGAGGATCTCCGGGAGATCGCCGCGGTGGTCGAACCGGGGACGTCCGTCCTCGTCCTCGCGATCGAGCACACCTGGTCGCGTGAGCTCGTCTCGGCGGCCGTCAGCGTGGACGCCGACGTGATCCTGCACGAGCGGGTCCCCGCCGTGATCGTCAACGAGATCGCCGCTCAGGCGGGGGCCGTCCCGGGCTCCCAGGGCTGAGCGACCTCACCACCCTCCTCACCACCACTGATCGGAGCTGTGACATGCCTCCTTTCCGACGCGTCGGCAGGCCCGGCCTCATCGGCGCGGCCGCACGCACCGCGGTGATCGCGGGTACCGCCTCGGCCACCACGGGCGCGATCCAGCGGCGCCAGGCGCGCAAGGCCGAGGAACAGTACGAGGCCCAGCAGTACGAAGCCCAGCAGGCGCAGCAGGCCACGGCCCCGCCGCAACCGGCACCGCCGTCGTCGGTTCCCGCGCCGGCCGACTCGAACGACGTCCTGCTCGCCCAGCTGACGAAGCTCGGCGAGCTGCACTCCCAGGGCGTGCTGGACGACGCCGAGTTCGCCGCGGCCAAGGCGAAACTGCTGGGGTGAACGCGTGAACGACGCGGGCGACGCGGGCGACACCGACGGGGAACCCGGCCGCTGGCACCTGGAGACCCTCGCGGTCATCCTGCTGTCCGTCACCGCGGTCCTGACGGCGTGGAGCGGGTTCGAGGCCAGCAAGTGGAGCGGTGAGATGTCGATCGCGTTCTCCCGGGCCTCGTCCCAGCGGATCGAGGCGGCGCGGGAGGCGGCGGCCGCGGACGCCGCCCGGTCGGTGGACCTGCAGATCTTCGGCATCTGGCTCGAGGCGCGGGCGGCAGGCGAAGAGGAACTGGAGACGTTCGCCCGGGAACGCTTCACCGACCACTTCGCTCTGGCGTTCGACGAGTGGATTGCGACGCGCCCGCTCCTGAACCCGGACGCGCCGGACAGCCCGTTCGCGCTGGACACCTACGAGCCGCCCGGCGCGGCCGACGCCGTCGCGGCCGACGCCCACGCCGAGGACTACTTCGCCCAAGCGCTGACCCACAACCGCCGCGGCGACAACTACACCCTGCTGACGGTGCTGTTCGCGATGGTCCTGTTCTTCGGCGCGCTGGCCACCCGCTTCAGCTCCCGGCGCCGTTCCTGGGCGGTCCTGACCGGCGCGACCGTCCTGTTCCTGGCCGGCATGAGCTTCCTGATCGCCTTCCCGAAGATCATCTGACGCGCCCGCGGCTCAGCTGACGCGCTCCCGGCGCCGTCACAGCCCGGAGATCCCGTCGCCGATCATCTTGGTGCCGAGCACCACGAGCAGGACCGCCATGATGACGGCGTTGTTGTGGGTCATCCAGGTCTTGAGGCCGTTGAGCAGGGCCGCGGCCCGGTCGCCGGTGGTGACGTAGACGACCACCGGGGCGGCCACGCCCAGGCTCGCGACCACGGCGAAGACGACGGCGGCGCCGGCCTGGGCCGCGACGTCGTCCGTAGCGGCGGCGACCGTCGCCCCGCCCGAGACGACGAGCAGGAGGTTCTTCGGGTTCACGGCGCTGAGCAGGACACCGAGGCCCAGGGCCCGCGCCGGCGTGAAGCCGTTGATCGCGGCCATCCACCGCGGCGCGGGCGGTTCCCTGCCCGGAGCCGGCCGGGCCCGCCACTGCCGGACCGCGACAAGCAGCAGGAGGACGCCCAGCGTGATCTTGACCCAGCCGACCCACGCGGGCGGTCCGCCGTTCCCGCCCGCCGCGGCACCGGCGAGGAACGCGACGGCGAGCGTGACGGCGAGGATCGCCACGAACCAGCCGGCCAGGAAGGCCATGGCATTGGCGCGTGCGCGCCCGCTCGTGAGCATGAGCACCACCGCGACGATCGGCAGCGGGCTCACGAGGACGCCGACCGCGATCGGGAGGGACTGGCCTGTCGCGCTTCCCATCGTGACCTCACAGAAGGTGGAAGCTGCGGGCGATGGCGAGCGCCTCGCTGCGGCGCGACGCCGCCAGCTTCCCGTAGAGGCTGGAGACGTGCGTCTTGACGGTGTTCTCCGAGACGAAGAGCGCCGCCGCGATGTCCGCGTACGTGGCGCCTCGCGCCAGCTCGTCGAGGACCTCCCGCTCGCGTGGGCTGAGCGACGGCGGGCTGAGCACCGCGCCGGCATGCTCCCGCTCGCGAGGGTTCGCGGTCAGGGTCGAGTAGTGCCGCACGATGTCGGGCCGGTCGGTGGCGGCGGTGGCGAGCTCGCGGACCCAGGCGTTGTTCCCGCTGTCCGCGAGCCGTTTCAGGAGCAGTTCGATCGGGGTGCCCTGACGCGTCCAGCCGAGGAAGGGGGCGGCGTTGCGGCGTGTCTCGGTGGCCGACGCCGCCTCCGCGAGGCGCTCCTCGGCGCGCGCGGGCTCGCCCAGCGCGTCCAGCAGCTGAGCCTCGCAGACCAGGGCGAGCGCGCGCGTGGCGGGCTGGGAGTAGGCGGCGTCGGCACCGGCGGCCTCGAACGCGGCGGCGGCGCGCCGCCGATCGCCGTCCCGGTCGGCGCACAGGCCCTGCACGAGCGCGGCCTCGCCGACGACGCCGAGCGCGGCGAGCGCCGGGTGCTGGGTCCTGAGCGTCTCACGGTCGTCGGCGAGGGAGGCCACGAACGCCCGCTCGACGAGCAGCGTGACGCGCAGGTGGTCCGGAATCTGGTCGTCGGTCAGCTTGGGCCGCTCGCCCGGCGCGGCGAGCGCGCGCTGGGCCTCGCTCACGGCGCCGGCGAGCACCGCGTGCCGCGCGTCCGAGATCCGGGACCAGAACTGGACGCAGAGGTCGCCGCTGTGATGCCGCGCGCCGACGACGGGGGCGACGACGGGTTCCCCCGGCGCCGGGACGTCCAGCAGACGCGCCAGCAGCCGGGCGAGGCCTGCGCGTGCCGCGACGATCCGCGTGTGCGGCCCGTCCGGCACGCCCAGCGCGGCGAGCGCCTGGTCGGCGAGCTCCACGCAGGTGCTCTCCCGCCCCTGCATGTACTGGGTGAAGGCGAGCTGGCTGAGGGCGCTGACATCGAGCGACAGGAGTCCCTGGCTGCGCGAGAGGCTGACGGCGGTGGTGAGGCTCGTCTCGGCCTCGGTGAGCTCGCCGAGCCAGTTCTGCGCCGTGCCCAGCTCGTACGCCAGCACGGGCAGGACGTCCGCGTTGGCCTCGCCCACGACCGCGCGCGACAGGGACGCCTCGAGCACGCGCCTGGCGTGGCCGGCGGCGGCGTACAGGGGTTCCCGCCCGAGCGCGGCGCGCCAGAGGCGGACGCAGGCGACGCGCGCGTCGAGGTTCGGGCGGCGGCGTGCCCCCCCAGGCCCGCTCGGGTGACGCCTGCCCGGCAAGGAGACGGTCGCCCCAATGACGCGAGCCTTCGACGTCGTCCCGGAGCCAGTGCCCGAACGCGAGGGCGAACCAGACGTCGGGGCGGGCGTCCACGATCTCGGGCCGGGCCTGGACGAACCTGTCCACCTCGTCGTTCTCGGCCTGGTTCAGCATCATCCGCACGCCGTCGCGTGCGATGACGTCGGCGGCCTCTGCCGGGGCGTGGACGCGGACCAGGCGCGAGAACGCCTTGTCCAGGTGCCCGCGCGCCATGTCGAGCCGGACGGCGCGGATCACGGTCGAGCGCGCCCGCGCGGCGTCGACCCCGCCGGCGGCGAGCCGTTGCCGGACGACCTCGGCCAGGTGCGGGTGCACCCGGAAGCCGCTCCGGAGGGTGTCGTCCCCGTCCGCGTGGTTGCCGTCGTGCTCCCGGATGACGAGCAGGCCGGTGCTCTCGAGCTCGGCGAGGATCTCGCCGGCGCGCTGGTCGTGGGAGAGATGGGCGGCAGTGGATGCGGTGACGACGCCTTCGCCGGCGACGCACAGGAGCAGGTGGCGCTGCTGCGGCGTGAGGGTGGCGAAGACCTCTCCGGCGATGTGCGTCGCGAGCGACGCCATACCGGCCGACATGCGACGGACGGCCGTGTCGCGGTCGCGGGCCGCGCCGAGCCCGCGCGCGGCCAGCACGGTGGCGGCGCACCAGCCGTCCGCCTGCCGGGCCACGGCGTCGAGCACCTGCCGGTCGGCGCTGCGGGCGTGGGCGGCGATGAGCTCGTCGCTCTCGGCCTCGCTCAACCGGAGCAGGTCGCCGCGCAGGAAGGTGAAGTTGCCCAGGAGCTCCGGGACGAGCCGGGTCAGCGGGAGGTCCCAGCGGCTCAGCAGCAGCAGGCGCAGCGACTCGGGGGCCGAGTTGAGGCGGTGATCGATCCAGTGCAGGGTCGCGGCGGGCAGCGCGTGCGCGTCGTCGATCACGACCAGCGGCCGTTCCGCCGGGGCGTCACCCCGGGTGCCCGGGCCGTCCACGACCCGGGCGAGCCGGGCCGGCGACCAGTCGGGGCCGGCCGGGACCCAGGTCGTCCGGCGGGCCCGCGGCCGCGCGCCGTACCGCAGCCACCCGGCGACACCCATCGTCTTGCCGGACCCGACGGGTGCCACCACGAGGGTCACGGCGCAGGCGGTGGCGTCGTCGAGGTGCTGCCAGAACCGGGTGCGGGGAACGTACACGCGCGGGACGTGCGGTACGGAAGACGCGCCAGACATCGCCGCGGGTCGTGAGACGGTCGCGATGTGGTGCGGAGCGGAACTCAGGAAAGAATGCACTGACAGTCTCCCTCGAATCGTGCGCACCGACCCGGCCGCGACGTCTGGCATGACCGCACTCATCCGAGACTAGGATTCGGCGCACGATCGCGCGAAAGATAGTGCGTGGAATCACCGTCATCGCGCACCATGGGCTATTTCGCCCACCCGATCTGCCGCCCGCGCACCCGCGCCGCCGTTCACCGGTAACGGGTGATGCCGCCCCGCCGGCGTCGGCCTGGAATGGGCCTGTCCCTGACAGCTCGGCGTACCGAGGGAGCTTGCCATGTCACAAGCCACACTGACCGTCTGGAAGTTCAAGACCGCGACGGGCGCGCAGGCCGCGGAGGACACGGTGCAGCAGCTCGCCCGCGAGAACCTGCTCACCGTGCACGACGCGGCCGTCGTGTCCTGGGAGGAGGGCGCCAGGAAACCCAAGACCAGGCAGCTGGCCTCCACGACCGGCGCCGGAGCCCTCGGCGGCACGTTCTGGGGCATGCTGTTCGGCCTCATCTTCTTCGTCCCGCTGCTCGGCGCGGCGATCGGCGCCGCCACCGGCGCGCTCGCCGGATCGCTCACCGACGTCGGGATCGACGACGGGTTCATCAACCGAGTGCGCGACGAGATCACGCCCGGGACGTCCGCGCTCTTCCTCATGTCGTCCGACGCCGTCGTCGACAAGGTCCGCGACGCCATGGCCGGCCAGGAGACGCCCGACCTGATCTTCACGAACCTCAGCACCGAGCAGGAGTCCGCGCTACGCGAGGTCTTCGCGGAGTGAGCGCGGCAGGGCGCTGACCGGCACGAGGATCGCCTATGCGCGCCCGTCGGCCAGACGGTCCGCCAGTGTCCGGCCGATCCACGCCGCCGAGCGCACCGCACTGCCGCAGTTCGCCGCGAGCAGCCCCGGCACCGGCTCGGTGACCGCGAGCTTCTTGTGCGCGGAGTCGACGCCCCACAGGATCCGCTCCACGCGAGCGTCACGCAGCCACGGCAGCACGTCACCGACCCCGCTGTCCAGCAGCTCCGCCCAGTAGTCCACCGGGCCGGCGGTGTCGTCGTCCTCCACGATGTCCTCCTGGCCCACGACCACCCGGATCCCGCCGTCCGTCCGCTTCACGAACACGTAGGCGAAACCCTTCCCGACCGGCACGATCGTGTGGGGGAGGCGCGCGCGGTGCTCGTCGACCGGGAGGTCCAGCACGAACAGCTGCCGCTTCTCGGCCTCCGTGTCGTGCGCGGGCAGCACCCGCGGGGTGCGCGCGCCGAGGGCCACGAGCACCTGCCGGGCGTGGACGTCGCCCTGCGAGGTCTCGACGACGTAACCGCCGTCGTCCCCGGGGCGTACGGCGGTCACGGTCGTGCCCGGGTGCCACGCGACGCCGTCGGCCCGCGCGGTGTTCACGAGGTGATCGACGAGGCGGGCAGCGGAGAGGTTCAGGGCCGGGATCAGTTCACCCGTGTGCAGCAGGTGGTAGGTGTTCTCCAGCGCGTCGAGCTCGACGCCGTCGGACAGCAGCCCGCGGACGAAGCCCGCCGTCTCGCTCGTCATCTCGCGCTTGACCGCGTCGTCCCACGCCCACCGGATGCTGCCGCCCGAGTAGCGGTAGGTTGCGCGGTGGTCCGGGTCGGTCGGGTCGGCCAAGGAGCCGTCCGGCACGGCGTCGGGCAGGGCGCCGGGTCCGCGGCCGGGCAGGGCGCCGGGTCGGTCGGCCGTGAGCATCGCGATGTGCAGCCCGGGACGGCGTCTCGCGAGGAAGCGCGCGGTGGCGGCGCCGATCGGGCCCGCGCCGCAGATCGCCACGTCCACGTCACCGGTGAGCTGGGTGCTGTCGGTCGTCATCGGAGTCCTCCCGGTCGGTGCATCTGGCCTGTGCGGGTGTGCGCGTCGAGCAGGTCGTCGGCGGGGGTGCGGCGCCGGTCGAGGAGGTCCGCGAACGGGGTGAGGAGCTCCGCCTCGCCCGGCAGGCCGGCGAGGGCTTTTCCCGCGGCCTCCAGGACGCGGGCGGCTCCGTCGGCGATCTCGGGGACGTCGAAGGCTCCGGTGGCGGCGCGCTGGTGCAGCTCGCGGCTCGGCACGTCGCTGCGTCCCGGGAGCTCGCCGGAGAGGCACACGCCGAGCGTCAGGGCGGCGCCGGCCAGGAGGTGGGCGCGGCTCAGGAAGGCGTCGTATGCCTTGAACTCGATCCGGCCGCGCTCGGCCGGAACCCGCGGGCGGTACAGGGAGACGGGGGAGACGGCGGGGTCCGGGGCCCGCTCCACGAAGCAGCGGGCCGCGACCCGCCGCCAGGTGCGCTCGTAGGTCCGCCGGCTCGGGCCGCCCCACGGGCCGCCGTCGAAGAAGGGGGAGCTGAAGCTGAACGGCACCATGTACGGGCTGTAGTGCGTCAGCTTCCGCGTCAGGTCGACCACGCCGGCGTCGTCGAGACCGGGGAACGAGAGGTTCACGTCCGGGCCGAAGCTGACGTTGGAGACGCTCGCGTGGCCGTACTCGTGGTGCTCGGCGCGCATCGCGCGCTCCCAGTCGTTGAGCGGGGGCTCGATCCGGTACTCCGTCAGCGTGGGGTGGAAGCCGACGATCCCCAGGCCGAGGCCGAGCGGGGCCAGGCGCTCCTCGAGCAGGCCCTGCAGGTGCAGGAGACGGTCCGCGGCCCCGGAGAGGTTCGTGCCGATCGGCGTGCGGATCTCCACGCCCTTGACCCGCAGGTCCTGGAACGTGCCGTCCGGGCCGAACCGCTCGTCGCCCTCCAGGTACCAGTAGCCGGACTTGATGCCGAGGTCGCCACGGGTGAGCGAGTCGTCGTCCGCGCCCTCGCCGCCGGCCAGGGCCGCGTCGAGCGACCGCCAGTCCAGGGTGGTGAAGTCGCGAATCCTTTGCGAAACATCGACCAGCACATACTCGAACTCGAACCCGCATTTGTACGGCACGGACCTACTTTAGACACCACGTGCCCGTTTTGTATTGGCTGGTGGGGGTGAGAGCTGTTCGCCCCGCGCGAAGTGCCGTCAGTGTTCCCGCAGGGACATCGACGGTGCGCTGGGTGACAAGCCAGGACCGGCGCGCCTGCAAAGAATGACGGAGAGGTGGCCACAGGCATGCGGTCCCTGACGACTGCACGAGGGAGACAACGATGTCCGGATCCGTCCAAGCGCTCGCCGAGAGCGCGCTGCTCGACCGCGTCCAGGCACGCCCGGGGGAGGGGCGCGAGATCCTCGACGCCGCCACCCGCGAGGTGATCGGCCGCGCCCCGGTCCATACCGTCGCGGACCTCGACGCGGGGGCGGCCCGCGCGTCGGCCGCCCAGCCCGGCTGGGCGGCGCTCGGGCACGGGCGCCGCGCCGAGCTGCTGCTCGCGGCCGCCGAGGCGATCGAGGCGAACGCCGAGCCCCTGGCGCATCTCCTCTCGCGGGAGCAGGGCAAGCCGCTCAACGGGCCGAACGCCCGGTTCGAGCTCGGCGCGTGCGCGGCGTGGCTGCGCGCCACGGCGAACACGGTCCTGGACCCGGAGGTCCTGGTCGACGACGAGACCGGGTACGCGGAGCTGACCTACAAGCCGGTCGGCGTCGTCGGGGCCATCGGGCCCTGGAACTGGCCGCTGATGATCGGCATCTGGCAGATCGCGCCGTCCCTGCGGATGGGGAACACGGTGGTGGTCAAGCCGAGCGAGTACACGCCGCTGAGCGTGCTCGCGATGGTCTCGGTGCTCAACGACGTGCTGCCCGACGACGTCCTGGTGGCCGTGTCCGGGGGGCGTGACGTCGGGGCCGCTCTCGCCGCGCACGCAGGGGTCGACAAGATCATGTTCACCGGGTCGACGGCGACCGGGCGCAAGATCGTGGAGGCCTCCGCGGGCAACCTCGCCCGCCTCACGCTCGAGCTGGGCGGCAACGACGCGGGGATCGTCCTGCCGGACGCCGACCCGAAGGCGATCGCGCAGGACCTGTTCTGGGGCGCGTTCGTCAACACCGGCCAGACCTGCGCGGCGCTGAAGCGCCTGTACGTCCACGACTCGATCTACGAGGAGGTGGTCGCCGAGCTCGCGGGCGTCGCCGCGCAGACCCCGATGGGTCGCGGCCTGGAGGAGAACAACGTGCTGGGCCCGCTGCAGAACCCGCAGCAGCTCGCCGTCGTGACCCGCCTGGTGGACGACGCCCGGGCCCGCGGCGGACGCATCGTCACCGGCGGCGCACCGGCGCCGGAGCTGGGTGAGCTGTTCTACCCGGTCACGATCGTCGCGGACCTCGACGACGGGGCGCCGCTCGTCGACGAGGAACAGTTCGGCCCGGCGCTGCCCGTCATCCGGTACCACGACGTCGACGACGCGGTGGCGAGCGCGAACCGGTTGGACGTGGGGCTGGGCGCGTCGGTGTGGTCGGGCGACCGCGACCGGGCCCGGGAGATCGCGGGCCGGCTGGAGGCCGGGACGGTCTGGATCAACGGGCACGGTGGTCTGCACCCGATGGCACCGTTCGGCGGGATCAAGAACTCCGGTTACGGGCTCGAGTTCGGCGTCGCAGGCCTCAAGGCCGTCGCCGTCCCACAGGTCACGCACGGCTGAACGGGGCAGGCGAAACAGAACGCGGCCCCCGCACCTCGGACGGTGCGGGGGCCGCGCCACGCCATGCCACGGCTCGGCTCACTCGCGGGGCACGTTGAACCGCTCCAGGTCGTCGGACAGCCCCTGATACACCGCCGGCCGGTTCTTCCGCAGGTGGACGCCGTACCCGATCCCGCCGCCGAGGGCGAGCACCAGCAGCAGCGGCATGAGCTGGATGGCCAGGGCGTCCGAGCCGGCGACGACGTCGAAGTTCGCCACGGCCATGACGACGATCGCGAGCAGCCCGAGGAACCCGATTCCCGGGGCCACGAGCGTGCTCCAGGTCCTCCGGTCCCGGGCCCGCCGGAAGTACACGATGATCGACAGCGCGGCCAGCCCCTGCAGCACGAGCACGCTGAGCGTGCCGAATCCCAGCATGGCGGGCACGAGCGTTCCGATGGGGTCGGCGCCGGCCATCAGGAACAGCCCGGCGACGACCGCGGCGAACCCGGCCTGGACGACGCCGGCGACCTGCGGAGCACCGCCGGGCCGGGTGCGGGCGAGCGCGCGGGGCAGCACCCGGGCGCGGCCGAGCGAGTAGAGGTAGCGGGTCGCGGAGTTGTGGAACGCGAGCATCGCCGCGAAGAGGCTCACCAGGAGCAGCACCATCATGACGGTCGTGAGCGGCCCGCCGAGGTAGGTCTGGGCGAGGACGAAGATCAGGTCTCCGGACGCCAGATGATCGAGCGCGGTCTGCTGCGCCTGCGCGACGCCGGTCGCGCTCACCACCGCCCACGCCGTGACGCCCAGGATGACGCCGATGGCCGTGATCGCGGTGTAGGTGGCGCGGGGGACCGTGCGCAGCGGGTCGCGCGCCTCCTCGCTGAACAGGGCGGTGGCCTCGAACCCGAGGAACCCGGTGGCGGCCAGCAGCAGGCCGATGGGGAGCGACCCGGACAGCACCGACTCCGGGCTGAACGCGCTGACGTCGTAGCCGGTCTGCACGAGCACCGAGATGTCGAACACGACGAGGATCAGCACCTCGAGCACCAGCGCGACGCCGAGCACCTTCGAGCTGAAGTCGATGCCGGTGCGCGCCAGCACGAAGCAGGTCACGATCGACGCCAGCCCCCAGACGTACCAGTTCAGGTCGAACCCGGTGAGGTCGGTGATGATCACCTGCATGAAGAACCCGCTGGTGCCGATGGTGCCGACGACGAAGAAGTTGTAGCCGAGGGTCGCGATGAACCCGGCGACGAGGCCGCCGGTGCGGCCGAGCCCCTCGACCACGAACGCGTAGAAGCCGCCTGCGCTGACGAGCTGTTTCGACATCTGGGCGTAGCCGACTGCGAAGAGCAGCAGGACCGCCGCGACGAGGAGGAACGACATCGGCGTCCCCCCTCCGTTGCCGAGCGCGATCGCGAGCGAGGCCACGACGACGACGCCGGTCAGCGGGGCGACGGCGGCGAGGACCAGGAACACGATGCCGGCCACGCCGAGGGCGTCGCGCCGGAGGGCGGTGGACTCTGTGGGGGGCTGAGCGGTGGTGCTCACGTCGGCTCCTTTGCCAGGGATGGTTACCGCTGAGGGGGATGTCTGCCTCGGATTCTGCGGGGCACGCGTGCGGCCGGGCTTGCCGGACAGCGCACAGCGCTGTTGCGCCCGTGCAGACCGCGGCTCCGGGTGCTGCCCTGCGGACCCGCCGGCCCACAGGATGGACCGATGGATCTCGGGCTCGAAGGACGCGTCGTGCTGGTCCGTCGTACGTCACCGGCGCCGTGCTCGTCGTCGACGGCGGGGCGCACGTCGTCGACGTGCCCACCATCGCGTTCCAGCACGCGGGCGAGTAGTGACGGTCAGCTGTGCCGGCTGCACCGAGCGTCAAGCGGACGGCGCCACGACGCAAGACGCGACCAGGGCCGTCCTTCGAGGATCGGAGTACACGTACCGGTGGTGCCCCTCGCGACGGAGCGGGCCGACGGCGCCCCGGTTTCCGACGCGACACGGGAGATGTCCGATGACCGAACGACGAGAGACCGTCCGCCGCCGGCAGTTCCTCCAGGGAGCGGGAGCAGGTGTCGCCCTGGGAGTGCTCGGCACGGACAGCGCCGCCGCCGCTCCCGGGCACGGGCACCGGAAGGCCGACCTGCTCCTGCACAACGGCAGCATCCTCACGCCGGACGGGACGTCCCGGCCTCCGGCGGAGGCCATCGCCGTCCGGGACGGCGTCGTCCAGGCGGTCGGCCGCGCGCGTGACCTGCGCCGGTTCACCGGCCCGCGCACGGAGGTGGTCGATCTCGCCGGCCGTACCGTGATCCCCGGCATCAACGACGCCCACCTGCACGCGATGGGTTTCGGGACGAGTCAGCCGCCGCTCACCCTCGACCTCAGCAGGGATGCCGTCGGCTCGATCGCCGACATCCGCGACGTCGTCGCCGAGGCGCTCGCCGCGAAGGAGCCCGGCGGGTGGATCCGCGGCAGCGGGTGGGACCAGGGCTACCTCGCCGAGGGGCGGTACCCGACCCGCCACGACATCGACGAGGTCTCACCCGACAACCCGGTCCACCTCGCGGAGTGGTCGTACCACGCCGTGTGGGTGAACTCGAAGGCACTGGAGCTGGCGGGGATCACCCGGGACACCGAGGCGCCGCTCGGCGGGGAGATCGTCAAGGACGGGTCGGGCGAGCCGACCGGTCTGCTGCTGGAGGGGGCGGCAGGGCTCGTCGCGAGGGTGCTCCCCGATTTCACGGAGGAGGAGAAGCGCCAGGGGCTGCGGCTGTCGGCCGACCTGATGCACCGGTACGGGATCACGTCGTGCACGGAGCCCGGCATCGACCTGGACTCGGTCGCGCTGTACCACGACCTGCTCTGCGCGGGGGAGATCCGTCAGCGGTTCACCATCATGCTCGCGGCCTCCGGTGCCGGGGATCTTCGGGAGACCCTGGCGCGAGCGCGCCGGCTCCGGACGGATCCGGCCTGGCTGAACGTGAGCCAGGTGAAGATCTTCGGCGACGGCGTGCCGACCCAGGCCCGCACCGCCTGGGTCTCCGAGCCCTACGTGGGCGGCGGCACCGGAGGCATGACCCTTCCCGGCGACTCGGAGGAGGAGCAGCTCGCACTCCTCGGCGAATGGGTGCACACCGCGCACGCGATGGGTTTCCAGGTGGGCACCCATGCGACGGGAGACCTGATGATCAAGGCCGTCGTCGACGCCTATGAGGCGGCCGCCGCCGAGCACGGCGACCGCGGGCTACGGCACTACGTGATCCACGGGGACCTCCCCGACCTGGCCGACCTGCGCCGCATGGCGGCCTCGGGCTTCGGGCTGAGCTTCAACCCGCAGATCAAGCGTTCGCTGTCCCACCAGCTGGTCGACATCATCGGGAAGGATCGCGCCGACTACCAGTGGCCGTACCGCACCGCGCTCGACACGGGCGTCCACGTCGGCAGTTCGTCCGACGCGCCGGTGGTCGGGTTCCCGGACTTCCGCGAAGGGCTCACCGCGATGCTGACGCGGCAGAGCCTGGTGACGGGCGAGGTCTTCGGCGAGCGCGAGCGCATCGGCCTGGACGAGGCGCTCGCGACGTACACGACGGCGGGGGCCTGGCAGGATCACGCCGAGCACTGGAAGGGGAAGCTCACCCCGGGCATGGCGGCGGATCTGGTGGTTCTCGACGGCGACCTCGTGGAGACGGCACGGATGGCGCCGGAAGAGATCGTCGACCTGCCGATCGGCATGACGTTCGTCGGCGGCGAGCTCGTGCACGACGCGATCTCCGGGACCTCCGCCGGGTCGCCGCCCGCCGCCGCATCCTCCACCGCAGCGGCCGCGGCGGGCCTGGCCGGCTACATGTCCCACGGTTGCACCCACACGTAGGAGTCCGCGGAGAGGCGTGGTCGGCAGCTTGTCGGAGGATCGGCTCCTCGGGGGACCGATCATCCGACAAGCTGCCGACCACACCTGCCTGCGCGGCGGGCAGCGCGGCGCGGTCAGCGCACGCCCGTGGTGTCGAGCACCTCGGCGCGTGCGCCGACCGGGAAGTTCACGGTCGAGGTGGTGTCGAAGCCGTCGTTGCCGAAGATCTTGCCGTCGGTCCGCATCGCCGACAGGTCGATCAGGAGGAGCCCGAGGGTCGGCACGATCTTCTCCCGCCAGACGAACAGCGTGAGCCCGTCCCGGATGCCGACGTGGTGGCACCGGTCGGTGTCCGCGAGTCCCTGCTCCACGCCGTTCAGGCAGTGCCAGGTGTAGAGGCCGGGCGTGAGGTAGACGTGCTCGTACACCTCGTTCGGCGAGTACGTGTACCGGTTGCGGAAACCGACGAGCTCCGTGGTCGGGCCGTGCAACGGCGCGGTCGAGCCGGCGACCCGGCCGTGCCGGATCCGGGCGGTGACGCCGGCGGGGTCGTCCCCGCGCTGCACCCGCGTCCAGGTGGACTCCGCGCGGACCTCGTCCGGCGGAAGCTCGCCCTCCACGAGGGTCACCAGACCCGCCTCGGTGTCGAGGACGAACGTCGTCGAGCCCCCGCCGTCGACCCCGTCGATCAGGTAGACGCCGTCGCGGAGCGACGTGACGCGGACCGGAGCCTCGGCGCCGTCACCCCACCTGGCGACCCCGTCGGCGAGGCCGAGCGTCAGGCGCTCTCCGAGGTCGAGCTCGAACGACGCACCATCGAGGTCGGCGACCCGTTCGAGGATGTTCGCGTCGGGCGCGAACCCGTCTCCGAGGGCGCCGACCGGGATGAACGATTCGGTCATGAAGGTCCTCACCTTGCTGTCGGGGGATGGGTCAGTGGCCGCAGCGGCAGGCGTCGTCGCCGCCGCAGCATGCCGTCGCGGGTGAGCAGTGACCCGCCGCGCCGTCGGGCAGGTCCAGCGCCGGGTTGCGGTCCAGGAAGCCGTACGGCTTGAGGGCGAAGCCCGAGTGGTCGACGGGCATGACCGGCCAGTCCTCGGGCCGCGGGACATGGGTCGGCCCGAACACGTGCCAGAGCACGAGGTCGGTCCCGTCGAGGTCGCGGTCCGCGCTCGTCCAGGCGGGCAGCCCGGCGCCACCGGCGTGCGCGTTCGGGTACGGGCCCGCCGGGAACCGCTCGCCGGCGTCGAACGCCGTGGCCCACAGGTGCCGGGTCGCGAACGTGGCCCGGGCATGCACCGTCGAGTCCGGCTGCGCCATCAGCACAGGGCCGCCCTGCGGCACCAGGTGGTACGCCGTCGGCCGGCCCACGTGGTTGCGGCGGTGCGCGCTGGCGACCTCCCACACCCGCCCGGCCGCCGGATCGGCGAGCCGCGCCGCCTCCGACTCGCGGGCCAGCTGCCGGCTGCGCCACGTGAAGGCGTTGCCGTACGGGTTCGCCGCGCCGGTGGGGATGCCGACGACGTCCACCTCGTGGAGGGTGTTGTCCTCGCCGTCGACGGCCATGTCGAGGCGGGCGCAGAACAGGTGCTGGTGGACCGGCGCGAACACACCCGGCGCGATCTCCGGCGCGTGCGGGTTCCCGCTGCCGGGCACACCCGCACCGGCGAACACGATGCCGGTTGCCTTGGCCTCGACCTGGATCGTGCCGTCGAGGTACAGGTACCAGAAGAACCCGTAGTCGTAGTTGCCGATCGTGGCGAAGTAGCTGATGACGAGACGCCGGCTACGGCGGACCTCCGCGTTCCCCGCCAGGTCGGTGTGCTTCCAGAGGATGCCGTGGTCCTCCTCGTGCAGGCACACGGCCTGGGGGATCCGCACCGGGTTCCCGTGGTCGTCGGCGACGAGCGCGTCGAAGTAGTGGATGACGCCGAGGCAGTCGCAGCCGAGAGCCAGTGAGTTGGCGTTCTTGCCGAGCAGGTACTCGCCCGCGTCGAAGTAGCTGATCCAGAAGCGCGTGCTGGACGTGTCGCCGTAGGGCACGACCATCTCGGGGACGCTGCCCCGGTAGAGCACCGACCGCTCCTCGGCGTCGTCGCCGCTGCCGTCACGGAACGTCACGGTGTTGAGCACGAGCCCCTCACGGGCGTTGAAACCGACGCGGAAACGCCAGTTCTCCCAGGTCACCTCCGACCCGTCGACCGCGAAGCTCGGCCCCTCCGGCTGCGTGATCTCCAACGGCCGGAGCGTCGAGCGCGCGGGCCCGTGCTCCCCGAGCGAGTAGCCGCCCGACGCCATCGGCACCGGCACGTCGCCGTCGTCCTCGACCCGGATCGCCTTGCCCTCCGTGAGGTCGACGTGCACGACGAGGCCCTCGACCGGATGCGCCCACGGACTGTCGTCCGGGTGCGTGCGCAGGAACGTCAGCGACCGGATGACCCGGCGCCCCACCTCGTCCTCCCGCCCGAAGAACCCGGGGGCGAGCGGAGCGCAGAACGCGTCCTCGATGTACTCCCCGAGGCCGCGGCGACGCATGGCCGCCCGCCACCCGGGCGCGGCCTTCGCGATCTCGGCCGCGGCGTCGTACTCCTCGAACAGGTACTGCGGCTGCCCGTAGGGCGGCCGGTCGTTCTCCAGGACCGCGTGCTCCTCGACCCGCCCGTGCGTCACCGACACGACCGCCTCGCTCGCGCGGCCCGTGCCGCGGTCCAGGAGCGTCACCGCCACCCGGCGGTCGAGATCCGCGCCGGGACGCCACGCGGCGACCGCCTCCTTCGGCGGCTCGACCGGCAGCAGCTGCGCCACGCGCACGTCCCCGCCCAGCAGGCCCCCGGCGACCAGCACGTCGCGAGCCGCGGCGATCTCGTCGCCGGTCAGCGGGTCGAGCGGATGGACGGCGCTCTCGGGCGTCGTCACCCGTGCGCCGTGCGTGTGGGTGGTGTCCGGGAGGTGCGTCATCGGAGTCCTCGGTCGAGCGGGTGGTCGGCCCAGTATCGGACGCCGCGCCCCGCCGGTCATGACCGTGGGCGCTCGGGTGTTGACGGTCAGTGCGCCGCGCGATACTCCCGCGGGGGCACGCCGAGCTCCGCCTTGAACGCCCGGCTGAAGTGCGCGGCGTCGACGAACCCCCAGCGGGCCGCGATCGCGGAGACCGGGACGGCGGAGAACCGGGGGGAGAGGAGGTCGCGCCGGCAGCGTTCGAGCCGGCGCTGCCGCACCCACCCGGCCACGGTCGAGCCCGTGTCGTGGAACAGCGCGTGCAGGTGCCGGGTCGAGATGAAGTGCGCCGCGGCGATCGTGGCCGGGGTGAGGTCGGTGGAGCCGAGATGCTCCTCGATGTACGACCGGATGCGCTCGAGCAGCTCTTCGTGGGGGTCGCGGTGCGGCACGTGCCCGAGCTCGGCGGAGAACAGTGTGGAGACCAGGTCCAGCGTGCTGTGGGTCAGCCGGGTTCCCGGAGGCTGCTCGAGCTGTTCGAGGTGATCGCACAGGTGGGTGAGGAACGGGGCCACGATCGGCGCCACGCCGGTGTCCCCGCCCAGCCGGACCGCGGTGAGCTGCCGGAGCATGCCGGCGGGCAGCTCGATGCGGTTCTGGGGGAACATCAGCACGAGAGAGCGGAACTCGCGGTCGAACTCGAGCGTGTACGGACGCTGCGTGTCGTACACGGCCAGGTCGCCCGGGCGCAGCACGGTCTCCCGCCCGTCCTGCACAAGCAGGCCGGCGCCGGCCAGCATGAGGCTCACCTTGAACGAGGGGAGGCTGTCCTGTGCCGCCTGCCGGGGCGTCCGCTCGACGACGTGCCTGCCGCCGTGCAGGTCACTGACGTGCACGCCGTCGACCGTCACCGTGCGCACGACCCCGCGGAAGGAGTCCGGCGCGCCGCTCGACAGGTCGAGCGGGAGGAACACTCCCGCGACCACGGCCTGGTACGCCTGGAAGGTCGGTGCGACGTGGGTGGCGAGCGTGGCCGTCATCGGCTTCTCTCCTGACATTCGTACGGAGTGACGTCGTCGTCGGCGCCGTGCGCTGAAGGGTAGTCCTCGGCCGTGGGCCGTTCAACGGGGGGTCAGCGTGTACTTGGTCTGGAGGTACTCGTGGATCCCCTCGGCGCCGCCCTCGCGGCCGAGGCCGGACATCTTCCAGCCGCCGAACGGCGCCGCGGCGTTGGAGACGACCCCCACGTTGAGCCCCATCATCCCGGTCTCGAGCCGCTCGATCATCCGCTGGCCTCGTGCGAGGCTCTCGGTGTAGACGTACGAGACGAGTCCGTACTCGGTGTCGTTGGCCAGGGCGACGGCCTCGTCCTCGGTGTCGAACGTGGTGATCGCGAGCACCGGGCCGAAGATCTCCTCGGTCAGGATGTCACTCCCGGGGACGACGCCGGTCAGGACCGTCGGTTCGAAGAAGGTGCCCGCCCCGTCGATGCGCGAGCCGCCGGTGGTGAGCCGTGCGCCGCGCCGCACCGCGTCGTCGACCAGCGACTCGGCCTTCGCGACGGCGTTCGCGTCCACCAGCGGGCCGATGGTCACGTCCGGCTCGGTCCCGCGGCCGATCACGAAGTCGCGCACCGCCGTGGTGACGCGGCCTGCGAACTCCTCGGCGACCGAGCTGTGCACGATGAACCGGTTGGCGGCGGTGCAGGCCTGCCCGATGTTGCGGAACTTCGCCGCGAGGGCGCCCTTGACCGCCTGGTCCAGGTCGGCGTCCCCGAAGATGACGAACGGGGCGTTGCCGCCCAGCTCCATGGAGGTGCGCAGGACGCCGGGCGCCGCCTGGGCCATCAGCTTGCGGCCCACGGGCGTCGACCCGGTGAAGGACAGCTTGCGCAGCCGCGGGTCGGCGATGATCGGGCCGGAGACCTCGCCCGAGCGGGAGGTCGTGATCACGTTGACCACGCCGTCGGGCAGGCCGGCCTCCTGCAGCAGCTGCGCCAGGTACAGGGTGGTGAGCGGCGTCAGCGCCGCCGGCTTGACCACGACCGTGCAGCCCGCCGCCAGGGCGGGCGCGATCTTGCGCGTGGCCATGGCCAGCGGGAAGTTCCAGGGGGTGATGAGGAGGCAGGGTCCGACGGCGTGCTGGCTGACGATCATGCGTCCGGTGCCCTCGGGGTTGGGCCCGTAGCGGCCGGTGACCCGCACGGCCTCCTCGGAGAACCAGCGCAGGAACTCGCCGCCGTACGTCACCTCGCCGCGCGACTCCGCGAGCGGCTTGCCCATCTCCAGGGTCATCAGCAGGGCGACGTCATCCTGGCGTTCCCGCAGCAGGTCGAAGGTGCGGCGGAGGATCTCGCCGCGTTCGCGCGCGGGTGTCGCGGCCCAGCCGGCCGCGGCGTCGACGGCGGCGTCGAGCGCGGCCGCGCCGTCCTCCGCGCCGGCGTCGGCGATGGTCCTGATGGTCTCGCCGGTCGACGGGTCCTCGACCGGGAGCGTGGCGCCGCCGGCGGCGGGACGCCACCGGCCGCCGATGAGCAGCCCGTCGGGGACGGAGGCGAGCAGGTCGGATTCACGGGTGTCGGTCATGGCGTCTCCTCGATGAGTGCGGTGTCCGCCGGCGGCCTTGCTGCGTTTCCCGCAAATCGTATACTATCTGAGATACGAAGTGCGAGCAGATCGAGGCAGACCGGCAAGGGAGCTCATGGGTACCGAAGCACACGCCGCCGGGGCGGGGCCGCTCGAGCGGCGGCCGGGCAAGATCGTCGCCGTCCACATCGCCTATGTCTCGCGCGCCGACCAGCGCGGGCGGCGCCCGGCGGCGCCGTCGTACTTCCTGAAACCGGCCAGCTCGCTCGCCGCCACGGGCGGCGTCGCCGAGCGGCCGGCGGGCACGGAGCTGCTCGCCTTCGAGGGGGAGGTGGCGCTGGTCATCGGCGAGCCGGCCCGCCACGTGCCCGTGGAGCGGGCGTGGGACCACGTCGCCGCCGTGACTGCCGCGAACGACCTCGGCGTGTACGACCTGCGGTGGGCGGACAAGGGCTCGAACGTGCGCTCCAAGGGCCGCGACGGCTACACGCCGCTCGGTCCCGCCCTCATCGACGCCCGGGCGGTCGACCCGGCCGGGCTGCGCGTGCGCACCTGGGTCAACGGCGAGCTCGTGCAGGAGGACACCACCGGAGCCGACGCGCTGCTGTTCCCGTTCGCGCAGATCGTCGCCGACCTCTCCCAGCACCTCACGCTCGAACGGGGCGACGTCGTCCTCACCGGCACGCCCGCCGGGTCGAGCGTCGTGGTGCCGGGCGACGTCGTCGAGGTGGAGGTGGACGCCCCGACGGCACCCGGGGCTCCGACGTCGGGCCGCCTGGTGACCACCGTGGTGCAGGGCGACGTGCCGTTCGGCGACGTCGGCGCCGGCCCGAAGATCGACGACACGCAGCGCGCCGAGGCGTGGGGCAGCCGCGAGGCGGCGGGCCTCGCCGCCGAGCCCGATCCGTTCGTGCTCACCGACGAGCTCGCCGGCAAGCTGCGGCGCGCGCCGGTCGCCGGGCTCTCGGCCCAGCTGCGCAAGCGCGGTCTGAACAACGTGATCATCGAGGGCGTGCGGCCGAACGCGCCGGGCGCGACGATCGTGGGCCGCGCGCGGACGCTGCGCTTCGTGCCGAACCGCGAGGACCTGTTCGCCGCGCACGGCGGGGGGTACAACGCGCAGAAGCGCACGTTCGACGCCGTCGGCCCGGGTGAGGTCGTCGTCATCGAGGCGCGCGGCGAGACCGGTTCGGCGACCCTCGGCGACGTCCTCGCCCTGCGCGCGAAGGTGCGCGGTGCCGCGGGTGTCGTGACAGACGGTGGCGTGCGCGACTTCGACGCCGTGGCCGCGACCGGGCTCGCCGTCTTCTCCAAGGGCGCCCATCCCGCGGTGCTCGGCCGCCGGCACGTGCCGTGGGACACCGACGTCGCCGTCGCCTGCGGTGGCGCGACGGTGCTCCCGGGTGACGTCGTCGTGGGCGACGCGGACGGCGTCGTCGTCGTCCCGCCGCACCTGGCCGAGGAGGTCGCCGACGCGACCCTCGCCCAGGAGGACCAGGACGCCTGGGTGGCCGAGCAGGTCGCCGCGGGCCACCCGATCGACGGGCTGTTCCCCCCGAACGCCGAGTGGCAGGCGCGCTACGAGTCATCGAAGGCCCAGACGCGGAGGGAGTCGCGATGACGACCGAGGACGTGACGACGCCGGTCGTCGAGGCAGCCTTCGCCGGCGCGCTCAGCAAGTCCCAGCTCGCGTACGACTACCTGCGCGACCGCATCGCGCTGCACGAGCTCAGCCCGGGCTATCGCCTCGTGCTGCGCAACATCGCCGACGAGCTCGCGATGAGCGTCGTCCCCGTGCGCGAGGCGATCCGGCGGCTGGAGGCCGAAGGCCTGGTGACGTACGAGCGCAACGTCGGCGCGCGGGTCGCGATGGTCGACGAGCAGGGGTACGCCGACGCCATGCAGGCACTCGGCGTGGTCGAGGGCGCGGCGACCGGGCTCTCGGCGCCCCGCATCTCCGCCGCAGACCTCGAGCGGGCGGCGGAGGTGAACGCGCACCTGCGCTCGCTGCTCGACCACTTCGACCCGCACGCGTTCACCGCCCTGAACCGGCAGTTCCACTCGGTGCTGTTCGAGTCGTGCCCCAACCCGATGCTGCTCGACATGGTCCACCGCGGCTGGGCCCGGCTGTCCGGGCTGCGGGACTCCACGTTCGCCTTCGTCCCCGGCCGGGCGCACGACTCGGTGGCGGAGCACGCCCACATCCTCGACCTGATCGCCGCCCGCGCCGACCCGCTCGAGATCGAGATCGCCGCCCGCAACCACCGCTGGGCGACCATGCAGGCCTTCCTGGACACCCGACACACGGAGACACGATGACCGACCAGACGACCCGCCGGGTGCCCGCCGAGCTGCCCGGCCGCATCCAGCACTACATCGGCGGCAAGCTCGCCGACTCGGTCGGCGGCGACACGTTCGAGGTGCTGGACCCGGTGACGAACCGGGCCTACGTGCGGGCGGCGGCCGGAAAGGCCGCCGACGTCGACCGCGCCGTCGCCGCGGCACGCGAGGCGTTCACCGAGGGTCCGTGGCCCCGGCTGCTGCCGCGCGAGCGCTCGCGGGTGCTGCACCGGATCGCGGACCTCGTCGAGTCCCGCGACGCCCGGCTCGCGGAGCTGGAGAGCTTCGACTCCGGGCTGCCGATCACGCAGGCGCTGGGGCAGGCGCGCCGGGCCGCGGAGAATTTCCGGTTCTTCGCGGACCTGGTCGTGGCGCAGGCCGACGACACGTACAAGGTGCCCGGGCGCCAGATCAACTACGTCAACCGCAAGCCGATCGGTGTCGCCGGGCTCATCACGCCGTGGAACACGCCGTTCATGCTGGAGTCGTGGAAGCTCGCGCCGGCGCTGGCGACCGGCAACACGGTGGTGCTCAAGCCGGCGGAGTTCACGCCGCTGTCGGCGTCGCTGTGGGCGGGGATCTTCGAGGAGGCCGGGCTGCCCGACGGCGTGTTCAACCTGGTCAACGGCCTCGGGGAGGACGCGGGGGACGCGCTGGTCAAGCATCCTGATGTCCCGCTGATCTCGTTCACGGGCGAGAGCCGCACCGGGCAGATCATCTTCGCCAACGCCGCGCCGTACCTCAAGGGCCTGTCGATGGAGCTGGGTGGCAAGTCCCCGGCCGTCGTCTTCGCCGACGCCGACCTGGACGCCGCGGTCGACGCGACGATCTTCGGCGTCTTCTCCCTCAACGGCGAGCGCTGCACGGCCGGGAGCCGCATCCTCGTGGAGCGCGCCGTGTACGACGAGTTCGTCGAGCGGTACGCGGCGCAGGCTGCGCGGGTGGTGGTGGGGGACCCGGCGGACCCGGCCACGGAGGTCGGGGCGCTGGTGCATCCCGAGCACTACGACAAGGTGATGTCGTACATCGAGATCGGCAGGACCGAGGGCCGGCTCGTCGCGGGCGGCGGGCGCCCGGACGGCTTCGAGACCGGCAACTACGTGGCCCCGACGGTCTTCGCGGACGTCGCGCCGTCGGCCCGGATCTTCACCGAGGAGATCTTCGGCCCGGTCGTGGCGATCACGCCGTTCGACACCGAGGCCGAGGCGCTCGAGCTGGCCAACGGCGTGAAGTACGGCCTGGCCGCCTACGTGTGGACCAACGACCTCAAGCGCGCGCACAACTTCTCCCAGGCGGTCGAGGCAGGCATGGTCTGGCTCAACTCGAACAACGTGCGGGACCTGCGCACCCCGTTCGGTGGGGTCAAGGCCTCGGGCCTGGGCCACGAGGGCGGCTACCGCTCGATCGACTTCTACACCGACCAGCAGGCCGTGCACATCACGCTCGGCGAGGTGCACAACCCCACCTTCGGCAAGCACTGACCGGCCCCGCACCAGCAAGGACGCTGACATGACCGACAGGAACGACCGCACCCTGACCTCCTCGGGCTTCTACGTCTCCCAGGAGGCCCCGATCCGCTCCGCGAACCCGGTCGCGACGCCGCGGTCCGCACCCCCGGACATCCTGCGCTGCGCGTACATGGAGCTCGTCGTCACGGACCTCGCGGCCTCCCGCGAGTTCTACGTGGATGTCCTCGGCCTGTACGTCACCGAGGAGGACGACCGGAGCGTCTACCTGCGCTCGACCGAGGAGTTCATCCACCACAACCTGGTGCTGCGCCAGGGCGACGTCGCCGCCGTAGCCGCGTTCTCCTACCGCGTGCGCACGCCGGAGGACCTCGACAAGGCCGTCGCCTTCTACGGCGAGCTCGGCTGCGACGTGCGCCGCGCCCCGGACGGTTTCACCGAGGGCATCGGCGAGTCGGTGCGCGTGATCGACCCGCTCGGGTTCCCGTACGAGTTCTTCCACGCCACTCAGCACGTCGAGCGGCTGTCGTGGCGGTACGACCTGCACACCCCCGGCGAACTGGTGCGCCTGGACCACTTCAACCAGGTGACCCCGGACGTGCCGCGGGCCGTGAAGTTCATGCAGGACCTGGGGTTCCGCGTCACCGAGGACATCCAGGACGAGGAGGGCACGGTGTACGCGGCATGGATGCGCCGCAAGCCCACCGTGCACGACACAGCGATGACCGGCGGCGACGGCCCGCGCATGCACCACGTGGCGTTCGCGACCCACGAGAAGCACAACATCCTGGCGATCTGCGACAAGCTCGGCGCGCTGCGCCGCTCCGACTGCATCGAGCGCGGGCCGGGCCGCCACGGTGTGTCGAACGCGTTCTACCTGTACCTGCGCGATCCTGACGGGCACCGCGTGGAGATCTACACGCAGGACTATTACACGGGCGACCCCGACAACCCGGTGGTCACGTGGGACGTGCACGACAACCAGCGCCGCGACTGGTGGGGCAACCCCGTGGTGCCGTCCTGGTACACGGAGGCGTCGCTCGTGCTGGACCTGGACGGCAACCCGCAGCCCGTCGTCGCGCGCACGGACGCGTCGGAGATGGCCGTGACCATCGGCGCCGACGGGTTCTCGTACACCCGGCCGGAGGAGGCCACGGAGTACAAGCTGGGACACCAGCTCTGATGCTCAGCCACGACACCGTCGCGGCCATCGCCGCGGAGCTCGCCGAGGCCGACCGCGCGCACGCCGTGATCCCGCGGATCACCGCGCGCTACCCCGAGGCGACGATCGAGGACTCGTACGCGATCCAGGGCGTCTGGCGCGACCGGATGCTCGCGTCCGGCCGGCGCCTGGTGGGCCGCAAGATCGGGCTCACGTCCAAGGCGATGCAGCAGGCCACCGGCATCGACGAACCCGACTACGGGGTGATGTTCGACGACACGGTGTACACCAGCGGCGACGAGATCCCGGTCGACCTGTTCTCGAACGTGCGCATCGAGGTCGAGCTCGCCTTCGTCCTGGCCGCGCCCCTGGCGGGCCCGGACTGCACGCTCGAGGACGTGCTCGCCGCGACCGACCACGTGGTCCCGGCGCTCGAGGTGCTCAACTCGCACATCGAGCTCGAGGGCCGCACGATCGTGGACACGATCAGCGACAACGCCGCCTACGGCGCCATGGTGCTCGGCGAGACCAGCAGGCACCCGGACGAGATCGACCTGCGCTGGGTGCCCGGGCTGCTGTACCGCAACGGCCAGATCGAGGAGACCGGCGTCGCCGCCGGCGTGCTCGACCACCCGGCGCGCGGCGTCGCCTGGCTCGCCAACAAGTTCCACCACCACGGCGCCCGGCTGGAGGCGGGCGAGATCATCCTCGCCGGATCCTTCACGCGGCCCCTGTGGGTCTCGCGCGGGGACGAGGTGCTGGCCGACTACGGACAGATGGGAACCATCACATGCCGATTCGTCTGACCCTCCCGCCCACGTTCCGCGACCGCATCGCCGGCTCCGCCCGGCCGCAGGTCGGGATGTGGGTGTGTACCGGCAGTCCGCTGGTCGCGGAGATCTGCGCCAGCGCCGGCCTGGACTGGCTCCTGATCGACGGCGAGCACTCGCCGATCGGCCTGGAGACCACCGCGGCGCTCCTCCAGGCGGTGGCGCCGTACCCGGTCACGCCGGTCGTGCGCGCGCCGTCGGGCGACACCGTCGTGCTCAAGCAGTTGCTCGACCTGGGCGCGCAGAACGTGCTGGTGCCCATGGTCGACACGGCCGAGCAGGCCCGCGCCGTCGTGCGGGCCGTGCGCTACCCGCCGCGCGGCGTGCGCGGGGTGGGCGGCGCGCTGTCGCGCGGCGCACGCTGGAGCCGCGTCGAGAACTACATGGCCGACGCCGACCGCCACGTCTCGCTGTTCGTGCAGATCGAGTCGGCCACCGCCGTCCAGAACGCCGCCGCGATCGCGGCGGTCGACGGGGTCGACGGCGTGTTCGTCGGCCCCAGCGACCTCGCGGCATCCATGGGGCTGCTGGGACAGCAGACGCACCCGGACGTGATCGCCGCGGTGCGCCGGACCTTCGAGGCCGTGCGCGCCGCCGGCAAGCCCGTCGGGGTCAACGCCTTCGACCCCGCCGTGGCCCGCGACCACCTGGCCGCGGGAGCGTCCTTCGTCCTCGTCGGTGCCGACGTGTCCCTGCTCGCCCGCGGGTCCGAAGCCCTCGCGGACACGTGGACCGGGGAGTAAGAGCTGTCGCACATTGATTCAGAATGAATCACGCGCTAGTGTTGGTGCGAAGGGGGTCGTCATTTCGAACGAAGCAGTGCACGTCGGCGCATCCGACCTGCGGTTCGCCTACGCCCTGTCACGGCTTGCGGATATCGAACGGACCCGTCGCATCTACCTGGCCGCGGAGTCCGGGATGCCGCAGCGTGAGATCGCGCAGGCGGTTCACATGTCGCAGGCGAGCGTTCACCGGGTGATCGCCCGTGCGCGAGTGCTTGGCGTGGAGCCATCTGTCGAGGAGATCGTGCTGCAGCGGCATGTCGAGCGGCTGAGTACCGAGGAGATGTTCGAGCGGCTCGCCGGCCTGAGTTCGTGGGTGCCGCGTGAGGTGGACCCGATCGACGGCGTGCTGCCCGGCGCCTCCGAGGAGGACGTCGAGTCGCTCCTGGCGGACGGGTTCCTCAGCGAGGCCGAGGCCGACCGGATCCTCGATGCCCATGAGTGACCTGCGATTCGGCACCTCCGAGCGGCCTTTGCGTGGCCGGTCGGCTGACGGCCTGGGAACGGAGGTCTTGCTTACGACGTCGTACCGCGGGGACGCACGGAGACTGCAGTGCCAGCCGTCGCTGGGATGCCCAGGGGATGCAGGGTTGGCGGGCAAGATCCCAGATGCCCTCATGGAGGTTGCTGGCGTACGGTTCGGGGCATGCGTGAGGTTGAGGTCAAGTTTCGTGTGCGGGATGCCGAGTCGTTGCTGTTGGCGCTGAAGGAGCGTGGCGTCGATCTGGACGGTGGGGTGTTCCAGGACGATCAGGCGTATGCCCCGGTGGGCTGGTCGTATGGCGATGACAAGGGCGGGGTGTCGTTCGTGCGGTTGCGGACCGTGGATGGGCGGCACACGTTCACGCTGAAGCGTCCTGCGGAGAACGCGCTGTCGTGTGACGAGTTCGAATCGGTGGTGACGGACCGCGAGCAGATGCACGCGGCGATCTGCGCGATGGGCTTCGTTCCGACGGTGCGTATCGCCAAGACCCGCCGGACCGGGCGGGTCGGGGGCGTGGCGGTGTGTGTGGACGACGTCGAAGGTCTCGGCGCGTTCATCGAGCTGGAGCGCCTGGTGCCTGAGGATGTGGACGGCGAGGCGGTGCAGTGCGAACTTGCCGACTGGGTTGTCTCCTTGGGCATCGACGCGGAGCGCACGACCGAGACGTACGACTCGCTCGTGCGAGCCCAATCAATCTGAGAGGTCATTCGGAAACCCGTGGCGGCTGCGCGCGACCACGACGTTTCGGTTGATGGCTCCGCTCCCACGGGCCGAAACGTCGTGGTCGACGCCGGCCGCGAGGCCTTTCCGGATGACCTCTGACCCTCCCGGATGCCGGGATCGCAGGGCATCCAGGATGAGCCTGGCGACGTCGGTGGCCGGCTCGTCCCCCGCGGATGGTCCGCAAGGCTCTCGACGAGGACGTTGTCCACGGCCTCGCGCGTGCGGTCTTCGTCCGGCCAGAGGTGCGAGTAGGTGTCCAGGGTCTTGTCGTTTCAGGCAGATCTCCGACGGGCTAGTCGTTGTACCCGTAGAGTCCTTCTGGTCTCTTCTGCCCTTCCTCGCCATCAAGTTCGCCATCGTCCTCGTCCTCCCCGAGCGTCGAAGTCGAGGCATCCGAAGGAGAGGCAGGGTGTGGAGTCTGTGGCTTCTGACGCTGTCCGAGCAGATAGCCGACCACGAAGGTGACTGCGGCCAGGATGAGGGCGGCCAGGACGATGCTGACGTTCACCATGAGACAGTGTCACCACTCTTCCTGGGGGCCGACCCATGCGGCGAATCGGGCGAGTGATTCGTTGCTGCGGCGGTGGGTGCGCACCAGGATACCGGTCACCTCTCGGGTCGTGGGGTGGTGCCTTGTCTGCTGGGGTGCGGCCTTGCGCGCGTTCATGAGGCTGTTGAGTGCCTTCTCGCGTTCCCCCTGCCAAAGGTACGCGCGAGCGAGGTCCATGTGATGGTGTCCGACACGGGTCGGGAACCGGGAAGTCACGGACTCGGACATGGGAAGTTCGTCAGCCAGTGATAGTGCCAGGGCGCTGTCCTGAAATTCAAGGGCCACCACCACCCCGTGGATGACGACGTTTGACGGACCGAATGTCGACAAGTTCTTCCAGTCGCTATCCGTGTCTTCAGGTAGATGCGCCGCGATCTGCCGCGCTTCGGCGAGGTAGGCCATGGCGTCGTCGGACTTGCCGGCGCGGGCCGCCGAGTCGGCTGAGCGTAGGTAGAGCGAGCCTGTGGCACACAACAGGCGGGCGTCGTTGCTGGCAGTGTCTTCGATCGCGGCACGCGCTCGCTCCATCAGCCGCAGACCCATTCCATAGGAGCCGTAGCGAGCCAAGGAGATGGCTTGGTTCCATGCCCCGAATGCCTTCATGAGCGGGTCCTGTATCTGCTCCGCCACCCATTGGATGCGGTCACCCACGACGATCACCAGATCGTCGTAGCCGCACTTGAAAGCGGCCGAGCGCGCGCCGTACATCAGAGTCATCAGGACGTCTGCGATGACTGCACGCTCCTGCACGTCCGAGTTCCCGTGGAACGCGGTCAATGCCTCATGGATCAGTGCGGGTAGGCGTTCGACGACCTTCGTGTTCCGGTCGAGACGGCGCAACTCGTTGACCTGTCGGGCCTCGGCGACCAGGTCTGCGACAGGGCGGGGCGCGACTTCGAGGTCGGGCGGCAGATCCCAGAAAGCCAGCGCGGTCCGTAGGTCAGGGATGAGATCGTGGATGCGGTCGCGTCGCGGGCCCTCGGTGTCGTACGGCTGGCCAGTGATCGTTGCGATCTCTACGTGCAAAGCACGGGCGACGGCCGTGGCGACGGTCTGGGTGACGTCGCGCTCTCCCGACTCGATCTTCCGCATCAACGAGTAGCTGATCTTGGCCTCTTGGGCGACCGCGATCTGTGTGATGTCACGCGCCTCGCGGAGATGCTTGATCCGCTTACCGATCAGTTCGTCGTCCATCGGGTGTCCCAACGCTAGTGGGGGCGGGCGGAGATTCCCTACCCTACGCCCCGTCGGCGTAGGTGAACATGCCCCACGACATGGAATACCACGTCAGCACGTACCTCGACCGCCACACTTTGTGGCGCTACACCCTTGTGTCGCCACACTTGTGTGGCGCTACAAGAATGTGGCGCTCAAATGAATTGACGCTTGTCAAGGTAGATCACGGCGGCAAGGAAGGTTCTGTCGCCGGAAAGTTTTCGAACTCGATCTACCGGAGCACGACATGACGAGAATCCCACAGGAATCCACGCCCCAGAAACCCCCTACGACCCACCGCCCGGTGAAGGCAGCGTTCCTTGAACTTGACGGCACGCTTGTGCGTGAAGGGGAAGATGTCGTGCCGGAGCCGGCGCGTCGTGCGGTGGCAGCGGCGATCGCGAGGGGCATCAAGGTGGTGCCGTGCACGGGCCGGTCCGCGTTGAGTGTCTTGCCGATCGCTGAACTCCTGGGACTGGGCAAGGGCTCGGTCTTCATCGCCTCCAACGGCGCGGTCACCGCCGAACTGACCGGGAACCGGCGCCGTCCCTTCGAGATCGTGCGCAAGCGGGTGTTCGACCCGTGGGCCGCGCTCACGGTGGCCATGGCGGTGGCTCCGCAGGTCAGCATGGCTGTCGAGCAGGTCGGGGTCGGGTGGCGCGTCAACAAGCCGTTCGCTACGGGCCGGCTTAGCGGTCTGCAGCACGTCGTGGACGAGCGCGTGTTGTGGTCGGAGCACACCCCGCGCACTGTCGTGCACGCGCCCGGGATCGCCGCGTTCGCTCCGCAGATCGAGGGCGCGGGGTTCACCGTGACGCCGGCCGCCGATGACTGGCTCAACATTACGGCGCGTGGGCTGTCCAAGGCGGCCGAGGCCAACACGCTGCGCCACCAATGGGGCATCCACCCCGACGACACCGCAGCGATCGGTAGCGGCGCCAACGACGTCCGGCTGCTGCACCAGGTCCAGCATGGGTTCGCCATGGGCGGCGCGCCCCAGGCCGTGAAGGACGCCGCGGACTACATCACCGGCTCGATTGACCACCACGGAGCCGCAGCCGCACTGGACACCCTGACTATGTCCACCCGCGAGTCCGAGCCGCTGCCGACCCGAGCGGGGGCGGGTGAGCGATGAGCATCTTCGAGGGCGAGGAAGACTTCACCGCCGAGACAGCCCACGGCGCCAAGCGGCGCCCGCCACAGTGGCAGGTGGGTGACCGGGTACGGGTCGTGGACGGACCGCGCCTGCTGCTGGGTACGACCGGAGTGGTGGTCGAAGTCGACCTACCGGGAGCCTGGGCTATCCGGGTCCACATCGATCGCGGCGGGTTCGACCGGGCACTCCTGGCACCCCACGAGCTGGAGCCTGCGGACAGGGCGACGCCATGACGTGGGTCCTGATCGGGTACATCGTCCTGCTCGCCGTCCTGCTGGGCGCGCGGCACGCATCGCGGGTACGGCGGTGAGACCGGCATGCCGAATCACTCCCACGGCCACACGCTCGGCCGCTCACTCGCCTCTGGAAGGGGTGACCATGGCCTCGCACGCTGTCGCAGTCGGTTACGCCCGTGACGCCGCGCAGCTCGCCGTCGTGCAAAGCCACGCCCGCGACCACGGCTACCTGCTGGTGCATGTGGTAGAGGACCGTCGTGACACGGCCACGATCAGCCAGCTCACCCAACACGCCATGGACCAGAGCACCGAGGTGGTGATCCTGCCCGGCGACGCGCTCCTGTCGGCCGCGCGCAAGAAACTGGAGAAGGAACTCGCCGGCGTCGGCGCGGCGTGCGTTGTGCTCGGCGCGCCGAGTGCCCCGGTCCGTGGAGCGCTTGAACAGGTGATGCCACGCCGCGACTTCGACACCGCGCGCGGCAGACACTCCAAACACCCGGCGGAGCGACATCCCAGGTGATCCCCGAGAACTTGCGGCTGGGCGCGCGCCCCCGACGTTCCTGCACTGTCGCAGCAGCGCCTGGCCGTAGGCCCGCCACCCCCGGCGGGAGACGGTGGGTCGGGGCTCGCGCCCCGAGTCCCGACCCACCCCCAGAAGAGCCGTTGAAGCGCTGCCCGCGACCAGGGCAGATCCACTCGCAATGACGAAGACCTACGCCACCACATCGTGTGGCGTTGGACGTCCGGGGTTCCCCGGACGTACCCCGTTTGGAAGGAGAACTGTGTCCATGACTACCGACACCATCACCCCGGCCACCTCGGACGTCACGCTGGACGGCTGGGAGCTGTCGTTCGAGATCGTCGACGCGCCCGTCGCTGTGCCGACGGGCTGCGACTCGGGCGACGGCTGCGGCACGACCTGCGAATCGGCCTGCACCAGCGACTGACCAGGCACGACTGACCGCTGCACGGGCCGGCTCCTGCACCCCGGCCCGTGCAGCGCCGGCGAAACGAGCGACCCGGAAGGTGAGCACTGTGGCGCGACCCAGACTCTTGAAGCACATCGGCCCGATCGTCCTGCGCGCGGCCATCAGCCCGCAGACCGTCACGCCAGGCTGGTGGCCCCACACTGACGACCCGGCCTCCTGCCGGAACGTGGGGGTCTGTCTGAATAACGGCGCGTCAGGCCAAGCCTGACCCACCGCTATTCGGGCTCTGTCGCAATTCCGGTGGTCGCGGTCGGCGGGCGGCACCACGGCGACGCCACCCTGGGGCTGTCGGAGCAGGACCTGTCACGGGACGAGCGGTCGACCACCGGAAGTGCGACAGAGCCGCTATTCGGACAGACCCGTCGGACGGGTCTTTGTCTGGTGTCAGTGCTGTACGAGCTGGTTGACGCGCTGGTGTGAGACGCCGAGGATCTTGCCTACGTCGCGTTGGGCGATGCCCTTGTCGACGAGCTTGCGTGCCAGGGCTGCGGTCTTGGCCGATGCGTCGGCGTCGAGGCGCTTGGCTTCTGCGCGTTCGGCAGCAACGACATCAAGGACATCGCGGATCTTGATGCCGGCGACCGCGTCGATGGAGACGTTCACCGCGATGTCCTCGACAGGAACGTCGCGGGTGACGGCGATGAGTTCGCGTGCCATCTGTTCGACGTCGGCCAGGCGCCGGGCCTGGGTGAGGCCGTCGATTTCAGGGACGTGGACCATCCACCACCCGTCCTCGCGGGTGACGGTGGCCTGATAGGTGCTGGTCACTTGGTGCCCTCCTTGCTGTCCTTGATCGCCTTGAGGACCTTGCGGTAGACGCCCGGGCTGATCTGCCGATGCCCGTCCGGAACGGACACGCTCACGCCGCTCGGGTGCTTCCACTGGGTGTGGGAGCCGACCGTACGGCCGGGCGTGAAACCGGCGTCGCGAAGTTCCTTCAGGACCTTGCGTGTGGGTTGACTACTGACCATCAGGCTAGTCTATGAGCACTAGACGGATCAAGGAAAGCGTGACTAGACATTCGACGGGTCAACTCGCTCTGTTGGCTGTGCTCAACCGCACTACGAGCACGGCGATGCCCTCTCAGTCAGTCCTCACTCCTGAGCCACCCGGTCCAGGAATCTCTTCGATCGATCGGTCCGACGCCAGAACAGCCAGGGGTTCCGCATCCACTCGTAGCACGTTGTCTGCATCGCCGCGCAAAGTCTCGCCAGCTTCGGCCCGTCATGCTTAGAGAGCCCACGTGACTCCATCTCGGCCAAGGCATCCGCGAGGGCCTTGATCGTCAGTGCCAAGCCTCGGCTGCAACCGAACCGGGATCGGAAGCCATGAGCCTGCACCTCAAGCAGGGAGAGCACCAACGTCCGCACGGAGGTACCCAGCTCGCGTTCACGCACCCGAGGACCACTCTTCATCCGTCGCGCCGCATTGCCAGCATCCCACGCAGCAGCAGAGAGAGCCGCAACCGCACCATCGAGCTTGTTCCTGCGCCGGACTCGCGCATCCCACCAGAACGTCGCCAGCACCGTCACCGAGGCGGCGAGTACGCCACCAGCCCATCCATCGAGCCATCCACTCATGCGGCAAGGATCCCGGCCTCTGTGACCAGTGACAAGAGCACATACTGCGGACCTGCGCGAGACTCCTGCTGGAGCGGGCGCGAGGCCGAGACGTGGTCAGTCCATGGAAGGTCCACAAGATGTGCGGCGTCAGCCCGATCCGCCCGGCGCTGTCCAACGCAGAAACAGCGAGATTCCAGCGCTCGCAACGTGGCCAGTGCCCGCCGTCCCCCCCCAGATCCGACTTCGAGCTGTAGTCGGTGCCGATGACGTGGCGGTCGTGGCGCGAGTGGCGCCGCGCGAGCCGCTTCGGTCAGTCCGCACACGGTCCGCAAGATGCTCGCGAACCGCCGTCGGACGCCAATCATGCCATCGGCCGGGATCGCTGGAATTCCAACGTTCCCGGCCGAAGCCGCGTCCAGCCGTCCCCCTGCGTTTCCCCAGCAGCACCTACCCGGCGTATGGCCCGGCTCGTCCGCATTGATCGTTCTGCCCTCGGATGCGACGCGATCGTTGGATCGATCGGCATCGTCGCGGAGGACCGTTCAGTGTTCCGGTACCAGGCTCACTTGGAGTCTTGCGCCATCTGCGTCAAGGCGTTCAGTAGCGTTGCCGCCTCGGCCTCTGAGTTGTCGAGATGGTCACTGTAGACGCTGAGGCTGTAGTGACGGCCGTGCGCGCACATCTGCCCGAGGAGCATGTCGTCGGTGGTGGGAAACTCCTGGTGGACCGTTCGCGTCCCCCGCTCCGGATCGACCCTGGTCGTGACAGACGGGCCCTATCTGCCAGGCTTTCGTGAGACCCCGGTCTTCGTGAGTTCGTAGGCTGGGGGCAGG
>NZ_BAAGRL010000029.1:0-7546 GCF_054782975.1 Myceligenerans halotolerans
GGCGGTTCAACCTGGACCACGTGACCGACACGCTCGGCAACACGATGACGTACACCTACAGCGCGGAGACCAACCGGTACGCCGCGGACGTGGGACGCGACGGGGACAAGACCTACACCCGCGGCGGCACGCTGAAGCGGATCGAGTACGGCACCCGTACCGGCTCGGCCGGGCACGCGAACGCGCCCTACCGGGTGGAGTTCGAGGTGGCGGAGCGGTGCTTCGGTGGTTCGGCCGAGTGCCCGACGGCGGCCAAGCCCACCCGCTCGCAGATGAAGCGCTGGCGCGACACCCCGATGGACCTCATCTGTGTCTCGGGTGACGACTGCGAGTCCTACGCGCCGGCGTTCTTCTCCCGCAAGCGCCTGACCGGCATCACCACCCAGGCGCGCATCGACGGTGCCTACCGCGACATCGACACGTACGGCCTGCAGCAGAAGTTCCGCGACCCGGGTGACGGGACGGGCAAGCTGCTGTGGCTGCAGTCGATCACCCGCACGCCCGGTGGTGACCCGGACGCGGCCGCCGTCGATCCGCTCAAGACGTGGTTCGCCGGCGAGACCATGCCGGCCCGCGTGGACCACGAGAACCTGACCGACGGCCTGCCCGCGATGAACCGGTTCCACGTGACCGACATCGTCAACGAGACCGGCGGGATGGTCTCGATCAACTACGAGGACTCCGACTGCACCCCCGCCAACACGCAGGACACGTCCCTTGCGGCGCAGGAGGCGAACACGAAGAACTGCTTCCCGGTGCGATGGCACGTGGCCGGCGAGGACGAGGCACACACGGAGTGGTTCCACTCCTACCTGGTGAAGTCGGTGACGCAGAGCGGCGGTGGCGTGGGCGACCCGGGTGCGTCCGGGCACGGGGATCCGGACCAGGTCACCCACTACGACTACGAGGGCGACGCCGGCTGGGCGCGCCTGGACAATCCACGGCTGGATGAGCCGGAGGACCGCACGTGGTCGGACTTCCGTGGCTACGAGCAGGTCGTGATCCGCCAGGGTGAGGACGGTCCGTCCTCACGGACCAGGTACCTGCGGGGGATGGGCGGCACCGTAACCGCGACTGCCGGGGACGTGTCCCGGGAGGTGGATGACCACGAGCATCTGGCGGGTTCCGTCCTGGTCTCGAAGGGGTTGAACGGGACCGACGGGAGCGGGGACGAGCGCATTCTGTCGGAGGTGGTCACAGACCGGGTTGTGACCGAGGGGATCACGTATGACGGGATCACGGCGGTGCGTACGTCATCGGTAGTGACCGTCTCGGCGGTGTTCGGCGCGGACGGCGTCGTGGATCACACGACCAGAACGTCCCAGACATTGGACCGGTTTGGCAGTGCTACTCAGGTTGAGAACGCCGGCGATCTCGACGTCGACGACGACCAGACCTGCACGCGGTCGACATACCACGATCCAGGTACCACGCGTCTCACTGGGCTGCTGAAGCAGTCCATCACCCGCGCAGGTTCCTGCGGCACGCAGGACGACGGCACTCCCGGAAAACTGATCTCGGCGACGCGCGTCTCCTACGACCAGCAGGCATATGGCCAGCCCCCGATCGATGGCTTGCCGACGGAGTCGCGGAGCATCGACCCCGACGTGGATCCGCAGGTTGGGACCGAGTTCACTGCGGTGGGATGGTCCAGCAGCGATCTGTTCACGACCACGAGCTTCGACGTGCATGAGTCGACTACCTACCCAGATCCTATTGGGCGTCCGGTAGCTGTCACCGACGCCGCCGGACGGACCTCCCGCACGGACTACGTCCTGGCAGGCGGCATCCTGACTCAGACCACTACGCGGACCCCGGATCCGGACGGGTCGGGACCGCTTGCCGCACACACGGCTTCGACGACGTTCTCCAAGTACCGCGGCGTCCCGACCGAGGTGACCGACGCGAACGGCCGCGTCACCACCGCGCAGTACGACCGTGCTGGACGCCTTACCCGCGTGTGGCTTCCGGAACGGCAGGGCACGAGTGCGAGCTTGCAGTACGACTACACGCTCTCGCCGTCCGGCGTCAACGCAGTGACCACGCGCACGCTGCGTGCCGATGGTGTGACCTATCGGAAGTCCACAAGGTTGTTCGACGGCTTGGGCCGGGACATCCAGACCCAAGCTGAGTCGGTGGACGCGGCCGACCCCGGCCGAATTATCACCGACACCCAGTACGACGATGCCGGACGCGTCTATCAGGTTCAAGGCCCTTGGTTCGAACCCGATACCTCGCCTGGGACCAAGATCGTCGGAACCGAAGAGGTGCCCGAGGCGACGACCAGGCTCGAGTACGACGACGCCGGTCGTGCGACCGCGAAGATCTTCTTCGACAACAACCCGGACAACCCGGACTACGAGCGGTGGCGCACCAGGACCGTGTACGACGGCGCGACGATGCTGGTGATCCCACCGGCTGGGGCCATTCCGACGTCCACGACGACGGATGCCTACGGCCGGACGGCAGCGCTCACACAGTATGTCCGGGACCACACCGACCCCAGCGCAGACTCCTACCCTGACAGCGCAGCTGAGGTGCGGGACCTGCCGGCTCAGACGACCACCTATCGCTACGACCACGCGGGGCGACTGTCCGAGGTTTCCGACCCGGCGGGCAACGTCTGGGCCTATGGCTACGACCTCGCTGGTCGGCAGACGACGGCTGTTGACCCTGACCAGGGCACGACGTCCACCACATACGACGTCGCGGGCCAGCCGGTGACCGTTACCGATGCGAACGGCACCCTGGCGTACACCTATGATGCGCTTGGCCGAGTCACCTCGCTACGCGATGACAGTCCGTCTGGTCCGCTGCGTGCGACGTGGACTTACGACGAGTACGTCCACGGTCCGAATGCCGGTCAGGCGATCAAGGGCATGGCAACGGCCTCGACCCGCTATACACCTGATGGAACCGGTGACAGCGACACCGATGCGGACGAGTATGTGACCGCGGTCACCGAGGTCGACACCGCCTACCGCGCGGTCGCCTCCCAGGTGATCCTCCCGGCAGGTAACCCGGATCTGTCGTTGCTCGGCCCGAGCGCCGCGGACCGCACGTTCGAGACCCGCTACTCCTACATGGCTGACGGGCAGATCGAGTCGGTCACGTATCAGGGGGTGGGAAACCTCAAGCGGGAAACTGTAACGACGGGCTACACCGCCACCGGCATGCCCGAGTGGATGGCTGGCGGGTTCGGATGGGGCACCTACGTTGCCGAGGCTCGGTTCAACGCTTATGGCGAGCTCTTGTACCAGGACCTTGGGAACACGTACGGCACCGTGGTCTCGTACCAGTACGAGCCGGGTACTCGCCGTCTGGAGCAGGTGTCTCTGGATCGTGAGCGGATCTCCGGCAAGGACCTGAATGTCAAGTATGCCTATGACCAGGCCGGAAACATCCTGTCGGCCAAGGACGTGCCCACGCACGAGGGTATGGCTGCTGACCGGCAGTGCTACACCTATGACGGGCTGAACCGCCTGACCGAGGCCTGGACGCCGGACAGCGGGGACTGCGCCGAGGCACCCTCGATCGAGGGGCTGAACAACGGGGTGGCGCCGTACTGGGAATCGTTCGAGTACGACTCGCTGGGTAACCGCACCGCACGTACTCTCCGCACACCCGACGGCAGCGACGTAGATGGTGGTACTTCGGGCGGTACACAGGTCGTCGAGGACTACCTCATCCCCGGGGGCGCCGCAGGCGCGTCGGGTGCCGGTGATTGTTCGGCTGATGCCGAAGGCCCGCACCAGGTCGCGGCGATCTCCGTGCAGGCGGCGACGGGCGACGCCTGCCAGACGATGGCGTACGACGGCGCGGGAAACGCTACGAGCCGCACCACGGTCAGCGACTTCACGGATGTTGTCCAGGACTTGACCTGGGACGTCGAGGGAGAACTTGTCGGCGTGGACACCGCCACGACCGTGTACGAGGAGCCGGTAGACGAGGGCACCGAGGAAACCAGCGAGGGCGGCGAGACGATCGGTGAGCGTGGTGCGGGCACCACGACCACGAACAACGTGTCGATGGTGTACACCGCCGATGGCGACCGCATACTCCGCAACCAGGACGGCGTCGTGACCCTGTACGTCGGGGGAGGGCAGGAGGTCACTCTCGACACGGCCGCCGGCACGGTCATCGCAACCCGCTACTACGCGTTCGGCGGGCAAACCGTGGCAGTACGGACCGACCGTGGGATGGGTGGAGTCACCTCCCTGATCAACGACCGCCACGGCACTGCGCTGGCGAGCGTGCACAACACTGCGCTGCCGACCCAGGGCATCACCAAGCACCACTCGCTGCCCTTCGGTGAGGCTCGAGGCGACAGCGCCGCACCACCGGGAGACCATCGTTTCCTGGGTGCTCCTCAGGACGTCACGGGTTTGGTCATGCTCGGTGCCCGCTACTACGACGCCATTGCGGGGCGGTTCCTGTCGATCGACCCGATCATGGATCTTGCGGACCCTCAGCAATGGAACGGGTACGCATACGCGAACAACAACCCCACCACCTATTCGGATCCGAGTGGTCTGTTGTGGGGCGAGGCCGGCGACTTCTTCGAGGGCGCCTGGTCAGGCGTCAAGGGGAAGGCCAAGGACGCGTGGGATGGTGTGAAGGCCATCCCGGGAGCGATCTCCAGTGGCGTTTCGAACGCGTGGAACACAACGAAGCGTTGCCTTGGGGGAGGCGGGTCGAGTCTCCGAGGGCTGATCGCGGCACGCGACGCCTGTAGGAGCACCGCCCAGGGAATCGCGTCCTACCTCACGGGCTGGTGGCTGGTCACGGGGGTCGCGAGCTATGCGTCCAGTGTGGTCAAGGACACGATCGACCGTACACGGGACGCGGCTGAGGCAACCCTGAGGGGTGACTGGCAGGCGGTAGGTGAGGCCTATGGCCAGCAGGTCTGGACCAACACTGAGATTGCCCTTGAAGTCGTGGGAACGAAGGGAGTCGGAGCGGGTTCGGCAGCATCGGCCCGCGCGGCGCAAGCCCTGGCAGCAGCAAACCGCGCCAAGGCACTCAAGCAGTCAGCGGTCGAAGCGGCAGCGAGGAACCAGAACAACCTTGCCGCAAACACGGCGGCGCGCGCCTGCTCGTTCACCGGGGCCACCCTCGTCCTGATGGCCGACGGCTCGAAGAAGCCGATCAAGGACGTGCAGGTCGGAGACGAGGTCATCGCTTCGGACCCAGAGACCGGGGAGCAGCAAGCGCGGGAGGTCACGCACGTTTTCGTCCATGAGGACACGGTGACCGACCTCGCGCTGGACGAGGGGACGGTGCTGGGCACGACCGAGGACCACCCGTTCTGGTCCGTCACCGACCAGAGGTTCGAACGGGCGGACGAACTGACGGCCGGCGAGCGGGTCCTGACCGTGGACGGGCGCACGCTCACCGTCGGCGGGCTGCGCTACGCGACGTCCCGGACGGCGCTGGCGTTCAACCTCGAGGTCGACGGCATCCACACGTATCACGTGGGCGAACAAGAGGTTCTGGTCCACAACGCGTGTCTGCTCGCGTTGCGGAACTGGTCGAGCCAGCGGATGCAGTTCGGGAACTCCACGTTCCAGCTCGACAAGCGGGGCTTCACGCACATCTTGCAGCGTCACCACCGCCCGAACTGGGACGGCTCGGTGAAGGCGAAGCAGTCGTTCTTCGAGGACGGGATGTCGGTCGACGACGTCCAGGCTACGATCGGCGATGTCGCGCGCCAGAACAGAGAGCAACTCATGGAGATCGGTTCGGGGAAAGGCCAGGTGCAGGGGACGGTCAACGGCATCGACTACGTGCTCGGAGTCAGCCGTGGGCGGATCGGCCAGTTCTACCCGGGGACGCTGCCATGACCAGGATTCAGATGACATCGTTCGTCCGCGTTGACGGGGAGTTCCGTCCCGTGAGCGAGGCGGAGCGGCACGACGGGGATTGCGAGTACGTCCCGGGCGCGATCAGCCTGACGGTCGACGGCGTGGAACTGCTGGGAACCGAGCTCTGGGACGACGTCAACTGGTTGTGGCCGTTCGTCGTCCAAGCCGTCCGTGAGTGCCGAGATTCAGGTTCCGGGACGCGGCACTTCCCGGATCAGCCGATCACGTTCAAGGTCGAGAAGGCGCAGTGGGGCGGGAACGTCATGCTCACGGTGACGACGGCAGATCGCTCGATCCACCGGACTGCGATCGCGCCCGAGGGTGAGGTCTATGAGACGGTCGCTCGTGCTGGAGCCGAGTTCTTCAAGCACCTCAGACGGCTGTGCGGTTCGGATGCCGTGTCGGAGGAGGAAGAGGCGGCCACGATCTCGTGGCTCACAGGAGAGCGCTGATCCGCTCTGTCGAGTAGAGCGGATCTGCGGGCTTGACAGGTTTCGGGGGCTCCGTGGCTGGCTTGGGTCGGCTGCGGGGCCCTTGGTCGTGCTCGGCGCGCGGGGTCAGGCGCTGATGGCGCGGAGCTTGGCTTTGGTGATCAGGGCGTCGATGACGTTGGTGATGGTGGTGCGTTCGTCGTCGGTGAGGGTGTCGAGGCCGTCGGCGAGGCGGGCGTCGATGATGGTGGCCGGGGTGTTGAGGGGTCGGCGGGGGACGTCGTCGATGACGAGGTGGTCGACCGAGATTCGGTTCATAATTGCTTCACCCCACGTGTGACTGTTTAGCGGCTCAGGCCGCTTCCGGGATGTGCCAGGGCTGGCCTTCGAAGAGGTTGATGAGGGCGGTGTAGCGGTCGTGGGTGTTCTTGGCGGCGGTGGCGAGGTAGGAGCGGATCCGTGCGTAGCGGCGGGCGCCGTGGGTGGTGTGCCAGCCGCCGGAGATCTTCTGCTGTGCCTTGACCATGCGCAGGTCGGACTCGGCGCGGTTGTTGTCGAACGGGATCCGCAGGTCGGTCCAGTGGCGCTGGTAGTCGCTGGTGCGGTCACGCAGCCGCCTGGCGAGGGCGCGTGCGGTGCGGTCGCTGCCGGACGTGTTGACGGACAGCCCGCACGCGAACGCCTGCCGGTATCGGTGGCGCAGATCGGCCAGAACGTCGTCGTCGATGCCTGCCTGGCCGGCCTTGCGGGCGGTGTCGGTAGCGGCCTTGGCGTCGAGCAGGACCTGTTCCATCGCGACAGCCCAAGCCGTGTCCGTCTTCCCGATCGGATGCTCGATGACCGCGATGAGCTCGCGCAGGACGTGGGCGCCACACAGCGCACGCTCGGCCCCGTAGATGCGGTAGGAGCCCAGCGTGTCGGTGACCAGGACCCCGGTGACCCCGGGCAGCACGTCCAAGTCGTCGATCGCTGCCCGGCCCCGCTGGTCATGCACGCCCAGCCAGGTCAGCGTCGGCGTGCACAACACGTGCAACCACTTCAACTTGCCCTCACACCGGATCCCGGTCTCGTCGGCGTGCACCACCTCAGCCTTCTGCAGGCGGCCCTTGAGTTCTCCCTCGAAGACGGGCGATGCTCAACCACCACACCAGGCATCTCGGCCAGGCTCAACGCCTTGCCGGCATCGCCCTTGTGCCTCCCCTCGTAACGTAGAGACGTCCGCCAATTTGGGAGGTGGGCGGTATGTCCAAG
>NZ_BAAGRL010000030.1:0-8197 GCF_054782975.1 Myceligenerans halotolerans
GGCGGTTCAACCTGGACCACGTGACCGACACGCTCGGCAACACGATGACGTACACCTACAGTGCGGAGACCAACCGGTACGCCGCGGACGTGGGACGCGACGGGGACAAGACCTACACCCGCGGCGGCACGCTGAAGCGGATCGAGTACGGCACCCGCACGGGTGCGACCGGGCACGCGAACGCGCCCTACCGGGTGGAGTTCGAGGTGGCGGAGCGGTGCTTCGGTGGTTCGGCCGAGTGCCCGACGGCGGCCAAGCCCACCCGCTCGCAGATGAAGCGCTGGCGCGACACCCCGATGGACCTCATCTGTGTCTCGGGTGACGACTGCGAGTCGTATGCGCCGGCGTTCTTCTCCCGGAAGCGCCTGACCGGCATCACCACCCAGGCGCGCATCGACGGTGCCTACCGCGACATCGACACGTACGGCCTGGAGCAGAAGTTCCGCGACCCGGGTGACGGGACGGGCAAGCTGATGTGGCTGCAGTCGATCACCCGTACGGCGGGTGGTGACCCGGATGCTGCCGCTGTCGACCCGCTCAAGACGTGGTTCGCCGGCGAGGCCATGCCTGCCCGGGTGGACCACGAGAACCTGACCGACGGCCTGCCGGCGATGAACCGGTTCCACGTGACCGACATCGTCAACGAGACCGGCGGGATGGTCTCGATCAACTACGCGGCACCCGAGTGCACCCCGGCCAACACCCAGGACACCTCGCTGGCGGCGCAGGAGGCGAACGAGAAGAACTGCTTCCCGGTGCGGTGGCACGTGGCCGGGGAGGACGAGGCGCACACGGAGTGGTTCCACTCCTACCTGGTGGCCTCGGTGACTCAGACCGCGGGTGGGGTGCGCTCGGGTGGCGTTTCCGGGCACGGTGACCCGGACCAGGTCACGTACTACGACTACGAGGGTGGCGCCGGCTGGGCGCGGCTCGACAACCCGCGGCTGGATGAGGATGTGGACCGTACCTGGTCGGACTTCCGCGGGTACGAGCACGTCGTGATCCGCCAGGGTGAGGACGGTCCGTCCTCACGGACCAAGTACCTGCGTGGTCTGGGTGGCACGATCACCGCCACGGCAGGCGACGTGTCCCGGCAGGTGGACGATCACGAACACCTGGCCGGGATGGTCGTCGTCGCCAAGACGCTGAACGGCATCGACGGGAGCGGGGACGAGCGTGTCCTGTCCGAGACCGTGACCGACCCGGTCGTGACCGAGGGAGTCACGTATGACGGGCTGACGGCGGCACGGACGGAGTCGATGACGACAGTCTCGGCACTGCTGGGCGCGGACGGCGTCGTGGACCACACCACCCGCACGTCCAAGACGATGGACGAGTACGGCAACACCACGCAGGTCAACAACGAGGGAGACCTCGACGTCGGGGACGACCAGACGTGCACGCGGTCCTGGTATCACGGACCTGGCACCACCCACATTGCCAGGGCGCTGCAGCGGACCATCACCCGCGCCGGTTCCTGCGGCACCCAGGACGACGGCAGCCCGGGCAAGCTCATCTCGGCGACGCGGGTCTCCTACGACAAGCAGGACTACGGTCAGGCTCCGACCGACGGGCTCCTGACCGAGACCCGCAGCATCGACCCCGAGCGGGACCCGGAGGTCGGGACGACGTTCGACGCTGTCGGCTGGTCGGGCAGCGATGTGTACACCTCGACGAGCTTCGACGTGCACGAGCCGGGTGCCTACCCCGACGCGGTGGGCCGTCCGGTCGCGGTGACCGACGGCGCCGGGCGCACCACTCGTACGGATTACGTCCTGGCGGGCGGGATTCTGACGCAGACGACGTCCCGCACGCCCGATCCGGACGGGGCTGGGCCGCTCACTGCGCACACCGCGACCACGACGTTCTCGAAGTACCGGGGCCTCCCGGTCGAGGTGACGGACGCGAACGGTCGCGTGACGACCGCCGCGTACGACCGCGCCGGGCGCCTCACCCGTGTGTGGCTGCCGGACCGGCAGGGCAAGAGCCCGAACCTGCGGTACGAGTACTCGATCTCGCCCACCGGGATCAATGCTGTCACCGCGCGTACGCTGCGCGCCGACGGTTCGTCGTACCACAAGGCCACCACGCTGCTCGACGGCCTGGGCCGGGACATCCAGACCCAGACCGAGTCGGTGGACGCGGCCGATCCCGGCCGGATCATCACCGACATCCAGTACGACGAAGCCGGACGCGTCTACCAGGTTCAGGGCCCGTGGTTCGAGCCCGAAACGTCGCCGGGAACCACGATCGTCGGAACCGACGACGTGCCCGAAGCCACGACCAGGTTCGAGTACGACGACGCCGGCCGCACCACCGCCGAGATCTTCTTCGACAACAACCCGGATAACCCGGACTACGAACGGTGGCGTACCCGTACGGTGTTCGACGGCGCGACCACGCTGGTGATCCCGCCGGCCGGGGCTGTTCCGACGTCCACGACCGCGGATGCGCACGGCCGCACGACCGCTCTCACGCAATATGTGCGTGAGTACGGAGACCCCGGCGCGGACGCCTATCCCGACACCGCGGGCGAGGTGCGCGACCTGCCGGCGCAGACCACCACGTACGAGTACGACCACGCCGGGCGAATGGTCGAGGTCGCCGACCCGGCGGGCAATGCCTGGACCTACGAGTACGACCTCGCCGGCCGGCAGACCCGAACGGTCGACCCGGACCGCGGGGCGACCTCCACGACGTACGACGTGGCCGGCCAGCCGGTGACGGTCACGGACGCGAACGGCACGCTCGCCTACACCTATGACGCGCTCGGCCGGGTCACCTCCCTGCGCGACGACAGCCCGACCGGTCCGCTGCGCGCCGCATGGACGTACGACAAGTACGCCCACGGCCCGAACGCGGGGCAGACGATCAAGGGCCTGACGACGGCGTCGACCCGGTACACCCCGGACGGGACCGGGGACAGCGACACGGACGCGGACGAGTACGTCACCGCGATCACCGAGGTGGACGCTGCCTACCGCACGATTGCTTCCCAGGTGATCCTTCCGGCGGGGAACGAAGACCTCGGCCTGCTGGGTTCGGCCGGGGCGGACCGCACGTTCGAGACCCGCTACTCCTACATGGCTGACGGGCAGGTCGAGTCGGTCACGTACCAGGGGGTGGGCAACCTCAAGCGCGAGACCGTGACCACCGGGTACACCGCCACGGGCATGCCCGAGTGGATGGCCGGCGGATTCGGGTGGGGCACCTACGTGGCTGAAGCGCGGTTCAACGCCTACGGCGAGCTGCTGTACCAGGACCTGGGCAACACGTACGGCACCGTGGTCTCGTACCAGTACGAGCCCGGCACGCGCCGTCTGGAGCAGGTGTCCCTGGACCGCGAGCGGATCTCGGGCAAGGACCTGAACCTCAAGTACGCGTACGACCAGGCGGGAAACATCCTGTCGGCGAAGGACGTGCCCACCCATGAGGGCATGGCCGCTGATCGGCAGTGCTACACGTACGACGGGCTGAACCGGCTGACCGAGGCGTGGACGCCGGACAGCGGTGACTGTGCCGAGGCGCCTTCGGTCGAGGGTTTGAACAACGGGGTGGCGCCGTACTGGGAGTCGTTCGAGTACGACTCGCTGGGCAACCGCACCTCTCATACCCTGCGCACACCTGACGGCAGTGACTCGGACGCCGGTGCCTCGGGTGGCACGGAGATCGTGGAGGACTATCTCGTTCCGGGCGGTGCCGGGGGTGGTGGTGAGCCTGCTGCCGGTGACTGCACGGCCGATGCCGAGGGGCCGCATCAGGTGGCGGCGGTCTCCACGCAGGCGGCGACCGGTGCGGCGTGTCAGACGTTGACCTATGACGGCGCGGGGAACACCACCGGCCGTACCACGGTCAGCGACTTCACCGACGTCGTACAGGACCTGACGTGGGATGTCGAGGGTGAGCTCGTGGGCGTGGCCACCGCCACGACGGTCTATGAGGAGCCCGTGGACGAGGGCTCCGACGAGACCAGCGAAGGCGGCAGCACTGCTGGTGAGCGGGGTGCGGGCAGCACGACCACGAGCAACGTGTCCATGGTGTACACGGCTGACGGCGACCGGGTCCTGCGCAACCAGGACGGCGTGGTCACCCTGTACGTCGGGGGAGGCCAAGAAGTCACCCTCGACACGGCCGCCGGTACGGTCACCGCGACGCGCTACTACGCATTCGCCGGCCAGACCGTCGCGGTGCGTACCGACCGCGGCATGGGCGGGGTCACCTCCCTGATCAACGACCCGCACGGCACTCCGTTGGCGAGCGTGCACAACACGGCGCTGCCCACGCAGGGCATCACCAAGCACCACACCCTGCCCTTCGGCGACGCCCGCGGAAACGGCGCTGCACCACCGGGGGACCACCGCTTCCTGGGCGCACCCCAGGACGCCACGGGCCTGGTCATGCTCGGGGCCCGCTACTACGACCCGGCCACGGGACGGTTCCTGAGCGTGGACCCGATCATGGACCTGACGAACCCTCAGCAGTGGAACGCGTACGGCTACGCGGGCAACAATCCCGCGACTCGGTCGGATCCGACCGGGCTGTGGTGGGAGGCGCTCCCCGTCGACAACCGCGTCATGACCAGCGGTACCACGGCGCCAATCGGTAGCGGCGGCCCAGCGTGTCGCTATGACGATTGCGACGGCGTTGTTGACTGGCAGAACGATGCAGACGAGTCGCGTCCGTGGATTCCGGAACCCACTGAAGAGAACTGTACGCTTCATGGCACCTGCACCGATGAGCAGATGTACGGGCCGTACTGGTCTGCCGAGGGTGGGTATACCGAGATCGGCGAGGCCCAGTACTACAACATGGTCCAGGACGCCGTCGACGCGGTGTACTGGATGTTCCTTGAAGATCCAGTTGAGTGCGTTCACGGCAGCGTCTCTGCCTGCGTCTGGTTCGGAGTAGGTCTGATCCCAGGCGCTAAGCTTGCCAAGCTCCTCAAGGGTCCGGCCGGCGAACTCGCAGATGTCGTCAGGAAGAACCTGGACGACGCCGCAGAGGGCAAGAAGCCCGGCGGTGCAAGCAAGAGGGACGGGGCTGTTGGCCAGGCATGCAGGGCGAAGAGCTTCTCTGGGGACACGCTCGTGCTCATGGCTGATGGGACGCACAAGCCGATCGAAGAGGTCAAGGTCGGCGACGAAGTCATAGCTACGGATCCTGAGACGGGCGAGCAGGGCGCCCGCGAGGTGACCCATGTCTGGGTGCACCAGGACGACCTGTTCGAGTTCGAAGTCGAGGGCGAACTCATCGTCACGACCGAGGACCACCCGTTCTGGTCCGTTACCGACGAGTCGTGGGAGCGCACTGAACAACTCGCCCTGGGTGAAGAGGTGTTTAGTGCTGACGGGCAAGCCCTGACAGTCACACAAGAGGCCGACATCGCCGCTCCCGAGACGGGTCCGGCCTATAACCTGACTGTCGCCGGATTGCACACCTATCACGTCGGCAAGGCCAACGTCCTCGTACACAACACGACTCCCTGCTTGAAAATGACGTCTGTCATAAGTGATGATTCGATGTTGGTCAAGGCGGCACAGCAGGCAGGCCGGAATCAGGCAGTTCAGGCAGAAATGGACGCGTTGCACCTTCAGCTTTCTCGGGGAAACTTGAATCCGGGGCTTGGCAGCAAGGCTTTGGCCGGAACTGACGTCTCGTACGCACGCGGACGGAACGGTGCAAGACTTTTCTTCCGCAATGTGGACGACGGGATCCAGATCGTCGGAAAGGCTGATAAAGGAAACGAATCCAAGGTGATCGCGAGATTGGTGCAAACTTATGGCAGTTGACCCCGCCCTCAAGTTGGAGCGAGAAGGGTATTCCGTCCGATTCTTTCTTGGTGCCGGTGACTCCTCCGACGATGTGGAGAACGTTGACGCCGAACTTACTATGCCGGATGGCTCCCGCTGGAGTGCCACGTTGCTGACGCTCCGTGAAGTCGCCCGAATCATGAAGCGTTGGCGGACGAGCGGCGAGTCCGGTAGTGGTTCCTACTTTCAATGTGTGGATTTAGTACTCCTGCCCGAGCCGGGTGTTTCGGCGATGCTGAATGCGCTGGATGCTTTGGTGGCAGATGGCGGCCCGCAAGGGATGCTTCCGCTGCTCGGGGAGGAAGCGTGAAGTCTACCGGCGCATGATGGTTCATGCTGGAAATCTGACTTGGGCCACTATAGCCGGAATTAATCAAGATCCGCCTCTGGTCGAATGATCGGGAGGTGTTCGAAGTCGTATTCGAACCTCCGTGACGCGATGTGCACCTCGAATGCGCTGTACGTGTCGTTCGGCGTCTCGCGCTGGACGTTCGCGATCGCGCCCTTCGCGTCGTTCCAGACATGCTCGACCGGGTTGTGGTCCGGCGCGTACGGCGGGAGCTCCCCCGTGAGGACGTCCGTGCGCTGAGGCAGATCAAGAACCTGCTGACGCCTGCCCTGGAATTAGCTGATCGCCTTGGAGATGACCGGCTGCTGGGATGGGCTGAGGCTTATCGCGCGCTACCGTGAGGATTCCTTCTGGGTGGAGATTCGGAAGACGAAAAGGGGTCAGTCTTAGTACTACAGCCGTAGATCTGGCTTCTGGCCTGCGGTGACGCGTCTGGCGGGTTCGACAGGTGCGGCCACCGCCGGTGATGCTTCTGGTTTGTGTGGACCGAGAAGACCGTGGCGGTGGCCCGCGGCCCTGAGCATAGACGCTGACCTGTTCGAGCGGGAGCTGGAGGACCTGATGGCGCAGGTCGGGGGCCGGTTTAGGCATCGCGCGTCGCGGCAGCGGGCCCGGGAGATGATCGAGGCGCTGCTGGCGCCGGTGGAGTCGAAGAACTGCTGGACGCTGGCCGAGCATGCGGGCCATGCCTCGCCGGACGGGTTCCAGTACCTGCTGGAACGTGCCCGCTGGGATCGCGAGGGCGGCCTGACGGTGATCGCTGAGGGGATGATCCAAGCGATCGATGACGCGACGGCTGGCAATTACAAGGGTAGCTGGGGTGCATACGGGATGGAGTGCTGATGGACTCAACTGACCGATTTGCTCGGGAGCTGGCCGGTAGATTTCCATGGTTCGAGGATCCGCTGGAACCGTACTTGGACGACGGCGATGTTGGGTACGCGTACGTCTTCTTGGCCGTGGAGGTCACACCCGAGATCGTTGCCGCGTACCGTGCGGAGCGCGCCGGAGCGTCGAGCATCGAACTGGACTGGCGGGCGGTGCTCAACTTTATTGACACGTGCCTGATGGGTGACGACCCAGACGTGGTCAACGTGATCAAAGCATCGTTCGTGCTCCAGCTCCCAAACCCCGGTGACCTTGCCTACGGAATCGTGGATGAGCTTCCTGCACGGCTGCGTGCAACCTTCTCGTCTGTCCGGCCGGGTGGGTGACATGAGAGGCAAGGCTGACGCGGGAGTGTCCCAGGCCTCGGCATTCTCGCCTGTCGGGACGGTCTTGACCTGGATCGTGTAGTGGCGTAGATGGGACGAACGCGGCACCAGTGGGATGATGAAGGTTCTCACGCCTTGTCATCGTTCCCAGAAGCTGGAGCCGCGCCCGTGTCCACAGTCTCTCTCACGTCCCTGCTGGTCGGCTACGAGTCCTCGATCACGATCCGTACGCGTGAGGCGAAGGTGAGCAACTATGCGGTCTATGACGCCGATGGAATAATTCTGCGGCGTGTAGACCTCGTAGGGGCTGCGCATGATGGGGTGCCGACTCCTCATGTTCAAGAGTTCGGTCGGAACGTGACTCCGGACGGTCGTGTGTTCCCTGCCCAAAGCAAGATCGCAATACCCGTCGGGCCGAGTGATATACCGATTGGTTGGTGCTAGTGAACGAGCATTTCGAACTGGATCTGAGAGAGTTCGTCGAGTTGAGGGAATTTTTGCCCGAGGATTCAGAATCGGATCCTCGGGCTTTCCTGGCGGCAATGGTAAATCCTGCCGAGTTTGCCTCTGTGCTCACTTTGCTGTTTCCCGATTTTATTGAGTATCGTGGAAGTGTATTCTTGCGTTTTGCGTTCGATCGAGTCGTGATTGACGAGTGGTTCGATCGCCTAGGGGATGCTTCTTCTGTTGAGCATGTCGTCAATCACGTACATCTCTGGGATGTGGTTGCCTCGGGAGTGGGCTATGAGGAGGACTGTGTGCGCCCAGGGCTCCGGCAAAGTCATGACTGGAGGAGTGTGCGGACGGGTCGGTTGAGGTCTCTG
>NZ_BAAGRL010000031.1:0-4713 GCF_054782975.1 Myceligenerans halotolerans
GCAGCCGTGGATGCCGTCCCGGCGCGCCTTCTCGACTCATCCGACCGGACCGGGTGAAATTTGCCCGGAGGCATTGACACGGCCTCCTGACCTGCGCAAGTAATGACGGGCACGTGCTCGTGAACGTTCCATTGCTGCCACACCCAAGGGAGCCATAGATGTCACACCGGTCCAGAACGCCCCTCCTCATGGCTGCCGTCACGGCGTTAGCGGCGGCGTTCACGCCCACCGCCGCGGCAGTTCCGTCCCCCGGAGAGTCGGCGGCGGACAAGGTCGACCCCCGTGAGCTCATCGCCGAGAACCTCACGCCGGCCGAGACCACCCCGGAGCCGGGCGTCGAGCGTGAGCCGGCCATCCAGAAGATGGCCCTCGGTCGCGGCACCGAGGAGCGCACCTACCTGATCCGGCTGGCCGATGACGCCGTGCCCACCTACCGCGGCGGCGTCGCGGGCCTGGACGCCACGGCGGTGAAGCCGGGCAAGTTGCTGGACCCGTCGACCTCCCGGGCGCGCGACTACACCGAGTTCCTCGAGGCGGAGCAGGACGGCTTCGTCACCCGCATGGAGCGCACGGTGGGGCACGACGTCGAGGTGCCGTTCACCTACCAGTACGCCGTCAACGGCGTCTCCGCCGTCCTGACGCCCGCCGAGGCCGCCGAGATCGCCAAGGACCCCGCCGTCGCGCACATCGCGCTCGACAAGGAGCACGAGCTCCACACGGATTCCGGTCCGGCCTGGAGCAACGCCGACGCGCTGTGGAACGCCGTCGAGGAGCTCGGCCTGCCGGAGGACTACCGGGGTGAGGGTGTCGTCATCGGCACCATCGACACCGGCATCAACCCGGGCAGCCCCTCGTTCGCCGAGACCGGCGACGACGGCTACACCCACACCAACCCGCTGGGCGCGGGGAACTACCTGGGCGTGTGCGACCCGTCGAACGACCACCAGTACGACCCCGACTTCCCGTGCAACGGCAAGCTGATCGGCGCCTACGGGTTCCTGTCCGACGAGGACCGGAGCGCCCTGGACGAGGACGGGCACGGCACGCACACGGCTTCGACGTCGGGCGGCAACGTGGTCGACGGCGTGCTGCCGACCGCGCCCGAGGGCACCGACCCGCCGGCCTTCGACGTGTCCGGCGTCGCGCCGCACGCGAACGTCATCAGCTACCGGGGCTGCTGCACCACCTCCGGGCTGACCGCCTCGATCGACCAGGCCATCGCCGACGGCGTCGATGTCATCAACTACTCGATCGGCTCTCCCGCGCCGTCGGACCTGTGGAACGACTTCGACGCGCTCGGGTTCCTCAACGCGCGCGCCGCGGGCATCTTCGTGGCGACCTCCAACGGCAACGACGGCCCCGGGTTCGCGACGACCGGCTCCCCGGCCGACGCCCCCTGGCTCACCTCGGTCGGTGCCTCCACCCACAACCGGCACGGGTTCTCGTCGCTGACCGACCTGACCGGCGGCGCGGGCGACCTGCCCGACCTCACCGGCAAGTCCCTGACGGGGCCGCTGCCCGCCACCGAGATCGTCTGGGCGGGTGACGTCGGCGACGAGCAGTGCCAGGACACCGAGGGGCACGAGGCCGAGTTCACCGACAAGATCGTGGTCTGCGACCGCGGCGTCGGCGGCCGCGTGGCGAAGTCGGAGAACGTCGCGGCGCAGGGCGCCGTCGGCTTCGTGCTCGCCAACGACGAGCCCAACGGCGACTCCCTGATCGGCGAGGCGTACGCGGTCAACGGCGTCTTCCTCACGCACCAGGACGGCCTGGCGCTCAAGGAGTGGCTCGCCGAGGGCTCCGGCCACACCGCCGCCATCGCGCGCACCACGTTCACCGTGGACGACGCCCTCGGCGACACCATGGCCAGCTTCTCGTCGCGCGGACCCAACCGGGCGGTCGACACCATCGTGCCGTCCCTCACCGCGCCCGGCGTCGACATCCTCGCCGCGCTCGGCTCGGCCGGCGGCGCGTACGACCACGTCGAGTACGGCACCATCTCGGGCACGTCGATGTCCAGCCCGCACGTCGCCGGCGCCGGCGCCCTGCTGACGCAGGCCCGCCCGGACTGGACCCCGGCCGAGCAGCAGTCCGCGCTCATGACCACGGCACGCACCAGCGTGCTGAACCACGACGGCGCGGCGGCCACCCCGTACGCCCAGGGCAGCGGGCACATGAACATCGGGGCCGCCGTGAGCGCGGGCCTGCTGTTCGACGAGTCCCCGGCGGACTACCTGGCCGCCGACCCCGAGGAGGGCGGCGACCCCACCACGCTCAACCTGCCGTCCTTCGCCGACACCCAGTGCCTGGCCTCGTGCTCGTGGGAGCGCACGGCGCAGGCGCCGGAGTCCGCCCCGGCCGGCGTCACCTGGACGGCGTCCGCGGACTCCGACCCGGGTCTCGCGCTCACCGTGGACCTGTCGCAGGACACGGTCTCGCCCGGCGACTCGATGGGCATCGCGGTCACCGCGGACGTGACCGGCGCTCCCGAGGGTGAGACGCTGTTCGGGCGCATCACGCTCACCCCGAGCGACCCGGACGTCCCGTCGGTGACCATGCCGGTCGCCGTCGTCCCGGCCGCGGCGGTCCTGCCCGACCAGATCGACATCAGCACGCGTCGTGACACGGGTTCGCAGGCCGTGACCGACATCCGGTCGATCGCCGTGTCGGACTTCACCGGCTCGGTGCGCGGCCTGGCCGCCGCCGACCTGCACGAGGGCTCCCTCGTCGAGGACCCGACCAACGGCTCGCCGTACGACGACCTGAGCCAGGTCGAGGTCATCACGCTGGAGGTGCCCGACGGCGCCGAGCGGCTCGTCACGGAGATCACGCAGGCGACCGCCCCGGACCTCGACCTGTTCGTCGGTACCGGTGACACGCCGAGCGCCGACACCCAGGCGTGCGCCTCGACGTCCGGATCCGCCGCCGAGTACTGCGAGGTGCCCGAGCCGGACGCCGGGACCTGGTGGGTCCTGGTCCAGAACTGGGGCGGCAGCGACAACCAGCCGGACACCCACACGCTCGCCACGGCCGTGGTCCCGTCCGAGGACCTCGGCAACGCGGGCGTGACCGGCCCCGACGGCGAACTGCCGGTCGGCGAGCCGTACGACGTGCGCGTGCACTGGGACCTCGACGCGGAGGAGGGCGACCTCTTCTACGGCACCGCGGTGCTCGGCAGCTCGCCGGACACCCCCGGCGACATCGGCGAGGTCCCGGTCCGGCTGTCCCGCCTGGCCGACGACGTGACCAAGACCGCGTCGACGGACGCCGCCGCCATCGGCGACACGATCGGGTACGACCTCACCGTCGAGCCCAACGTGACGCCGGAGGACCTCACCTACACCGTCACGGACACCGTGCCCGACGGGCTGAGCATCGACCCCGGGTCGGTGACAGGTGACGGCGTCGTCGACGGGCAGACCATCACGTGGGAGGTCGACATGCCCACCTCGGAGGGGATCGCCGGCGCCTACGAGGCGTCCACGCCCGCCACGAACGCGCAGTGCGCGGCGTGGGCCGGGTTCCTCGACCTCGGCGAGCTGGGTATCGGGTTCAGCTCGCTCGACGGCGACAGCGCCGCGGTCAGCGCGTTCTCGAACATCGGCCCGTTCCCGCACTACTCCGACGAGTCGCCGAACCTCACCGTGTCCGACGACGGCCTGGTCACCATCGCCGGCGGGTACGGCGGAAGCCCGTGGGAGCCGCAGGCGATCCCGGCTGCGGCTGCGCCGAACGGTGTGATCGCCCCGCTGTGGAGCGACCTGGAGCTCTCGCTGGCGAACGACCGCGGCGTGCGGCTGGCCACCGGCGGAGACGTCGCCGTCGTGCAGTGGGACAACCCGTACCCGTTCGGGGGCGACCCGACCGACCTGTCCAACTCCGTCGGGAAGTTCCAGACCTGGATCTACAACTCGGTGTCGGACGACCGGCCGGAGATCACGTTCGAGTACGGCGAGCTCGGCACGCTGCCCGGGCTGGCCACCGTCGGGATCGAGAACCTCGCGGGCACGCTCGGCACCGCCGTCGTGAGCGCGGGCGACCCGTCGTCGGCCGTGACCGAGGGCGGCAGCATCTGCCTCGACTACGTGGGGCCGAGCATCGATCCCGTCACCCTGTCGTACGACGTGGTGGTCGCTCCTGACGCGGTCACCGGCACGTACACGAACACCGCCGAGCACGTCACGTCCGACCCGTTCGACGCGCCCGCGGTCGCGTCGGCCGACGTCGCCGTGACGGGCCTGGCGCCGTGCGACGAGGTGATCACCGGCCGGCACCACGGACGGATCTCGGTCACCGAGGGCACGACGTGCATCGAGGACGCGACGGTGCTGGGCAAGGTCGCCGTGTCCGACGGCGCCGGGCTGCGGGTCACGGACTCGAAGGTCGTCGCGCTGGTCCGGGCCGACGGGGCGACCGAGGTGCGGGTGTGCGACTCCCGCATCATCGGGGCGCTGTCCGTGATGCGGAGCTCGGGCGTCACGATCGGTGACCCGACCGTGAACTGCGCGGGCAACGACGTGACCGGTCCGGTCATCGTGCTCAAGTCGGAGGGCCCGGTGATCGGCGACAACGAGATCGCCGGACCGCTCGCCTGCTTCCGCAACGACCCGGAGCCGGCGAACAACGGTTCGCCGAACACGGTCACGGGCAGCAGACTCGGCCAGTGCCGGGACCTGTGAGGTTCCTCCGCTGACCGGGTAACGGGGAACGACA
>NZ_BAAGRL010000031.1:4823-44395 GCF_054782975.1 Myceligenerans halotolerans
CGGTGAGGTCGGCAGTTCGTCGTGTGATCGGCAGTTCCAGCTGCCGATCACACGACGAACTGCCGAACGTTCGTGTCGTTCCGGGGCCCGGGATGTGGCCCGCCGAGGCGCCTCGGCCGGCGCTACGGCATGACCGTCAGCGGATGCACCGCGCCCGTGCCCGCATCGATCAGGGCGGCGTGCGTCAGCATGCCGGTCATCGGGAGGATCTCGTAGGCCGCCTCCAGGACCAGCGGCGTCTGGTCCAGCCGCACGCGCGTCGCCACGGTGACGTGCGGGATCCAGGCCCCCGGGACGTAGTGCATGTGCAGCTCGTCCTCGGTCGCGCCCAGGGCCTCGACGAGGCGCTCCTGACGCGCCGCGAGCGTGCTGGTCACGGCGGGGATCAGGTTCATCCGGCCGCGCCGGAACGCGGCGACGGCGTCGAACCGGACGGTGGCCGGGTCGGCGTCGGGCAGCGCCTCGACGGCGGCGCGCACCTTGTCGAGGTCCCAGGACCGCAGCACCGCCAGCGACAGGTGCGGTACGTGCCCGCCGTGGGTGTGCGTGGCGAGCGTGGGCACGCCGTCGTCCTCGAGCCGCTGCCACAGCCGCTGCAGGACCCGCTCGGTCGGCCTGTCGAACAGCAGACACACGGCGAGGGCCATGACCCCAGCCTAAGAGGCCCGGCGCCGCGGGCCGTTCACCCCCGTGCGGCGTTCGGGGCCCGTTCGTAGCCGGCGGGGCTGATCGTGAGCTCGGCGCGCCCTCCCGTCAGGGACCGCAGGTCGAGGACGTAGCGGCCCAGCTCCGCCTCCGGGACCGTGGCGACCACGCGCGCGCGGCCGCCGTCGGCCAGCTCGGTCGCCGAGACGCTTCCGCGCCGCCCCGACAGGTCGGTCAGCACCGCACCCTGGCGCTCGGGCGGGACGGTGACCGTCACGGTCGCCATGGGCTCGAGCAGCACGGTCCCCGCCTCGGCCAGCGCCGCCCGGACGCCGGTGGCCGCCGCGGTACGGAACGCCATGTCGGAGGAGTCCACCGAGTGCGCCTTGCCGTCGTACACCTCGACGCGCAGGCCGACGACGGGATGCCCCTGCGGGCCACCGGCGGCCATGGCGTCGCGCGCACCCCGCTCCACGGCCGGGATGTACTGCCGGGGCACCGCCCCGCCCACCACCGAGTCGACGAACTCGAACCCGCCCTCCCCGCCCTCGCGCAGCGGCCCGACCCGCAGCTGCACGACGGCGAACTGGCCGTGCCCGCCGGACTGCTTCTTGACCTTGCCCTCGGCCTGCGCGGGCCGGGCGATCGTCTCCCGGTAGGCGACGGGCACCGGCCCGGTCCGGACGTGGACGCCGAACACCCGCGCGAGCCGCTCGACCGCGACGTCGAGCTGCGTGTCGCCGAGGCCGCGCAGCACCGTCGCCTCACCCGCCTGGTCGACGGCGAGCGTCCGGTCCTCGGCGACGAGCCGGGCGAGCGCCGCCGGCATCCGCTCGTCGTCGGACTGCGACGCCGGCACGAGCCTCGCGGCGTAGACGGGCCGGCGCGGCGGCGGCAGGTAGGGCCGCGCCCGCCCCGACGGCCGCGACCAAAGCAGCGTGCCCGACGGCGAGCCGCCCAGCTTGGCGACCGCGCCGACCTCGCCCGCGACGAGCTGGTCGACCGGGAGATGCTCCTTGCCCCGCAGCCGGAAGAGGCCGTGCACGCGCTCGTCGGTGCCCGTGGTCGCGTTGCGCAGGCGGTCCGAGCCGTGCACGACGCCGGAGAGCACCTTGAGCATCGACACCTGGCCCACGTAGGCGTCGGCCACGGTGCGGAAGACGTGCACGAGCGGCTCGCCCGACGGGTCGGCGGCGACGGCGAGGGAGCGCCCGCCGTCGTCGGACGCGGCGGGGGAGCCTTCCCCGTCGCGGGACCTGCCGGCACCGTGGCCGCCGTCGTCGGCCCTGTCGGCCCCCGAGCCGACGACGATGCGGGCGTCACGCTCGCCCGGCGCGGGCGCGAGCTCGCACAGCAGGTCGGCGAGGCGGTCGACGCCCGCGGCGGTGATACCGGACGCGACGACGACGGGCACCACGCCACCCGAGGCGACCTCGTGCGCGAGGGTGCGCTCGAGGTCCGCGGCTGTTGGTTCCCGGCCCGACAGGTAGGCGTCGAGCTGGTCGTCGTCGTGCGACACGATCTCCTCGGTCACGTCGACGTGCATCCGGTGCTCCTCGTCGACGGCGCCTGCCGGCAACTCCTCGTCGTGGTGCCGGCCCGCGCCGTCGTAGACGAGGGCGTGCTCGCCGAGCACGTCGGCGATGGAGCCGAACGACTGCTCCTCGCCGAGCGGCAGCTCGATCGGCCACAGGTGCTCGCCGAACGCCTCGCGCAGCTCGGCGAGCACGCGCCGGAAGTCGGCGCGGGCCCGGTCCTCCTGGGTCACGACGACGAGGCGGGGCACGCCGATCGCCTCGGCGACCGCCCACGCCGCCCACGTGCCGGGCTGCACGCCATCGACGGCGCTGACGACGACGAGCGCGAGGTCCGCGATCGAGAGGGCCGTGTCCACGGCGCCCGCGAAGTCCGGGTGGCCCGGCGTGTCGGCCAGCGTCAGGGTGTGCGTGACGCCGTCGGGACAGGTCCAGGTGAGCGTCCCGAGCGCGAGGCCGAGCGAGCTGCCCCGCGCGACCTCCTCGGGCTCGTGGTCGCACACCGTGGTGCCGTCGTCCACGCGCCCGGCGCGCGGGATCGCGCCGGCGCGGTGCAGCAGCGCCTCGGTGAGTGTCGTCTTGCCCGCGCCCGACGCGCCGACGAGGGCGACGGTCCGGTGGGTCGTGGTCGGTGCCGCGTCCATGAGGCCTCCCGCCATGGGGTACTCACTGACATGATGCCGCAGCGGCCCGTCCGGCGCCGCCGCGTGACGACGCCGGGCGCTCAGGGTGCATCTCCGGGACCACCGCCGGCACGGTCCGCGGCACGGAGATCGTCCGCTCGCACCGTCACGTCGCCGCGTCGGTCGCGGGGGCCGGCGGACGGGTGTCCTTCCCGTCGAGCCACAACCGGTCGCTCTCGTCCCGGTGCGTGCCCGCCGAGCCGACGTGCTTGCCGCTGATCCGGTCACCCTTGGTGATGACGTGCGTGACCGCCATCGCGTGCCCGTGGCCGAGACCGTAGGTCTCCTTGAGCCACGTGACGACAGGTGTCGCCTTGCTGCCGGGGCCGAAGCCCTGCTCCTCCGCGAGCTGGATCAGCTGCCGCGGGGTCAGCCCCGTCTTCTCCTCGACCTTGTCGAGGTAGGCCTGGAAGGACATCAGCGGTTCTCCTGGATCATCGTGGGTGAGGCGTGGATGCACATGACGCGCAGCGTCCCTGTGCCGGTGTTGGTGAAGCCGTGCCAGACGTCGGGCTGGACGACGGCGGTGTCGCCCGCCCGGGCGACGACCGTCTCCTCGCCGATCGTGATCGTGGCCTCGCCCTCCAGGACGGACCACGTCTCGCTGTACGGGTGGCGATGCAGCCCGGGGCCCTGACCCGGGTCGTTGGTGACGAGGAAGAACGAGACGCCGGAGCCGTGGTCGCGGCCCTCGTAGCGCAGGGTGCGCGAGCCGGGGATGCGGATCGTCTCGGCGGGGACCACCGGTGCCATGTCTGCTCCTTGCGGGGATGTTCGGGGGGACTGCGGGCCGGCCCGTGCTGCCGGCATGTCCTCAGCTTCATGGCGGGCGGGCCGGCGCACTACGGTTTCGACGTGCATCGAAACGTGGTGGAGTTCCGTCTCGCGCCCGACGACATCTCGGCGATCCGCTTCGGCGTCTCACCCGGTCACGAGCTCGCCCACGCCGTCCGGGTGCTCGGGCAGCCGCAGTACCACCCGCTCCAGTGGGGATGGCTGCGCCGGGCGCGCGGCCAGGTCCCGGCGCGCGCGTTCGACCTGCTGCGGCTCCTCGTCGGCCCGGACGGGTACATGCCGGACTTCCTCACCTCGACCCCCGGCTGGGACCTCGGCCCCGACGAGGAACTGGCGTGCCTGCGGGAGGCGGACCTCGGCCCGCTGCGCGTGGACCTGCTCAAGCGCGTGGACCGCACGAGCGGTGCCGAGCAGCGCGTGCTGCGCGCCCTGGCCGACGATCCCGAGCGCGCCCGGTCCGTCGTCGCCGACGCGTGGGAGCAGTGCTGGGACGCCCTGCTCGCCCCGTACTGGCCGCAGCTCGAGCGCATCCTGCGGGCCGACGTCGGCGTGCGCACCCGTCGTGCGACGACGGACGGGCTCGGCGCGATGGTCGGCACCCTGCACGAGGCCGTCAGCTGGGCCCCGCACGCGGTGCACGTGCGCCTGCGAATGCACGGCGAGGCCCTCGACTGCGCGGGCAGCGGCCTCGTGCTCGTGCCCTCCGTGATGGCGCCCCGCTGTTCCGTGGTGACCGAGCCGCCCGCGCAGCCCGCCCTCTTCTACCCGGCGCTCGGCGTCTCCGAACGCTGGGCCGACGACGGACCCGGCACCACGGAGGCACTCGCCGGGCTGCTCGGGGCGGGGAGAGCTGGAGTGCTGCTCGCCGTCGGGGCGCCGCTGTCGACCAGCGAGGTAGCCGCCGCGTGCGGGCTCGCCGTCTCGACTGCCTCGCACCACCTGTCCTTGCTGAGTGCTGCCCGCCTGGTCGACGCGCGACGCGACGGCGCGCGGGTCCTGCACGTCCGCACGCCGCTGGGGGAAGCGCTGGTCGGGGGATGAGGACCGCCGTCGCTGCTGCCGCCACCGCCGTCGTCGTCGCTCGCGCCGTCGCACCGGCCGTCGCCGTCGTCGATCCCCGACACGGCAGGCCGCGTAACGCCCGAGGTGCCTCGTGCGAAGTACGGGTATGAACACCCCACAGCCCGAGCACGTCCCGCGGATCGGTGAGGACCCGGACGCGTTCGAGACGTTCTACCGGGAGCACATCGAACAGGTGCAGCGGTTCGTCGCGCGGCGGGTCGGCGACCCGCACCTCGCGGCGGATCTCGTCGCCGACGTCTTCCTCGCCGCCGTCGACGGCGCACGGAGCTACAACCCGGAGCGGGGATCGCCCGCCGGGTGGTTGTTCGGCGTGGCGCGGAACGTGGTGGCAGCGGAGTTCCGCCGTCAGGCCAAGGACCGGGAGGCGCAGCGCCGGATCTCGGGGCGCCGACTGCTCGACGCCGACTCGCTGGTGCACATCGAGGAACGGATCGACGCCGAGCGCGAGTTCCGTGACCTGTACGAGGCGCTGGCGTCCCTGCCGCGCCGGGATCGCGTCCTGATGGAGCTGGTCGCGGTCGACGGGCTGCCCGTGGCCGAGGCCGCCGCGGTGCTGGGGGTGAAGCCGGGCACCGCGCGGGTCCGGCTCCACCGCAGCCGGGCCCGGCTCCAGTCACACCTGCGGCCTTCGGCCGCCCGACTTCAGGAGGTCCTGCCATGACCCTCGACACCTACGAGCAGTCCCTGCTCACCGAGCTGCGCCGGCACGTCGCCGAGCGTTCGCCCGCCCCGGACCGGCGCCGGGCCGGGCGCCGCTGGTGGATCGCCGCGCCCGTGGGAGCTGCGGGAGCGGCGGCGGCCGCGTTCTTCGCCCTGGCGCCGTCGGCCGCGTATGCCGTCACGGAGGAACACGGCGATCTCGTGGTCCTCGTCCACCGCCTCGACGACGCCGAGGGCCTCGAGCAGGCCCTGGCCGAGCACGGCATCACCGCGGAGGTCGAGTACGACGCCACGGTCGTGCCCGGACCCCCGCTCGACGACGGCGAGCCCGTCGCCGAGGACGAGTCCGTCGCCACCGGTGGCGGGGCCGGCTTCGACACCGAGGGCAGCAGCGAGACCGGCGTCGGTGTCTGGGAGGGCGACGAGCCGCTGGGCGATCCGATGTTCGACGTCGCGCTGAGCGAGGACACGCTCACCGTGCGGATCTACGACGGCGAGCTCCCCGACGACTCCGTCCTGCACATCACGACCGGTGGTTCGGCCGAGGGCGTGGCCGGGCTCCAGGTCGAGCTGACCGAGAGCGACTGACGGGCACAGCTATCCGGAGGAACGCCCCGCCAGGGCCGGCGCGTCCAGCCAGGATGCGCCGGCCCTCGCGATCTCGCCCGTCTCGGGAGCCGAACGTCGTGGCGACGCTGGTCCGCCGTCGGACCACCCCCGCGCACGGCGCCGACCCGCCGCGCGCGGCGTCCGCGTGGTGATCGGCTCGTGACCGGCGCCGATATTCCTGACAGCATGTCAGTATGAACCTGCACGAACGGATCGACGACCGCCTGCGCGAGTTCGTCGAGCGGCAGCCGGTGTTCTTCGTGGCGACGGCGCCCCTCGCCGCGGACGGGCACGTCAACCTCTCGCCGCGGGGCATTCCCGGCACCTTCGCGGTGCTCGACGACCACACGTTCGCGTGGCTCGACGGTACCGGCAGCGGGAGCGAGACCGTGGCGCACCTGCGCGAGAACGGCCGGATCACCGTCATGTTCTGCGCGTTCGAGGGCGCGCCGAACATCGTCCGGTTCCACGGCACCGGCCGCGTCGTCACCCGGTACGACGACGAGTACCCCGCCCTCGCGAGCCGGTTCACCGACATCCCGGGCGCCCGCGCGGTCATCGTGGTCGACGTCGAACGGGTCTCCGACAGCTGCGGCTGGAGCGTGCCCCTCATGTCCTACGAGGGCGAGCGCGACCTGCTGGGCCCGTTCTTCGAGCGCAAGGGCGAGGCCGGGCAACAGGAGTACCGCCGCCGCAAGAACCTCACGAGCATCGACGGCCTCCCGGCCTACGACGCCGACCCGCTGGACGTCGTGGAGGCGTGACAGCGAGACAGCGGTTGTCACCGCCTCGTAAGACCTGTGTATCGCGGGGCTGACCTCGGACACGCGCCGGTGGCGACGGATCCTCACGGAGCGGAGCGACCGCTGAGGATCCGTCGCCGCGGGCCCGGCGCACGTAGCGCGCGAGCGCCCGCGCGATCAGTGCGTCAGCTGTCCCCGGATCTCGCCGCCGGGGAACGTGGGCGTGTGCACGTTCACGTAGTAGTCCCGCGGGGCGTCCTGGATCGCCGCGAGGAGGGCTGGGTCGGCCACCACGCAGGCGCTCACTTCGAACGTGGTCCCCGCGCCGACCGTGAGCGGCACGACGACGGGGCCGGCGACACGCCGCTCGCCGACGTGGACGTGGGCCGCGGCCGCCGGCGCCGTGAGGTTCCTGGCGGTGAGCGTGTAGCACAGGGTGTCGCCGGCGATCGTGTAGGTGAACGAGCCGCTCGCGCCGCCGCGGGCGTCCGTCGTCTCCTGACCGATGTTGAGCGGGACACGGTTCGGCGCCGCACCGGCGGGTGGTCCGGCCGCGAGTGCCAGCCCGAGGCCGAGGGCTGCCGTGGCGGCTGCCCGGACGATGGTGGAGGAGTGGCTGAACATGAGAGATCTCCCTTGCGTCCGGGCCACGATCGCCGTCGACCGCGACCCGTCTCGACCCTACGCCGGTCGCCGGGAGCGGGCCAGGCGACCGGGTCCAGCGCCTCGCCGTCATCCAGCGCCCTGGGGCGGCGGTCGACCATGTGCCGCAGGCACACATTCACCGCGACCTTCCCGGCCACCACCTGAGCGCCCGGGGCGGCGGCCAGGAAGTCGTTGACGGCCCCGAACTCATCGGGCCGCGAGGCATGGGCCCCGCTGATCCAGCGCAGGTTCTCCAGCTTGATGAGCCGGTCGACGGCCTCGGCGACGCCGGGGAAGATCGTGCGCATGCCTGTGTGCATCAGCAAGGGCTGTTCGGCACGGATGAGGAACTGGTTGTAGACGAGCCCCTTGGCCAGTCCGTCGGGGCGGTGAGTGCAGATCCGGAAGATGTTGTCGGCGATTTCGTCCACACGTACGGTCATGTACCAAGCTCCGTAGGATCGTTGGAGATGAGAGTGTCCAAGCAGCGCCCAAGCCGTGCGAATCGCGGGGGTGATGTTCGAGGGCCGACAGCGACGCTACGAGACCGGAGCCGGCAGACTGCTACATCCGTAGTAGTCCTGAGCCTGTCCCCGCCCCGGCGGACCGCCTATCGTGGTCGTCATGGCAGAGGACGTAGATCTGTTGCAAGGTGTGGGGGCGGCGATTGCCGCTCACCGTCGTGCGGCTGGCGTCACGCAGCTCTCGCTTGCTGAGCGCATCGGTAAGTCCGTCCAGTGGATCTCTGCCGTGGAGCAGGGGCGGCGGCGTGCTGAGCGGCTGACGGACCTGATACGGATCGCCTCGGTCCTGGGCTGTACCGTCGATGACTTGATCGGCCGTCCTCTGGACACGCTGGCCCCGGGGGCCGGGCCGTCGCAGGCCGAGACCGTGACCGCGTTGCGCGAGGTCGTCATGCGTTCCGCCCGACCGGTCCCGGCTGCCGATTCCGCACCCGATGCGGCCGACGTGGCCCGCCGCGTCGATGATGCCTGGACGATCTGGCATGAGTCGCCCACGGCGCACCGCCGGGTCGGCGCCCTCCTCCCAGCGCTCGTGGCCGACGCCCATGCGGCCCATGCGGCCCATGCGGCCTCGTCGAACCGCCGTAGCGCCTGCGTGCTGTCTGCGGCCTATCAGATCACCCGGCAGTGGCTGCACCATGTCCCGTCGGGCGCCCTTGCCTGGGTTGTGTCCGAGCGCGCCGTCCAGGCTGCTCAGGAGGCCGATGATCCGTACCTCATGGCCATGTCCGCGTGGGCGCTCTCGGCTCCGTACCGGCGTGCCGGGCACCCTGACGAGGCAACCCGGTTGTGCCTGGCCGCTGCCGACGAAGTGCATGCCCGCATCGACCCGGTGGCCCCGCGCAAGGAGCACTTGGCCGCATACGGGATGTTGCATTTGACTGCTGCGGTGTCGGCGGCGCAGTCGGATCAGGACGGGCGGGCCTGGGCCCTGCACCAGTCGGCGCGAGACGCCGCGATCGCTCTCGGGCCCGGCTACTACGACCCGTGGACGAAGTTCGGTATCGCGAACGTCGACATCCACGGTGTCGCTCTCCAGGCGGAGCTTGGCAGGTCCGACGACGTTGTCGAGCTGTCGGCGCGACTCCGCCTCGACGCCATGCCGAGCGTCCAGCGCCGCTCGTCGTCCCTCATCACGACGGCACGAGGCTATGTCCGGCGGGGTGAGGACGAGGCCGCCGCGCTGGTCCTGCTCGACGCCGAGCAGATCTCCAGCGACAACGTCCACGGTTCAACGACCGTGCGCGAGATGCTGCGCGAGCTGATCGTCCGCGACCGTGCCCGCGCCCGCTCGCACGTGCGGGGTCTGGCGACACGGTCGGGCCTCATCGCCGCCTGAGGATCTCGACTTCGCGGTGTGGGACGGTATGCCCGTGACATCTGACGTGGGCGCGGTGCAGGCATTCACGACCGGGCAGGTCCAGGGCGCGGTCTCGAGGGCTCTGAGCATGGCCCGCTCGGATGACCAGTACATCCGCAAGGCCGGCTACGCACTGGCCGGGATCTGCCTGCGCGAGCTACGTCGGCGGCACGGGTCCGTGCGTGGCAGGCGTGTGGTGCTGCTCGCGGGGGCGGGGAACAACGGCGCGGATGCGATGGTCGCGGGCCGGGACCTGCGAGAACATGGCGTCGTCGTGCGCGCCGTGGCTACGAGTGGGCGGGTGAACGCGATCTCGACCCGCTGGTTCGGACACGACGTGGTGGACGCGACCACACCCGGCGGATTGCGGAAGGCGCATGATCTCCTCGCGGACGCCGACCTCGTGATCGACGGGATCGTCGGAGACGCAGCCCGTGGCGGGTTGCGCGCTCCTGCCGACGAACTCGTGGCAGCCATCCCATCGGGAGCGGTCGTCGTCGCGGTGGATCTTCCGTCCGGCGTTGACCCGGACACCGGGCGGATTCCGGGCGCGCACGTGCAGGCAGACGTGACCGTCTCGTTCGTCGCGCACAAGCCGTGCCTGATCTTGCCGCCGGCCGCAGGTGTGGTGGGACGGGTGGAGTTCGTGGACGTCGGTTTTGGCCACCTGCTGCCGACGGCGGGTCACATGCGGCGCCTGACAGCGCGCGGGGTGGCCGACCGGTGGCCGGTTCCCACGGGCCGGACCCACAAGTTCTCGCGCGGCATGCTGGGCGTCGTTGCCGGGAGTGACGCGTTCCCGGGGGCGGCAGTGCTGGTCTGCCAGGGCGCTCACGGGACCGGGACCGGCGTACTGCGGTACACCGGTCCGCGAAGCGTGGGCGACCTGCTCCTGGTCCACGTGCCCGAGGCCGAGCGACGCTCGGACCCGATCGCCGCGGAAGATGACAGGCTGCGCCGCGCCGGCGCTTGGGTGCTCGGGTCGGGCGTGACCGGTGACGAAGAGCAGGACCGCAACATCCTCGCCGCGCTGGACACCGGGCTTCCCGCCGTCGTGGACGCCGGCGCCCTGGACCCGTGTGTCAGCCGCCGCGCCGCCGGTGACCGTCCGACCCCGGGCAGCCACCTGCTGGTCACGCCACATGCCGGTGAGGCCGCCCGGATGCTCAAGTCCTTCGGTCGTGACGTCACCTCGCGGGACGTCGATGCGGCACCGTGGGAGCACGCGAGCATGCTCGCGAAGGAGGCGGACGCCACGGTGCTGCTCAAGGGCGCGACCACGATCGTCGTCGGACCTGACGGGCGCACGACGAGCCAGGCCGAAGCTCCGCCGTGGCTGGCCACGGGTGGCGCCGGGGACGTGCTGGCCGGGATCGCCGGAGCGCTCCTGGCGTCGGGCCTGGACGCGATGGACGCGGGAGCGATCGCCGCGTTCGTCCACGGGCGCGCGGCGGCCCTGGCCGCTGACGGAGGGCCGATCCGTGCTTCGGACGTGGCTCGGCACGTACCCGCCGCGGTGCGGGAGATCCTGGAGCTGCGGGAGCAGGACGCGCAGGCGGAGCAGGTCAGGCGGCGAGCAGCCCGGACCGCTGCGCGAGCCCTCGCACGTGCGGCCGTGCGCGCGCCCGGTCCCTGGTAACCAGCTCCCGCAGGAGCTCGCGCACGACGGTCGAGTGGTGCACATTGTCCTGGGAAATGCGCTCGGCGTCGCTCAGCACGAGCGCGGCGGCCTCGTCCTCACCCCGGCTTACGTAGCCTCGGGCGGTGGCGATCAGCGTGGAGGAGCGTCGTTCGACCGACGGGACACGGTCGATGTCGAGGCGCTGGGAGAGTTCGACGACATTGTCGGCTCGGCCGAGCTCTGCGTGCAGTGCCAGGCCGTGGAACTCGACGTTCCCGGCACCGAACTTGGTCCAGGGGTCGCAGTAGTCAGGACCGAGGAGGCGGGCCGCTTCGAAAGCGGTCCGGTGCAGAGCCCAGGCACGTCCTTCCTGGTCGGACTGCGCGGCGCTGATGGACGCCGCCAGGTGGAGCATTCCGTAGGCGGCCAGGAGCTGCGGGTCGGGATCTGATTTGTCGATCCGGGCGTTCACCTCGTCGGCCGCGGCCAGGCATAGCCGGGTTGCCTCGTCCTGATGTCCCGCCCGCCGGTAGGGGCCAGACAACGCCCAGGCGGACAGCGCGATGAGGTACGGGTCGCTCGACTCGCGCGCGGCGTGCGCGGCACGCTCGGCCACGACCCACGTCAGGTCACCGACCCCCTGAGCGTGGTGCAGCCACTGCCGCACGATCTGGTAGGCGCCCGACAGAACCTGCGCGGCTTCGGTCCGGTCCTCCGGCGTGGCGTGGTGCAGGCGGTGCGCGTCGGTCAGGAGTCGGGGCAGCACGTCACCGAGATCGGTGATCGCGACCGGTGAGGTATGCCAGGTCTGCCATGTCTCGGCGACACGAGAACGGACACTCGCCAGCGTGGATGGAGGAGTTCCATCGGGAGCGGGTCCGAGCGAGGCCGGGGTCGCGGATCGCATGATCACTTCGCGCAGTTCGGCAACGGCCCGCTCGGGACGCCGCTGAGTCCCGGGTGCGGGCTGATCGATAGGGCGGCCGATCAGATCGTCCACCGTGCAGCCGACCACGGTCGCGATCTGGATGAGATCCGTGAGCCTCTCGACATGCCGCCGGCCCTGTTCGACGGCCGAGACCCACTGCAGCGACTTCCCGATTCGGTCCGCGAGCTTCACCTGTGTCACCCCTGCCGCACGTCGGTGCACTGCGATCGCCGCACCCACACCGCCGCGAAGCTCCGGGCCCTGCCTGCTCATGACTTCACGGTACGGACGCCGTCGGCCGGGTAACAGAGCCAAACTCTTACGGCCGTAGCAGCCTCCGCCGCCCAGTCTTCCTAGCGTCGTCAGCACGGAACCCGAGCAACAGGCCGGGCGGCAACAGGGGAGAGACCATGAGCAAGCCACAGCACGACGTGAGGAGCGCTCCGCAGGAATCCATACCTCAGGACCCCACCTCGACCCGCCGCCCGGTGAAGATCGTCTTCCTCGACATCGACGGCACCCTGCTCCCGAACGGGGACGACGTCGTGCCCGAGCCGACGCGTCGCGCGGTGACTGCGGTGGTCGCGAGGGGCATCCGCGTGGTGCCGTGCACTGGCCGGTCTGCGCTGGGTGTCTTGCCGATCGCCGAACTCCTCGGGCTGGGCAAGGGCAGTGTGTTCATCGCCTCCAACGGCGCGATCACCGCCAAGCTGACAGGGAACCGTCGCCGCCCCTTCGAGGTGGTGCGGCTGCGGGTGTTCGACCCGTGGGCCGCGTTCGCCGTGGCAATGGCGGTGGCTCCGCAGGTCAGCATGGCTGTCGAGCAGGTCGGGGTCGGGTGGCGCGTGAACAGGCCCTTCCCCGCGGGACGGCTGAACGGGCTGGAGCACGTCGTGGACGAGCGGGTGTTGTGGTCGGAGCACACCACCCGCGCTGTCGTACATGCTCCCGGCATCGCCGCATTCGCCCCGCAGATCGAGGGTGCCGGGTACACCGCGACGCCAGCCGCCGAGAACTGGCTCGACATTACAAAGCGCGGGCTGTCCAAGGCCACCGCAGCCGACGCACTGCGACTGCAGTGGGGCATCCACCCCGACGACACCGCCGCGATCGGCGACGACGCCAACGACATCCGGCTGCTGCATCAGGTCTGGCATGGGTTCGCCATGGGCGGCGCGCCCCAGCAGGTCAAGGATGCCGCGGACTACATCACCGGCTCCATCGACCACCATGGCGCCGCTGCTGCCCTGGACTCCCTGACGCTGTCCACCCGAGAGCCCCAGCAGTTGCCGACCCGAACGGGGGTCGGAGCACGATGAGCGTGTTCGAGGGCGAGGAGGACTTCACCGCCGAGACAGCCCATGACCCCGCCCAGGCCCCGATACGACGCCCGCAACAGTGGCACGTGGGTGACCAGGTACGGGTCGTGGACGGACCCCGCCTGCTGCTCGGTGCGACCGGGATGGTGGTCGAGGTGGACCTGCCGGGCGCATGGGCCGTGCGCGTGCACATCGATCGTCGCGGGTTCGACCGGGCGCTCCTGGCACCCCACGAGCTGGAGCCTGCGGACAGGGCGACGCCATGACGTGGGTCCTGATCGGGTACGTCGTCCTGCTCGCCGTCCTCCTGAGCGCGCGGCACGCATCACGGGTACGGCGGTGAGCCCGGCATGCCGAACAGGACCCGCCCCCGACCATCACCCGCACGACTCCGGCGCCCGTGGCCGTGCTGCTCAGGACACGAACCCGCTCGTCCGCTCACTCGCCTCCGGAAGGGATGACCATGGCCTCCCCTGCTGTCGCAGTCGGTTACGCCCGCGACGCAGCGCAGCTCGCCGTCGTGCAAAGCCACGCGCGCGACCAGGGCTACCTGTTGGCGCATGTGGTCGTGGACCGGCACGACGCGGCCACGATCAGCCAGCTCACCCAACACGCCGCAGACCGCAGCGCAGAGGTCGTGATCCTGCACGGCGACGCGATCCTGTCCGCCGCCCGCAAGAAGCTGGAGAAGGAACTCGCCGGCCTCGGCGCGGCATGCGTCGTACTCGGCGCCCCGAACTCTCCCACCCGGGCGGTGTTCGAACGCGTCAGGCCGCGCCGAGATCTCGATACCGCCCGAGGTAGGCATTCGAAGGAGCACCCTGGCCGGGGCGTCGATTGAGCGGCACCACGGATGGGCTATGAGAACTTGCCGCCGAGCGCGTATCCCCCGACGTTCTGCACTGCCGCAGTAGCGCCCGGCCGCAGGCCCGCCACCCCCGGCGGGCGACCCGTAGCGGCCGACCTCATGCCGTCCCAGATGGAGCACAACGAGAGGCTCGAGGTGCGGCTGATCTTCCCGGGGTGGAACGCGCCTGGCCCTGCCGGCGGAGAGGAGGGGTAGTGCGTGTCGGTGCGGCCAGAGGGTGTGGCCGACGAGTCGATCTCGCCCGTCAGGCGCCGCCCGGGACCGCCGTCGTGCCCAGGCTCCAGCGGATCGCGCCGACGGCGATCCGTCCGGCCAGGTGGGCCGGGCCGCCGTCGGGCCACCGTTGCAGGCCGAGCTGGGCGCGGGCCCATGCGGGCAGCGTGCTGACCGCACCCGCGGCGAGCAGCGCGTAGGGCGCGCGGGCCGGGCCGGGCAGCGGCGGCTCGTGGAGCAGGAACCGCACGGTGTCGAGTGCCTCCGGCGTGGGGCGCAGTTCAGGGCGGTACGTGTCGAGGCAGTCGGTCAGTTCGGCGACCGTTCGTGGCACGTCCCGCGCCCCGACGACCTGAGCCACCCGGCCGAGCTGGGCCACGTAGTCGTCGGCCTCCGCGGGACTCAGGCGCCGGGCGCCGAAATGCTGCTGCGCGGTGAGGAACGAGTCCGCCTCGGCGGCGTGGACCCAGGTGAGCAGGTGCGGATCGCTCGCGCGGTAGGGGACGCCGTCGGACGTCTTCCCGCGGATCCGTTCGTGGACCGCCCGCACGTGGTCGACGGCGGCCTGCGCCTCCTCGGCGGTGCCGAAGATCGTGGACGCGAGGAAGGTGGAGGTGCGCGCGAGGCGTCCCCACGGGTCGCTGCGGTAGCCCGAGTGCCCGGCCACGCCCGCCATGGCCAGCGGGTGCAGCGACTGCAGCAGCAGCGCGCGCAGCCCGCCGGCGAACGTCGCCGCGTCCGCGTGCACCACTCGCACCGCGCTGCCGGGCGGGAACCAGCGCGGCCCGGGCGTGAGGTGGATGCGATCGCGGGCGGCGTAGCCGTCCGGCCCGGCCACCCGCAGGAAGATCGTCTTGCCCACCCGCGCGCGGACGCGTTCGATCGGGTTCGTCATGGCGGACATAGCGCCATTATCGCGCGGCGGGTTCGCCTGGGAGGCCCGGCGAGGCGAAGCTCGTCGCGACGTTGCCGGGGTAGAAGTCCTTCGGCACTAGGCTGAACCGCATGTCAGACCCCATGACGGCTGGTCCCGTGGACCGTCATCGCGACAGCTCGCCCGGAGAGGACCCGGGCCAGACCTCCAAGGCGCCCACGCTCGCGGAGGTCGCCCAGCGGGCCGGCGTCTCACGTTCCGTGGCGTCCCGTGCGATGAACAATGTCCGCAACGTGAGTCCGGCGAAGCGTGAGGCGGTCGCGCGGGCGGCGAGCGAGCTCGGCTACGTCCCGAACGCGACGGCGCGTGCCCTGGCGACGAGCACCGGAGGGTCGGTGGTCCTCGCGTTCTCCCACGACGACCCGGCCGTGTACGGGGACCCGTTCTTCTCGCAGGTGCTCGTGGGTGTGGCCGCGGCGCTGGACAGGTCGGAGCTGGACCTGACGCTCGTCCTCGCGTCCTCCGAACGCGGCCAGGCCCGGCTCGAGCGGTTGCTGCGGTCGCGTCGCTCCGACGGGGTGATGCTCATGGCCCTGCGGGGGGACGACCCGCTGAACCGGATCGCGGTCGCGACCGAGCTGCCGGTAGTGCTCGGCGGCCGGCCCCTGCACGGGGAGCCGCGCTGGTACGTCGACGTCGACAACCGGGGCGGTGCCCGCCTCGCCGCGGAACACCTGCTGAGCTCCGGGTGCCGGAGCATCGCCACGATCAGCGGCCCGATGGACCTGCAGGCGTCGGTCGCCCGGTACCAGGGGTTCGCCGACGCCATGGCGGTGGCGCGGTTGTCCTCGGACCGGGTGGAGCACGCCGACTTCAGCTACGAGGGCGGCGCCCGGGCGATGGCGCGGCTCCTGGCCGCGCACCCTGACATCGACGGCGTCTTCGCCGCCTCGGACAACATGGCAGCCGGCGCCCTGCGCGCTCTCAAGGAGAGCGGGCGCCGCGTCCCCGAGGACGTCGCCGTGGTCGGCTTCGACGACCTGGAGATCGCGCGCCGCACGGAGCCGGCGCTCACCACGGTCAGCCAGCCGATCCGTGGCCTCGGCCAGGAGATGGCCACGATGCTGGTCCGCCTGATCGGCGGTGAGTCGCCGACGCCGATCATCCTGCCGACGCGCCTGGTCGTGCGCGGCTCGGCACCCGGCGGGGAGGTCGGGGCGTGACCTTCCCGCCGGGCGGTCTGCGGATGTGGGATCAGTACTGCGTGTACCGGACCCAGTCGTAGGTGGCGGTCCGCTGTCCGGAGTAGTGGAACGGCCCGAGCCATTCGTCGACGCCGGTGCCCGGCCACAGGTTCATCATGATCCGCTGCGGACGCGTCGGCAGCGGGCCGCGCGACCCGTCCTCCTGGTGGACGAGGCGGCCGTCGACGAACCAGTTGATCGTGCCCCCGGGCCACCACTCGATGGCGTAGTCGTGGTAACCGGCCGCGGCGTCGAAGCCGAGGTTGATGGTGGTCTCGTGTCCGCCGACCCCGTCGGTGAAGTAGTTCGTCTGCATCTGCCAGGTGTTCTTGCCGAGGATCTCGACGTCGATCTCGTCCCACGGCTGGCCGTCGCTCGGTCCGGTGTAGGTGAAGAACGACGTGACGATCCCGGACCCGGACGCCGCCTTCATGCGGACCTCGAAGCGCCCGTAGGAGTACAGGTCGTTGGTGCGGTACTCGCCGGCGGCGTACGGCTTGCCCGAGCAGCCGCCCGGGCAGGTGGCGTTGTCCAGGTTCAGGCCCATGACCCCGCCGTTGTGCCAGACATGGTCCGCACGCCAGCCGGCGTTGAACATGCCCCCGTTGGACCATCCGTCGGCCTTGTGCCAGCGGCCGGAGTCGTGCCAGTCGAAGTTGTCGGTGAAGCTGCCGCCGATGGCGGCCTCGGCAGGGGGCGCCAGGACCGGTGCCGCCGAGAGGCCGAGCGCGAGGGTCAGGGCGCCGGTCAGGGCCAGGAGCAGGCGGCGTGGTGCGGAGCGGTGCGTCGTCGTTGATCGCATGAGTACCTCCATTGGTACTGGTGGTTCGTGTGGCCCCCGCGTCGAGCCGGGGCGTCGCTCTCGTCGAGCGGGACGCTGCCTCCTTCCGGTACGTCGATGGACGGCCGGCCATCGAGGGCCGGCGTCGAGCCCTGGACGGGCCGCGGCCACGACCACGCCGTCGTGCGCGGTGGAAGCGCAGCTACCGTGCACGACGCCGTGGCCACGGCCGATGCCGCGGCCGTCGCCGTGGTCATGGCCGCGGCCCGTCCAGGGACCTGCTCAGCGCCTCGGCTTCGGGCACCGCTTCCCATGGCGCTCGAGCCCCGGCTCGGCGAACTCGATCAGCTCACGCGCCTGCTCGGGGAACCACTGGCCGGCGGCCGGGTTGATCCTGCCGCGCTCGGGATCCTCGGGTCCGCCGAGGCCGCGGAAGCACTCCCCGTCGGACTCGCCGGGGATCTTGATCCACAGGAGGGCGTCGACGAGCTCGTTGCCGGTGTCGGTCGTCGGCCGCAGGCCCAGGCCACGGTCCGGCGGGTTGCACCACGTCTCGGCGTCGGGGTAGACCCCTTCCGGCGCCGCCCAGGCGCCCTGGCCGTTGCGGCTGGTGTCGATGACGAAGCGCGTGGTGGGCTGGACGTCGCCGAGGATGGCGTCGAAGCGCGACTCGATGCCCGCGGTGTTCAGCGTCGGGTCCGTCGCGGTCGGGCTCCAGACGCCCTGGTGGGACAGGGGCACGCCGTTCCAGTCGTTCGCCGGGCCGCCGTTCCAGTGCTGGTTGCCGCAGTTGAGGAAGTCGCCGGGCACGACCTGCGTCCCGTAGGCGATGCACTGGGAGATCCAGGTGCCGTAGCTGACGTTGTTCTCGGTGAGCAGGTAGTTCGACGCGTTCAGGAAGAACCCGTCCGCCCGCTCGACGCCGGCCTTGACGAGGCGGTCGGAGATCTCGCCCACCGCGAGCCATGCCGGGTTGGTGCCATCGAGGTACACGGCGGCGTTCGGCTGCTCCGCCAGGCGGTCGACCGCGTAGTTGAGCATCTCGAGGCGCTCCGCGGCGGGGTCACGGCCCGTGACGGCGGGGTCGGCCTCGGCCGGCCGGCACTGCTCGAGCTGCCCCTCGAGCGTCGTGTACCAGGGAATGACGCCGAGCCCGTCCGGTTCGAGGACGACGACGGCCTTCCGGTCCCCGATCCCCGCCGCGAAGCCGTCGATCCACGCCTTGTACTCGTCGACGTCGCGGGCGCCACCCGCCGAGTAGAGCGCGCAGTCGCGGTAGGGGATGTTGTACGCGGCCAGGACGGGCACCTTCTTGCCGGTGCGCCGGACGAGCTTCCGGACGTCCTGCTCCACCTCGGCCGGGCTGCCCTCCGTGAACCAGGTGGCGCTGGGCATCCTGCTGAGCAGGAGCGCGTCGTGCTTGGCCTGCCCGCGCAGCTCGCGGGCCGCTTCCTTCGTGGAGCTCTGCGGGTTGGTGTAGATCTCGGTCCCGGGGGACAGGACGTCGTTGCTCGCCGCGGCCGGGCTCGCCGCGGCCGGACCGCCGCCGAGCAGGGTCGCTCCGAGCGCGCAGACGGTCAGCGCGACCGCGAGCCGACGCCGAGAAGTAGGTGGTTTCATGCGGGAATCTCCCAAGGTCTCTGCGAACGCGTCATTGCGTGCTCGCTGCGGTGGTGCCAACTGGAAGAACATGGAAGCGCTCCCAGCCCTGTCATCATCCGGGGCATGAGGCGACCGTGTCAAGGCCGGGCGGGCGCCGGGGCTCTCGCCAGCGGATCGATGACGCCCACGGGCTCGCCGTGCGGATCCGGGGGAGCCGCGCGCCAACGCATCCGCGATATGGCGCCGGATCCGACGCCCTAGACTCTCGGCCCATGGCGGATGTCGTGGAACTCGGGCACATCACCTGTCCCTCCGGAGAGCTGGTCCTGACCGACGGTGGCTACCTCAGCCTGTGGTCCGGTGATCGGCGCCCGGAGGATGTCCCGGCCCGGCCGGGCCCTGCCGTCGACCTCGCGGTCGTGGGGCCCCAGGCGCAGGCCGCGGCCAGGTCCTTCGACCGGCAGTCCGGGACGACGCTGTACGACATCCCCGAACGCGGGGTCGGGGAGTTCACCCAGGGATTCGCCGAACACTGTCGCGCGGTGGGTCTCGACGCCGAGCTGCGCGCCCTCCCGGACCAGGTTCCGCATCGCGAGCGGGTGCGGCAGGCGATCGAGAACGGCGACCCCGGCTTCGTCGTCTTCGGTGTGCCGGTGGTCGTCGTCGGCGACGTCCCCACGACCACAGCCCTGCGGGTGACGGCGACCTACGGCAGCCGGGGCTGGGCGCGGATCCGTATCGCGCTCCGTGACGAGCCGGTCGCGGAGACCCGCGGGCTCGGCTCCCTCTACGTCGACCACGCGCGCTTCGTCCTCGGTGACGCGGACGCGCTCAGCTCCTGGATCCACGACACGCCCATCGACGGCCTGGCCGACGTCGTGTTCTGGGGCCGGGACGAGGCGGAGGTCGCCGCCGAGTTCGACGCGCCTCGCCTGGACGACCCTGATGCCTCCTACGGCTGGGTGGACCTCCCGGCGCGCGAGGCACTCCAGCGGGCGACCGACCTGGACAGGCGGAGGCGGGTGGACCCTCGCCCCGGGTTCAACTTCGACTTCCGGCCGCACTCGCATCACTGGCAGATGATGGCCAAGGTCCGGGCCGACGAGCACGAGGCCGCCACACTCCCGGTCGGCGGGGCCGACATCATGATGGCGATGACCTCGATCGGTGACGGCGCCTTCCCCGTCCACCTGGACCTCGACGCCGCCGGCGCGCCCACGGCGATCACCATCGTCGTCGACCGGACCGCCTGACGGCGGACGACGGAGGCATGACGATGGAGGCATGGAGGTGCGACGCGCGATGCGGGCGGCGGCCCTGACGGCCGTCGTCCTCGCGGTGGTCGCGGGCCTGGGGGTCGGCGGTGCCTGGCTCGGCCAGGACGCGCTCGTCTACCACCCCGATCGCTCGTCACCGGGCCACGCGTCACGGGTGCTCGACGGCGGTGTCGACGTCGCACTCGTCACCGCCGACGGCCTCGAGCTGGCGGCCTGGTTCGTCCCGCCCGCGCCCGACGCCCACGACCGTGAGGTCGCCGTCCTGGTCGCACCGGGCAACGCCGGCAACCGGCTCGCCCGCGCCGGGCTCGCCGCGCGGCTCGCGGAGCGCGGGTTCGCGGTCCTCCTGCTGGACTACCGCGGATACGGCGGGAACCCCGGCCGCCCGAGCGAGGCGGGCCTCGCGCTCGACGCGCAGGCCGCCCGGCAGGCGCTGGCCGAGCGGGGCTACCTGCCCGGGCGGACGATCTACTTCGGCGAATCGCTCGGCGCCGGAGTCGTCGCCGCGCTCCAGGCCGAGCACCCGCCCGCCGGGCTCCTGCTGCGCTCACCGTTCACGTCGCTCGCCGACATCGGCGCCCACCACTACCCGTTCCTGCCCGTCGCTGCCCTGCTGCGGGACCGGTACCCGGTCAGGGACCACGTGGCCGTGACGCAGGTCCCGGTCACCGTCGTGCACGGCGCCCGCGACGACATCGTGCCGCCGGCCCAGAGCCAGGCCGTGGCCGACACCGCGCCACGGCTCGTCGAGCACGTCGTGATCCCGGAGGCGGGGCACAACGACGCCGTGATGTCCGGCCCGACCGTCGCGGACGCCGTGGCCCGCCTCGCCGACCACGTGGTCGGCAGATGAGGGCCCGGCCGGCCCGCCCGCACGTCGCCCGGACGACCCGGCAAGGAAGGAGTCGCCCTCATCGGCCGCGGCCCGTCACGACCCGAGAGCCGTGGCGAGATCCTCGGCGGTCGTGACCGGGCGGTCGCAGACGAATCCCCGGCAGACGTAGGCGGCGGCCTGCCCGTCGACGAGGGGACGGTCGGCGAGCAGGGGCACGCCGGGGGTGTCCGGCTCGCCGACGGCGATCACCAGTCCCGGCGTCGTCGCACCCCGGGCCACGTGCTCGAGCGCGGAGCGCGCCGCGTCGTCGTGCCCGACGACGGCGACCTGCAGCGGGCCCGCGGTCAGTGCCTCGGCGACGGCGAGCGTCCAGCCCGCGAACCGTGGTGCCTGCCGGGCCAGTCCGCCCGCCGCGGCCACCGCCGCCTCGGCGGCCTCGCGATGCCGGGGCGAGCCGGTCAGCGCCGCGTAGCTGCACAGCCCGCCGGCCAGGGACGACTGCCCGGCGGGCTCGGGCCCGTCGGCGGGATCCTTCGGCCGGCTGACGAGGCGCTCGGCGTCGTCGGCGACGTCGAAGAAGCCGCCGTCACCGTCACCGAAGCGGGCGAGCGCGACGTCGAGCAGGCCGCCCGCGGCCTCGAGCCAGCGCGTCTCGCCCGTGGCCTGGTGCAGCGCGAGCAGACCTTCGGCGAGGTCGCCGTGGTCGGCGGCGACGCCGGGGGCGGCGCCGATGACACCCTGGCGCGACGCCCGCCGCAGCCGTCCGTCGACGAGGTGGAGACGCAGGACGAGCTCCGCGCACTCCCGGGCGGCCTCGACGTACACGGGGGAGCCGAGCAGGACTCCCGCCTCGGCGAGCGAGGCGATCGCCAGGCCGTTCCACGCAGTGACGACCTTGTCGTCCCGGGCGGGCTGGGGCCGCGTCGCCCGGGACTCGGCGAGCCGCGACCGGACCATGGCCCACCAGTCCGGGTCCGGGTCCTCGCGCAGCTGGAGGGTCGAGGCGCCGTGCTCGAACGTGCCCTCGGGCGTGACGGCCAGGACGTGTGCGGCCCGGGCGCCGTCGACGGGCCCGAGGATCTCCCGGAGCTGCTGGGGCCACCAGGCGTAGGTGAGGCCCTCGACGCCGTCCGTGTCGGCGTCGAGCGCGGAGGCGAAGCCTCCCTCGGGCGTGCGCAGGTCCGCCAGCAGGAAGCCGGCGGTCTCGCGGGCGACGCGTTCGGCGAGAGCCGAGCCGGTCGCGCGGTACAGGTGCAGGTAGACGCGCAGGAGCTGGGCGTTGTCGTACAGCATCTTCTCGAAGTGCGGCACCACCCAGGCGGCGTCCACGGCGTAGCGGGCGAACCCGCCCGCGAGCTGGTCGTAGATGCCGCCGCGGGCCATCGCCTCGCACGTGTGCTCGACGAGGCGCAGTGCCTCGGGGTCGCCGGTGCGGGCGTGGTGGCGCAGGAGGTGTTCGAGCGTCATCGACGGCGGGAACTTGGGCGCGCCGCCGAACCCGCCGTGGGCCGGGTCGGCGTCGCGCGCCACGAGCCGGGCGGCGCGGTCGAGCGCGGCGGCGTCGAGCGCCTCGGGCGTCGCCGGCGTGGATCGCTGCGCGATCGCGGCGGTGATCGCCGTGCCCTGCTGCACGACGGCGTCGCGGCGCTCCGTCCACGCCTCGGTGACCGCGTCGAGCAGCGCGAGGAACTGCTCGCGCGGGTAGTAGGTACCGCAGTGGAACGGCTCGCCGTCCGGGGTGAGGAAGCAGGTCATGGGCCAGCCGCCCTGCCCGGTCAGCGCGGTGGTCGCGGCCATGTAGACGGCGTCGACGTCGGGCCGTTCCTCGCGGTCGACCTTCACGGGGACGAAGCGGGCGTTGACGGCCGCGGCCGCGACGTCGTCCTCGAACGACTCGTGCGCCATGACGTGGCACCAGTGGCACGCCGCGTACCCGACGGACAGCAGGACGGGCACGTCGCGCCGTCGCGCCTCGGCGAACGCGTCGTCGCCCCACTCCCGCCAGTCGACGGGGTTGCCCGCGTGCTGCAGAAGGTAGGGGCTCGTGGCGTGAGTCAGGCGGTTCGGCATGTCTTCAGCTTGTCAGTCCCCGAGGGCGTCCTCCAGGCGATCGGCCTCTTCCCCGACATCGTCGGCGCCGGCGACGCCGAACGGCTCGCAGCGGTCGTCGCCGGACTGTCCGGCCGACAGCCGCCGCTACTGCGGCGCGGAGACCTCCGCCCCCAGGGGGAGGTCTGGTTCGCGACAGGTGCCTACGGTGGAGGAATGGCGAACGAAGAACCGGAGGGGCCACGCAAGGACGCGGCGAGGTCAACGGACGACTGGAACTGGGGTGTGGGAATCGCGCTCGGGGTAGGCATCGGCGTTGCTCTGGGCACCGCACTCGGCAACATGGCCTTCATGGCGATCGGGATCGCGCTCTTCCCGGTGTTCGCGATGCTCCTGCGCTCCCGCCCGAAGAGCGAGGACGAGGAGAACGGCTCCCCGGGGGCATGATCCGGGGCATGTCCGTCGATGGCCCGGCCGCCCGAAGGGCCTGACCGCGGCCGTCGGCGGCTCACCCTGCGAGGGCGGCCTCCAGGCGGTCGACGAAGGCGGTCTGCGCGCTCACGACGAGCCGCCGCGCGTCGTCGGGCGCGAGCCATGCGACGCGGTCGATCTCCGGGATCTCCATGCGCTGCCCGGACCGTGGCGGCCACTCGATCTCGACCGTGTTGCTGTGGACCTGCTCCAGGTCAGGCCCCGGCGGCGGCCATTCGCGTGCCCAGGCGAGGACCCTCTTGCCCGCGCGCTGACGGATCTCGCCCAGGTCGAGGTCCGGGACCGACGACGGCGGCAGCCCCAGTCCCAGCTCCTCGCCGGCCTCGCGGAGCGCCGCGGCATGCGGTTCCTCGCCCGGGTCGATCTCGCCCTTGAGCACGGTCCACGCGCCGGCGTCCTTGCGGGCCCAGAACGGCCCGCCCATATGGCCGAGCAGTACCTCGAAACCGGCGCCGGGCAGTCGCCGGTAGAACAGGAGGCCCGCGCTGGTCATCGCCATGAGGCCAGTCTCGCGCCGGGCGACCGGCCTGTCCGGTAGTAGGCCGCGCAACTGCACCGACGTGCTGCGGTTTGCCTGCCGTCGGGCGAGCGCGACCGTGCCGAGAACGTCCGCAAGACGTTCTTCTCAATCAGTGTTCCTGCGGGGCCGACCAGCTGGCCTCCTGGATTCGCGACAGGTCGAGGCCGTCCATGACGTCGTCCTTCTCTGCGCCGAGCCTGCGGATCCACGACGCGTCGGGGAACTGCAGCGCGTGGGTTCGATCCCGGTTGACAGCCCAGAGTGTCCCGTCGGTGTCGTGCGCGATAGTTCCTCCGCGTTCGGCGTGGTAGTGCCACCAGATGCCCCAGTCGATGTCGGTCTCGACGAGGGGGTTGGGACCGTGTCGGCGAAGGAAGTAGTCGAGGTTGCGTTGGTTCTCGATCATGGCGCGCGGCGGCTTGGGATGCCAGACATGCAGTGCCCAGAGGTCGGAGAGGTAGCGTGCCACGGTGCCTGCTTTCGCGGCGCGGGCTCCGAGTTCCATGTCCTGGTAGCCGTAGCCGACCATGCCTTCGTCGAAGCCTCCGATTGCCCAGTACCGGTCGAGCGGCCAGGTCGAGTTCAGTGGGAGGGCCCATTCGGGCCGGAGGATGAACTCTTCTGGTACGTCGCCGAGGCGTAGTTGCTCGCGAAGCTCACGTCCGACGAAAGTGCCTTCGACCCGTTGAGGACGACCTTCCGGGACCTCTGCGCGCAGCGCGTCAATGTCTTGGTCGCGCAGGTGCTGTCGCACGGTCTCGTGGTCCATCGGTGGCAGCCACTCCACGGCGCCGAGCAGCACGAGGTCCGGGGAGTTCCTGGCGGCGTCGAGGGTGAGTTCGATGGCTCGTGGTTGTAGGACCAGATCGCTGTCGAGCATGAGGAGGTGCCGTGCGGCGTCGGGAAGGTTCGCGGCGCCGATGTTCCGTGCGCGGCCGGTCCGTACACCATGGTCAGGTCCACATCCGATCCAGCGAAGGCGACTACGCCATTCGTCCGAGTCCGCTTGTTCTTCGACGAAGGATCGTGTCCCGTCGGCCGACCCGTCGTCCGCAACGACAACAACGAAGTCGTCGCAGGTCTGTCGCTCAAGTGAGAGCAGCAACAGCTGGAGGTTCTCCAGCCGGTTGCATACGGGCACGACGACGCCGATCACGGGTTGCTCCCCATGTCGTTGTGCCGGCTACGCCAGGCGATGCGTGGGTCGATGACCTCGGGGTCGATGCGGTCTGCGTTGGCGATTGCCGTCTCGATGAGTGCGGCGATGAGTTCGTCGTCGAGTAGGTGGGGTTGAAGGCCGAGATCGAGCAGTCCTGTGTGCACCGTCCGGTAGTAGTGCTGCTCGGCCTCGACCCTGGGGTTCGCGACCTGCTGGACGTCCGTCGCGATCCCCGAGGCTGCCGCGACCTTGGCGACGCGTTGTGCGAGATCGACCAGGGCGAATTCTTCGGTGAGCTGGTTGAAGACCCGGTACTCGCCGGGTCCGGCGGGGTTCTGGATGGCGAGCGCGATGCACTGCATCGTGTCGCGGATGTTGATGTAGCCGCGAGTCTGGCCGCCCTGCCCGTAGATGGTGATGGGGTGCCCTTGTGCGGCCTGCACGCAGAATCGGTTGAGCGCCGTGCCGTAGACGTGGTCGTAGTCGAGACGGGTGGCCAGATCGGGGTGGAGCGCCGTTTGGTCCGTGGTGCTGCCGTAGACGATGCCCTGGTGCAGGTCGGTCGCCCGGATTCCCCAGATGCGGCATGCGAACGCGATGTTGTGCGAGTCGTGCACCTTGCTCAGGTGGTAGAAGGAGCCTGGCTGTTTCGGGAAGGGCAGGCGGTCGATCCGCCCCTTGTGAGTGATCTCGATGTAGCCCTCTTCGATGTCGATGTTGGGTGTGCCGTACTCACCGAGTGTCCCGAGCTTGACGAGGTGGCAGTCCGGGACGTGATCGGCCATCGCGTAGAGCACGTTCAGCGTGCCGACGACGTTGTTCACCTGGGTCTCGACGGCGTGGTGGCGGTCGATCATCGAGTACGGGGCAGAGCGTTGCTCACCGAAGTGGACTATCGCGTCCGGAATCGTCTCGCGGACCAGACGGTCGACGAGGCCGGCATCGGTCAGGTCGACGGTATGGAACGTGACGTCGCGCGCGGACAGGTCGCGCCATCGGGCGATCCGGGCTTCTGGGGCTGCGATCGGGACGAGGCTGTCGAACCCGTGGTGCTCGTCGAATCGCCGACGCGCGAGATTGTCGGCGGTGTGGACCTCGTGGCCAATGGCCGACAGGTACAGAGCCTGGGGCCAGCCGAGATAGCCGTCGCCACCGAGGACGAGTACACGCATCGTTGGTCGTCCCCTCAGCCTTCGGCCATAGCCGCCATACGGCGGCTCACGGACTTGACCCGGTCCTGGAGCGCGTTCTTCGTGCGCAGGCTCTTGAAGACGTTGCACGCACAGCCGGGGCACTCCAGGCGGAGCATCGACTTCGCGCGAGCCTGGTACGCGGCGGAGTCGAGGATGGATTCCAGGTCGTCCTCCAGGATGTTGCCGATGGGAGGCAGGACATAGCAGCCAGACCGCACCGCGCCGTCGGAGGAGATGTACACGGTGGTGTAACCGAGCACGCACGGCGGGTTCATGTCGCGCATGGTCGGGTCCCCCTGGCGAAGATAGCCGCGCACGTAGTCGAGCTCGTACGGCGTGAACTGCTTCCCGAGCCGCCGGCCCAGAGTTGTCACGATCTGCTCGCTTGCCGGCTCATCGGGCCAGAGGCCCGCGAGCGCCGCGTCCTGCAGGAAGTACAGCCGGTTGTCCGGCAGGTTGCAGGCCAGGTACCCGCCGAGCCGCTCGACATGGTCGAGCAACTCGTCGAGGTCGCCCGCCCCCACCTGGTTGAGGGTCATGGCGATGATCCGCGTTTTGCCTTCGACGGCGTCGAGCCCGGCGAGGGCCTTGTCGAAGTAGCCGGAGATCCCCCGGATCGTGTCGTTCCTGTCGCCGACGGCGTCCAGGGACACCACGACGTGGGTGATCGGCGAGGCGTTGACGCGGTCGATGAACCTTCCCAGGAGGAGCCCGTTGGTCTGCAGCGCGATGGTGGAGAAGGAGTCCGTGCGTGCGCGGTCGAGGACGTCGAAGAGGTCTCTGCGCAGCAGCGGTTCACCACCGGTCAGACGCAGTGTCGTGACCCCGAGGTCGGCGATCTGGTCGATGACGGAGACGGCCTTGTCGGTGTCCATGGCATCGTGCCACCGGTGCTTCCAGTAGTCGCACGTGACGCATCGCGCTTGGCAGTTCTCGGTGAACTTGAGCGAGACGTCGGTAGGACGGATCGTCGACGGCGCGAGTCGCTCGCTGATGTTTGCCGCGGCCCAGAGCCGCCGCTCGTACTGGACAGGTGTCACGATGCCTCCATGGTGGATGCGAGCCTGGCGTGTGCTGCGTCGATCACGAGGTCGAGCCCCTCACGGAGCGTGGTGGGCAGTGCGCTCCCGAGGGCAGCGACGAGCCTGCCGGGGTCGGCGACCAGATGTGGGCGGTCGGTGGTGCGCACCCGTGCTGGGTCGAGGACCACCTCGAGCTCACGGCCCAGGAACTCTCCCACGAGCCGCACGATGTCGCGGCCCGAGGCCCCGACGCCGGTGCCGATGTTCATGATTCCGGTCGCCTCGGCGCGCAGGAGGTGGAGCACGGCGTCTGCCGCGTCCTCGACATGCACGTAGTCGCGAACGGACGACAGGTCGCCCAGTTCGAGCCGGCGACCGTCCAGTGCCTGGCGCATGACCGTCGGAATCAGGTGCTCCGCCGTGGGGTGTGCACCGTACAAGTTGAAGAACCTGAGCACCAGGTAGGCGTGCTCCGGATGCTCGACGGCGGCTTCCGCGACGAGACGCTCGGCGGCGATCTTGGTGCGCCCGTAGACGGTCGCGGTACCCGTCGGCGCGTCTTCATCGTGAGGGTGGTCCCGCGGCACGTAGACATCCGCGGTAGAAGCCAGGACCAAACGTTCGCACCCGACCGCATGTGCGGTTTCGAGCACGTTGGCGGTTCCCCGGACATTCACGTCCCAGGCCGTCGCGGGATCCTTCTCACATGCGGGGATGAAGTGCCGTGCCGCGAGATGGACGACGGTCCCTACGCCACCAGCGGCTGCGGACTTCAACGCGGCGGGATCGCGGATGTCGATCGGATGGATGTGGACGCCTGGGTCGGTAGCGAACTCATTGAGCCTTCCCAAGGTCCCGGCGCTTCCGTCGTCCACGGCGACAACGTCCGCGCCAAGCCGTCGCAGGCGGCGAATCAGTGGAACACCGAGAAGTCCAGCAGCACCCGTCAGCAATACCGGACCCACGCGCCCCCCTCGCACCGATCAAGTCTCCGCCTGGCGATGCTAGCCTCTGTTCGCGTCAGCGGGAACCCCTTTTGTCCGGTTCGGCGGGTGGAGGAACGTGATCGAGGTCGACCGTCCGGAATTCCGAGTCACCTTCGACGACGCAGGTGGGACGCTGCGTATTCGCTCCGGCCGGCTCGACCAGACCCTGGTTGCTGCGATCGCGGCCGACAGTGCGGACGGTCTCGACCTGGACGTCGAGCGAGACGCGATGAAGCACTCGCACAGCGACGGCCTTGACCTCGTTCGCTGGACCGCTCGGTCGACGGTGTGGACCAAGCATTACGAAGCGATCGTTCACGGTGACCGCTTGACACTCGGCGTCCGTCTTGAGGGAGCGTCGAGCATCGATACGATCCGCTACTTCAGCACGACCCCGGCTCAAGGGTTCGTAGAGGACTTCGCGGTGACGAAGCACTTCAACGACCGCGGGACCACCCGGGCGCGCGAGTATGCCCAGTGCTCTCCGGTCGGCTTCACCCAGGTGATGACACCGGACCCGAACTCGCACGCGCGCCAGGTCATCGAAGCCCACGAGCGTGCCCAGGTCAGCGTCAACGCTGACCTCGACAACGCTGGGGGAAACTTCGTCGCCAACCCAGGAATGCTCGCCTTCGCGGTGACGGCCGCACCGGATCACGAGTGGTGGTGCCTCGGCCTGCTCACGCGGCCGGGTGCCCACCTGTTCTCGGAGCTTGTCTACGACGGCGGCTCGCAGTTCACGCTGGAGATCGGGGCTTGGGGCGCGATCGAGACGGATACCGGCTTCACCCCGCCCGCGATCGTGCTGGCGCCCGCGCGAACAAGCTCGGGTGCCTTCGAGGCGCACCGTGACGCGCTCCAGGCCGAGGGGCTCGTCCCCAGCATCGGGACACGGGAGAGCGTGGACTGGTGGACGAGACCGATCGTGTCTGGTTGGGGCCACCAGGCATACCAAGGCGATCTCTTCCGGATCCGCTCGGCGCCGGAACGAGGCCCGGACAACGCCGTGTACACGCTGTGCACCCAGACGAACTACCAGGACATCGCCGCCCGGCTTGAACACCTGGGAGTGCCGTTCGGGACCCTGGTGATCGACGCGAGATGGTTCCTGACCGGCGGGCTCAAGGACGTGGACGAAGGCAGGTGGCCTGACCTCGCGGGTTTCGTCGCCGGGCAGCACCGGATGGACCGGCATGTTCTGCTGTGGTGGTCCCCGTGGGACCCGGAAGGTATCGACCAGGCCGACTGCATCACCTGGCACCCGCGGGCTGCGCTGAGTGCGAACCGGCCCGGCCGGCAGTCGAAGTTCGGGCCCCCGACGCCAGGCAAGAAAATGGGCGTGGATATCACGCTCCCGAGGGTGCGTGAGCGGATCCGTGGTCAGCTCCAGATCGCCCTCGGAGCCGACGGCCTGGATGCTGACGGCCTCAAGCTCGACCACGTGTCCGCCACTCCCGGGCTGTACGGGATGCAGTTCCCAGAAGGCTCGGACCGGCTCTTCGGTATCGAGGCAGCGTACGAGATGCAGCGATTCATCTACGAGACGGCCAAGGAGATCAAGCCGGACGCGTTGATCATGGGCCAGTCCCCGAACCCTTACTTCGGTGACGTCCAGGACATGGTCCGGCTGGGCGACGTCTACTCCCGCAGGCAGGACTCCGTGCTCGCCGAGATGACGTTCCGTGCCGAGATGGCCTCGATCGCCATCCCGAACGCGCTGATCGACACCGACGGCTGGCCCATGCCGTCACGTGGCGCATGGCGCGAGTACGTTGCCGCCCAACCGTCACTGGGCATACCGAGCCTGTACTACGTGACCCACCTGGATACGACCGGCGAGGCGCTCACCCCCGACGATTTCGCACACCTGCGGCGCGCCTGGCGCGGCCTATGAGAGCTCTGCCAGTGCGCGCTCCCACGACGCGACGAGTAGTTCCCCGGCGTCCTGCCAGGTAGGAGCACGGTACTCGCCGGAACGGGACGGCAGGCTGCCGTCGAGGGCGCGGGCGACGAGCGCCTGGAACTGCCCTGCGTCCTCGAGCCGGTAGAAGTGCGCAAAGCCTCCCAGCGTCTCCCGCAGCGGTGGGATGTCGGTTGCGATGACCTCTGTGCCGCAGGCCATCGCTTCGAGTGGTGGCAGGTTGTTGCCCTCGTTCACCGACGCTGTGACCCACGCTGCCGCGCCCGTGTAGAGAGCGGCCAGGTCGAGGTCGGTGACACGGCCGGTGAAGACGACGAAGTCCTCGGCTCCGCGACGGGCGATGATCCGCGCCGCCTGCTCGTCGCGTTCGCCGTGGCCACCTACGACGACCAGGCGCGCACCGGCCGGGAGAGTCTCGCGTGCCGCGGTCAGCTGATCGACGAGCCAGGAGAACCGCTTGTTGGGGTGAGCCAGGCCGACGAACATGACGTATGGTCCGCCGCCGACCCCATGTTCTCTCCTGACGCGTGCGACGTCGTCGGGCCGTGGCCGGAATGTGGTGTCGTCCACGCCGCACGGGACGACATCGATGCGATCCGCGGGCACTCCGAGGATCGTCTGGACGTCAGATGCCGTCGCGTTCGAGACGACGGCGATCCGCGCTGCCCGAGATGCCAGGTCCAGGTTCACGGCCTTGAAGTAGCGAGTGAAGGTCTGCTCGCCCGCGGGCTCGTCCGGTGTTGCCAAGTCCGTCAGCTCGCTGCGGATCTTGCTCAGCTCGCCCTGCCCGAAGCGTGCGACGAAGGACTCGTTGTCGTAGCTGAGCTCGGGAAACCGCCAGCGGTTCAAGTCGTGGATCGTGAACTGATACGGCACCGGACAGCGGCGGTCGACGATGTAGTGGGAGGCGTAGAAGAAGTCGGCGCCCATCGTGGCCAGCACCCGGCGCAGGTGCTCGCTGTCGCGGACGAAGCCGGAGTCACCCGGTACGGGGACGACCTGGTGACCGTGGACGGTCAGGTGCTCGTACGTGTTCTCCTGGCCGTCCCGGACGATGATCGCAAGCCGATGTCCCGCTTGTGCTGCCACAGCCGAGGCCGCATCGGTGACAGCGCGTCCATATCGGGCGACGCCCGTGTTGTGGTTGGTCCGGGTGTCCACGGCGATCAATGCCACGCATCCTCCTTCGATCCGGCTGTTTCAATGAACGCTGGCGAGTGCGGTGAGCAGGTCTGCCGTCTCGGCCGCGTCCGTGTGCCGGTGGCCCACGAGCCCGTGCCGCTCGGCGGCGTGCACGTTCTCCGCGCGGTCGTCGATGAACACGCTGCCCGGCGTCGGACGCCACTGCTGCACCAAGGCCGCGAAGTACGTTTCGGACGGCTTGCGTGCACCGGCCTGGAACGAGGAAAACATCGGAGCATCGATTCCGGACGCGACCAGGCGGGCCTTCACAAGCTTCCAGTGCACGGCGCTGGTGTTGCTGGCCAGCACGACGCGCCCGGCACGTGCCAGAACCCCGGCCGGCGCGGCCACGGTAGCGTCGACCTCGCCGATCACAGCACACCAGGCCGACTCGATCTCATGCCGGGGCAACCGTGGGATCCCGAGGCGCATGGCGATTTCTTCAACGAAGGCGTCGAAGGCCAGCACGCCCGTTTCGAGGCGGGACACGAGAGGCTCCGCCGCTCGCGATATCCGTTCGGTGGTGACGCCCGTGAGGTCGGCCATGGCAGCGTATTGCGCGCCGGCATGGGTTCGGATGAGGACGTCTCCTACGTCGAGGAAGATCGTCGGACTGGTCATGAGGCCACTGCCGCGTACATGGCCAGGACCTTGCGGGCGCAGCGTTCCCAGGAATACCCCACGGCGTGTGCGATACGGTCCGCCCGCGCCCCGGGCGGGTCGGACGAGTCTATGAGGCGGTCGAGGTCCTCGGATGCGCGCACCGGATCGTGAGGATCGGTGAAGGACGCGTACGCGCCCAGAGTCTCGCGCAGGACCGGGATGTCCGAGGCGAGCACACGCGTTCCGACAGACAGCGCCTCGAGTGGCGGGAACCCGAAACCCTCGTGCTCCGCGAGGTGCACTGCGGCCTCAGCCTGACGGAGCGTCGAGGCCAGTTTCGCGTCGGAGACCTCCCCGAGGGCAAGGGTCTGTTCCTCGAGGTTCACCGCGGGAGCGAAGTCCCGTCCGATCAGGACCAGTGATCCGCCGGCCTTGCGGAAGCGGGAGCGCATGAACGCCTCATGCAGGGTGTCGAGACCCTTGTGCGCACGAGCTTGGCCCAGGTAGACGATGTAGGGGCCGCTCAGGAATCCTGAGCGGGCCGATGCTCGCGCATCTCGCTTGGCCGAGATGAAGTGGTCAGCGCCCCAGGGAATGATGGCGGGGGAGGGCGACGCCGCGCCGAACGCATCTTTGACGTGGCTGGCGACCACCTTGGTGGGGACGATCGTTGCAGCGGAGGTCAGGACTGAATGCGCAACCATCCGGCCGTAGAACTCCTCGTGCCATGATTCCGGGTTCCTGGCGTTCGCCGGCCAAGGGGCTGTGTCCCTGAGCGCTGCGGTCGCTTCACGCAGTGCGGCAAAGGCGCCGTTCCCGAACTTTCCGATGAACGCGTCGTCGCCATAGCAATGTTCGGGATGGCGCAGGCGCAACAGGTCGTGCACCGTCGCCACCACGGGCACCGTTCGGTCCAGGGGTACCCGATAGTCGAAGACGTGGATCAGATCGGCGCGGTGCTGATTCGCCAGGCCGACCAGTTCGGCTCCTTCTCCCAGCGAGTACCGCGGCGCCTTTGGCCGTCGTGCGACGACGACGTCGACTCCGTACTCGCGGCCGAGGCGGTTGAGCTGAGCCGCCAGCCGTGACGTGAAGCGCCCGATCCCGTCGGCATCGGTGATCCTGCCGTCGACCAGGACCTTCATACCGCTTCTGCACCCATACGCGCGCTCTGCGTATCACTTCCCGCAGGCGTCGCGCCCAGCCGCCGGTACGCGCGGATCTCGACGTCCACCTCGGTGTCGAACGACTCCATGGAGATCAGCCGCTGCCGCTGTTCTTCGCTGACCGACCAGTTGTAGGGAGTCATCAGCAGCAGATTGGCGACCTGCCCCGGCCCTTCAAGATGCAGGGGATAGCGGATGGTGTGCGTTGTGATGGGCTCAAAGCCGTCCTGGCCGGCCAGCTGGTCATCGGGCTCGTGCGGGTTCGGGGTCTCGTACAGCAACTCCTTGAGCGAGTGCAGGTGCAGCCGGCCTGGCCCGCCGACCAGCACGATGCCGCCAGGCTTGACGACCTTGCGAAAGTCCACAGCCGAGACCGGCGAGAAGTGGGTTAGCAGGACATCGACGCTGTCAGGCAGGACTGGGATGCGGAATGTTCCCGCCACGGCGTACAGGCCCTGCGGATCACGACGTGCGGCGACGCGCACGCCATGCTTCGAGATATCCGTACCGACCAGCAGCACGTCACCATCTGCATCGTTGGCAGCCAGCAGCGCACGAAGCCGGCGAAGATAGTAGCCCTCGCCACACCCTGCATCCAGGACGACGCTGGAGCCACTGGGCAGATACTTCCTGATCGTGTCAGCTACTTCGTCGGCGAGTCGCTCGTAGTGACCCGCGTCGAAGAAATCACGACGCCCGGTGATCATCTCCTTGTTGTACCCAGGGTCCTTCGAATGGCGGTGCTGGGCGAGCAGGAGGTTGACGTAGCCCTCCTTGGCGACGTCGAACACATGCTTGTTCGGGCAGAGGAACGATTGGCCCTCGCGTGTCAGCGGTTCCTCGCAGACCGGGCAGGCGAAGACCGGCGGCCGGTGGTGCTCAAGCGTCGTCATCGTCTCCCTCAGTCCTTCGACAACACGGGCTGGACAGAGCCCTGGGCTCAAGGCTACGCGTCCGCGGCCTGCCGCGAGCCGGGTTCCAGAGTCGCGCGAATCACGCCCAGCAGGGCATCGGTCGTGGTTGCGGGAGTGAAGCGATCTCGCGCCCGAGCCGCCGCCGCGGCGGTCATGGCTGCGCGTGATGGAGCGTCGGCAAGAACGGCGTGGACTGCCTCTCCGAGTGCGACCGGGTCCTCGGTCGGGACCAGGAGACCGTGGACGCCGTCCACGATGATGTCTTCCGGGCCGCCGCAGCAGGTCGCCACGACGGGCACACCGGAGGCCATCGCCTCGACCACGGCGAGCCCGAAACCCTCTTCCCGCGAGGAGCAGACGAGAACGTCGAGCGCACCGAGTGCGGGGCCGACGTCATCCTGGTGATCGGTGAAGTGCACCCGGCCGGTCAGGCCCAAGGCATCGATCAGCCGAGCTGTCTCATCGGCGAAGTCCGGCCAGGTCGGCGAGTGACGCTGTCCGACCAGAACCAGTTCTGCCGCATACCCGCGCTCGGCAAGCAGAGCGAGTGAACGCACGGCAACGTCCTGACCCTTCCACGGCTCGATGCGGCCGACCACCCCAACGGCGGGCACTGTTTCCGGCATCCCGAGCAACGCCCGAGCAGCCGCTCGATCAGCGAGCGCGGGTGCGGCCACGCCGGGATGGACGACCACGGCGTTCGTGCCGGGATAGAGGCTGGCCTGCCGGTCGCGCACAGCGGTCGAGACGCAGATCACGGCGTCGGAGGGCTGCTCCGATGCTGCGCTGTGCAGCCAGAAGTCCGAGGGCATGACGTGCTGGACCCACAAGGTCATGCCGGGTCGTCCCGCAGCCTCATGGGCGCGGGCGCCATACAGCTGAGCACGTGGTGACCACATGATCGTCGCGTCGGGGCGGATCGCACGCATCTCCGCCGCGAGTGGCGCGATGAGCTGGTCAACCGCGTCCATCCCGACCGCCTGACTTCCCAGGACCGCAGTTCGGCACCCAGCGCGGCCTGCATGCTCGACGAGCTCACCCGTCTGCTCGAACGCGACCATCACCTCGACGCCGCGTGCAGGCAACTGCGAAAGGATGTGGGCCAGCCAGACGTCGCCGCCACCAGCGCGGCGTGCCGACGGCACGACGAACAGCACCCGTAGCCGGTCAACTTCCATGCCCGGTCAGGTCTCCGTCGCGCGGAAGATGTCGGCGAAGCCGTCGGGCAACACCATGTCTCCCATTGCCAGCCGGAAGTGCTCGACGTCGCGGCGGGCCAGGGCAGCGCGATACAGCTGCGGGAAGTGTGGCCCGACCTGCGTCCGGTGTGCATGAAGGGCCTCGGACTTGGCGTCGTATACCGCCGCGATCTCCACGACGTGCGTCACTTCCGCGTCCGGGCGGGCGTAGTTGATCTCGCGTATCGAACGCCCGTCGTAGGGATGTGGTAGCCCGGCCGCGAGATCATCGTCGATGAACTTCTCCAGGGCGCTGACCGGGTACACGGGGTGAAGCACGCACCGCACATCCCACGGCTCTCCGAGCTCGGGAGCGAACCGAGCCTCCCGGGCGGCCTCGATCGCCAGCACCGTCACCCGATGCGCCTGGACGTGGTCCGGATGTGCCGTGTTCCCGACCGGGTCGTACGTCACCACCACCTGCGGTCGGCACGCCCGAATCACCTCGACAACCTCGCGCACCAGAACGTCGACATGTTGCGACCAGAACGCCTGAGACGCCGCGTTCTGATTCGCGCCGGTCATGCCGGAGTCGTGGTGCGCGAACTGAATCACCCGGTCGATTCCCAGGACCGCCGCCGCGTCGCGCAGTTCCCGCGAGCGGGTTCGCGCGAGACCGTCCGGGTCCAGCACGATACCGAGCTCCGGATTCACCGGCCCATACCGCCCATCGGTGCAGGTCACGAGCGTCGTGGCCACGGCCGCGTCCGCACAGCGTCGAAGCAGGCCACCACAGGTGATGGTCTCGTCGTCGGGGTGCGCGTGGACAGCAAGGAGCCGCCGCGAGGGATCCGTTGACGACATGGACTCTCCAATCCCCGGCGGCGCAAGTTCAGCGCACCAGACTGTGCACGAGACGTCTCGGAACGTACCCGAAGGAGACTCTGACGTGCCGCGACACACCGGCGATGCCTAAGCCCCAGCAGCCTCGATGTCGACGAGGAGACGGTGAACGACGTCCGATCCCGCGCTGCGCATGCCTTTCCTCCAGGCAGGCACTCGTGCGAGACAGAGTCGGTAGTGCAAGGAGGTGCGGTCTGGGCCGTAGCGGTCCAAGACCGGGGCGTGGTCTCAGACCGCTACGGGTCGCCCGCCGGGGGTCGGCGGGCTTGCGGCCAGTTCTTGCTGCGACGGTGCAGAACGTCGGGGGTGCACCTCCGGCCGCAAGTTCAGGAGTCACGGGGATGTCGGTCCGGGGGCGCGCTTCGCGTGCTTGCCCCGAGCAGCATCGAAGTCGCGTCGTGGCAGGACGCGTTCGAGTGCGGCTCGGGCGGGGGCGCTGGGGGCGCCGAGTACGACGCATCTCGCGCCGACGCTCGTCAGTTCCTTCTCCAGCCTCTTGCGGGCAGCCGACAAGATCGCGTCGCCTGGAAGGATGACGACATCAGCGCCCTGGTCCATCGCCTGCTTGGTGAGCTGGCTGATCGTGGCTGTGTCGCGCTGGTCGTCGATCACGTGGGCCAGCAGGTAGCCGTGGTCGCGGGCGTGGGTCTGCACGACGGCGAACTGGGCGGCGTCGCGGGCGTAGCCGACCGCAACCGCGTTCTGGGACATGTCGCTCGTCACCTCCAGGTCTTCGGTCATCGTCGTCGGTGGTGCCTGGGGGCGGCCTATCGCCGCACCCGCGACGCGCGCAGCACGCTCAGCAGGACCGCAAGCAGGACGAGGTAGCCGACCATCAGCCAGATCACGATGTCGCCCCATCGATTGGTTCAAGCTCATGGGGAGCCAAGAGCGCGCGGTCGAATCCGCCTCGATCGATGTGGACGCGCACGCTCCAGGCTCTGGGAACGTCGACCTCGACGACTGTGCCGGTTGCGCCGAGCAGCAAGCGCGGACCGTCCACCACCCGCACTCGATCGCCGACTCTCCACTGCGCGGGCCGTCGCGCCGGCTCGTGCGCCGTCTCGGAGGTGAAGTCCTCCTCGCCCTCGAAGACGCTCATCGTGCCCCCGCCCCGGTCTCGGCCGGCACCTGCTCCGACTCCCGGGTGGACAACGTCAAGGACTCCAGGGCGGAGGCGGCGCCGTGGTGGTCGATCGAGCCTGTGACGTAGTCCGCCGCGTCCTTGACCGCTTGGCTGGCGTTGCCCATGGCGAAGCCGTGGCGGACCTGGTGCAGCAAGCCGATATCATTGGCGCCGTCGCCGATCGCGGCGGTGTCATCAGGGTGGATGCCCCACCGGCGCCGCAACGCACCGGCCTCGGTCGCCTTGGACAGTCCGAGTTTTGTCAGGTCGATCCAGTCGGCGCCGTTCGGGGTCGCGGTGCACCCGGTTCCTTCGATCTGCGGGGCGTACGCGGCAATCCCGGGGGCGTGAACGACGGCGCGGGTGGTGTGCTGCGACCACAGGACCCGCTCGTGCACGATGTGCTCCAGCCCGTTCAAGCGGCCGACCGGGAAGGGCCGGTTCACCCGCCACCCGACACCGACCTGTTCGACGGCCATGGCCACCTGCGGAGCCACCGCCATGGACACCGTGAACGCGGGCCACGGGTCGAACACCTGCTGGCGCACGATCTGAAACGGGCGGCGCCGGTTCCCGGTCAGCTCGGCGGTGATCGCGCCGTTCGAGGCGATGAACACCGAGCCCTTGCCCAGCCCGAGGAACTCGGCGATCGGCAAGACACCCACTGCGGACCGGCCGGTGCACAGCACCACCTTGATACCCCTCGCGACCGCTGCGGCCACCGCGCGACGCGTCCGCTCCGGCACGACATCGTCTCCTTCTCGCACGATGGTGCCGTCGAGATCGACGAAGGCGACCTGCACTGGGCGGCGGGACGTGGACTCATGTGGGGTAGTCAGCATTTCGTGCTCCGGTCGATCGAGTTTCGAGAACTTCCAGGCGACAGAGACCTCCTTGCCGTCGCCGATCAGGCTTCGAGCCTGTCTCGACGGATCGATGGGAACCAGAGCCTCAGAGGCAGGGTTGATCGCGTGAGCAGGCGCGAACCCTGCCTCTGAGGCATGGTTCGCGCGGCAGGCCCGCTGTTAGGGTCAGTTCGTGACTCCATTGCCGTTCGACGAGTACGTCGCGTCCCTGCCGCGCAAGCGCATGTCTGGCGGCGTGCTTCTGTACGACGGCGACGGCCGGGTTGTGATCGTCGAGCCTTCCTACAAGGCCGAGTGGGACATTCCTGGCGGTGTTGTGGACGACGGCGAATCCCCCTGGAGTGCCGCGTCGCGTGAGCTGCACGAAGAACTCGGTCTCGTCCGTGAGCGAATGCGTCCACTGGTCATCGATCATGTCGCGCCCACACCTGATGGAATGCCCGAAGGGATCGCCTGGGTGTTCGACGGCGGGCCGATCGATGACGAGCAAGTCGCAGGTCTGCGACTGGAAGACCCGGAGATCGTCTCGGTCGGGCTCTACCGGCTCGAAGAGGTCAGCGGGAAGCTGCACGACGTGCTTGTCCGGCGTCTGACAACAGCGCTGGCAGCCGTCCAGGACGGCAATGGTCCGGTCCTGTGCGACGACGGTTACCCGGTCTGAGGATGCTCGATGACGGCCCTTGCCGAGAACCTCGCGCGCCTGCGCAAGGCGCGAGATCTGTCCCAGGACGTGCTTGCGGCCAAGGCCAGGGTTGGCGTCGATACCGTCGCGAGAATTGAGCGTGGCACCCGGACGACCTGTCGGCCCGCAACTCTCAGCCGTCTCGCGACTGCTTTGGAAACAACGGTCCAGGCGCTCCTGAGTGACGGCAGCAGCAGTCGGACGGAGCCGTTCAGCCCTTCCGGTGTGATCGGACTGCGGCAAGCGATCACCAGTAGTGGCGTCGTGCCGGGCCTGCCCGACTTCGCGGAGTCGAACGAGACTGTCTCACTGGACGTGGCTGAGCGTCAGGCCGCTGAGGTCTGGCGACTCTACGTCGACGGGCGGCATGACGAGCTTCTCGCCCTTCTCCCCGCTGTCCTCACGGACGCCCGTCGTCTCGTCGACTCCTGCACCGGCGACGAGGCGGCTGCTGCGCATCGGGCGCTCGCCACCGTTTACCGGGTCGGCGCGGGGATCGCTGGGCGGCTGGGCAAGGAGGATCTGGCCTGGACGGCAGCTGAGCGAGCGCTCACCGCGTCTCACAACTCGGACGCTCCCGGTCTCCAGGAGGCAATTTCCCTGCGCTATCTTGCCTGGACCCTTGTCCGGCAAGGCCGCAGCGGTGAGGCCGAGCAATTGGCGATCAGGGCGGCCGAGGCTGTTCAGCCGCGGCTGTTCGACTCTGACCCGGATCCGTGAGTAGCGCCCGGCCGCGTCAGCGGCCGGGCGTTTCTCTGCTGTTTTG